>DASTMP010000162.1:0-15135 GCA_035714085.1 Blastocatellia bacterium
CTGCTTGAGCGGCTCGACATTGATGCCCCAGTCATCATTTGTTGAGGGATATAGCTGATTCAGCGAATTCTGGATCGTAACCATCTCAGACTTTGCCTGATCGATAGTCACATCGGGCTTCAGGCGCGCAACGCAGGTAAAACCCGGACGGATGGCGCGATCAGTCATAAGTACAGGGTTGCTCTGCCAAAAGGGCGTATAAACATCTGCTTCCCCATGGCCTCCGAATTCAAAGCCGGATGGAAGAACTCCTACAATAGTGCGATCAATTCCGTCCAGGGTTACTGATCGGCCCAGCGCCTCCGGGCTGGCGCCGAACCGATCTTGCCACAGACGGTTGCTGATTATGACTACTGGATCTCCGCCAGGCTGGTCTTCCTGAGACGAAAACTCGCGTCCGAGGCGCAGATTTACGCCGAGCATACTAAAAAAGCCGGAAGAGATTTCTCTTCCATCAAGATGTTCGGGGGTCCCAGGATTGGTCAGATCATGGGCCCGCCCTCCGATGGCGCCCATTTTCTCAAATGAGCGCGCATTGCGGCGCCAGTCCCGGAAGTCCGGCGCGGAAGGATATACGCGAGGATTGACTGAAATGCTATACCACACTGTGACTAAACGTTCAGCCTCTCTATAAGGTAGAGGCGCCAACACAACGCCCTCGAACATGCTGAAGATGGCTGTGTTTGCTCCAATGCCCAGCGCCAGCGTCAGCACGGCCACGGCGGTGAAGCCCGGACTACGCCGCAGTGTTCGGAGCGCATAGCGTAAATCCTGGAGCGTTGAGTCCACTACCGCCAGACTGCGGCGATCCCGGTAACTTTCTTTGACTTGCTCGACACCGCCGAACTTTCGCATCGCCTCATAACGCGCCTCGTCCGGGCTCATCCCCTGCCGCAGATTGTCCTGAATCTGCATGTCGAGATGAGAGCGGATTTCGTCCTCCAGCTCTTGGTCCAGCTTTCGCTTGAGAAACAACCCGAGCAGGCGGTGGATGAAGACTCGTAACCAGGTCATGTGTTTTCCCCCGATGGTTCAAGAAAGCGGATCATGATTTCGGACGCCCGCCTCCAGATCTCTTCTTCAACGGCAAGCTGCTTCTTCCCAGCCCGTGTAATCGAGTAATACTTGGCGCGCCGGTTGTTTTCCGATACTCCCCATTTAGAGCTGATCCAGCCCATCTGCTCGAGGCCGAGCAGAGCGGGATAAATCGTCTCCTGGTTGAGCTGTAGCAGGTTGCCGCTGATCTGCTCGATCCGCCTGGCAATGCCGTACCCATGCAATGGCCCGAGCGTACTGAGGGTTTTAAGAACCATCAGGTTGAGCGTGCCTGGCAGGACTTCGTTCTTGTGTTGTTCCATACGTCTCCTGTTGATGAACCACAGAAGTCTAAGCCAATCCCTGTAGGCAGTCAACATTATCCCTCAGCCTAAAGCCGCAGCCTGCAAGACGACCTTCTAAAATTACCTATTGCTATGCCATACAAGATGATTGATAAGAGCGAGGTCGCGCCGGGCTGCCGAAAGTAATCCGTAGATATGGCGCAGTGCGATGGCCTTGCCATCTCGCCAACCTTCGGCCAATTGAATAGCCACGCGCCTATTGACAATCGCGCGTGTCTCGAAACAATTACGCGCCGACGACTACGCCCAACGAAAAGAGAGATCGCAATGAAACGCAAACGAGTAGAGATCGTCGACGGCGAGTTGTTCGGCTTCGGCAAGGTCGAGATACAAAAGCCGTCCAACTGCCCGCAGTGCGGCGCCGAGGTCGTGAAAAGCATCCGCTACGGACTGTCGATGGAAGAGGACCCGACGCCGGCCGAGGAGCGCGATTACGTTCTGGGCGGATGCTGCATTGATCTGGATTCGCCGAGTTGGAATTGCGGAGCCTGCGGCCATAGCTGGTGATAAGCCGCAGATTCTTTGTCTGAATCCGTGAGAATCGCCGGGGGTGGCGTTATTTGGTGTGATGCTGTGTTCAAGCCAACACGGCGCGGCGCTCGATTAGAATCTAACTCAAGTCTGCGCGCCCGCTGCATGCCATTGGTGGGCGGCTTGGACAAAAACTTCAAGTGGCCTTGTTCTTTTCATCCCAGATCATCGGCTCCCATAACTCCACCTTGTTCCCCTCCGGGTCCATGACCCAGGCGAACTTCCCGTTTTCATGCGATTCGGGGCCGCGGATGACTTCGACTCCGTCGGCGCGGAGTTGCGCGATCATCTCGTCAAGATTGTCGACCCGGTAGTTGATCATGAAGGCGGAGTCACTGGGGCTGAACCACTGGCTTTCTTTTTCTGCGATGTGCCATACGGTGAGCCCATTGTCCTCGGCCTTGTCATCCGGCCATCTCAGAATAGCGCCGCCAAAGCTCTCTAGTGTCATGCCCAAGCGCTTCTGATACCAATCTGCAAGCGCGGCTCTGTCGTTTCTGCTTTTGAAGAAGACGCCGCCGATTCCGGTGACTTTCGCCATCCTTGCCTCCATTCACGCGAATTGTCGCTGCCCTTAGCCGCCCAACATGAATAATGCGGACATCGAATGTTTCCACTATCGGAAACATGTTTCCATTATCCGAAAAAACTTTCCGCTAACCAAGCTATTCGGCTTCGATGTCCCGAAAATTTTTGGCGCTGGATTGTGGACGATACTCCAGGCCTGGGGCGATGAGTTGCAGATTGGTGTCCGTCCAAGTCAATCGAAATTCGAATGCCGCGATTGCGGCTATCAGATCAACGCCGATCTGAATGGAGCGAAATCTGTCGCCCAAAGGCATGATCTTGTGGCGAAGGGCCGCTACTAATGCGAATATCCGGGGAAGGAAGTCAAGGGGCCCGGAGCGGTTTGTTCTTCTGAGAAGAAGCGTCAAGTACGAAACCGGAAACCGCAAGCTCCATCTACAGCGCGTCCTCGCGCTTAGATGGAGTAGTTGACCTTTTAAAGCGGCGCAAAAAACCGCGCAGGCGTTTCCACTGTGGAAGTAACAGCGCCAGGCATAGGCCGAACAGCAACACGCCTGTCCAGCGAGGCCATGCGCGCGCGTCAGAGGACAGCGAGAGAAAGTTCACACGTAATCCACGCTGCAGCGCGTCGCGTTGCTGCCCGGTGATTTTGATCGTATCGGTTGTTGGAACAAGGGCATTCGCCATGTAGGCTCCAAGTTCCGGCAGGTGGTCGTTGCGGAAAGTGAGTTGATGCTCGCCCGCCGCGCCAAAAGCCGCTTCCGCCGCGAGATCGAGGCGAATTGCGCCGACGCCTTCGTTCATCTCGCGCCGCGACGGGAACTGAATTCCCGTCAGCGTGAGCGGTGTGCGCAGTCCGTCGACTTCGAGCGCGACATCCCGCAGCGCGCGTCGCGCATAAGCCTGCTCTTCCGCCGGCGAAATTTGTCCATCGCCGTCAACATCGATCAGGGCAAAAACGCGATCGGCCACTCGAGCGCCGGGGATCAAACGCAATTCTACGCGCACGGCGCCCGTCGCGAGCGCGATTTGCGCAACCTGTAAATACTGGTCGAGCGCGTGCGCCGGCGCCGTTATGAGCAGGGCGCACGCGCAAAGCAAACAGAACAACAGTCGTTTCATCGTTTCACCAGCCGCGCGCCGTAATCGTTGGTCGGATCGCGGTAAATTGTGTGGAGGTGATTGAGATCGAGGCCGCCGCTGCGTAACCGTTGCGGCGCGTATTCAATCAACAGCGTCGGTCCTTGAATGCGGAAATACGCGGCGCTCCCCTGGGTCGTCGGCCCGCTCCACGCAAACCACGTTTCCGGCAGATTGGCTTTGATTTCGGCCATCTTCGCCGACGCCGCTTCGTCGTTGAGGATGCCCACCCACTCGCGCGCCAGGTCGAGCAGCATCTTTTGCTGCGCGGCGTTCAAGGCCGAAGCCTTAATGCCTTCGGGTTGAATCGTCTTGCCGTCTTCGCCCGGGCCGAGTACTAGATCACTTACCTGATACGGCAATATCGCCTGCTTCTGCTGCGACGCGTCGAGCGAATTGACCAGGGCGAAACTTTTGTCATTTTCGCGGCCCAGCGGACGGACGGTTTCGCCATTGAGTTTGTATGTCGTGGGCTGCGCGGCGGGCAGGCTCGGCGTCATGACATTGGTCTTGCCGACAATCGTCAGATTGATCGCAAGATGGTGACCTCCGAATTGAATCATCCAGGGTTCTGTGAGCGAAGGCGCGCCGAGCAAGGCCAGATAGTATTCGTCTCGGCCAAAGATCGGCCTCCCCGTTCCACCGCCTCGGCCGTTATCGGGAGTCCTCAGCGTTTCATCGCCTTCAATAATCTCCTTCACTTTCTGAAGCCCCTGCTTGCTCAACGCGGTAGCCAGGAGTTTCATCGTGGCTTCGCGCTGCGCGGCGTTCAGATCGCCCCAGCGCAATCCGTTGCGGTTATAAATCCCGACCGGAAGATTCGACCATTTGGATTTCTGGTCGCTGTTGAAAGCGAAACTGACTTTGGCGCGCGCGGCGTCGTCGAGAGTCGCCAGAAAGGCTTTGGCCGCCGCGACAGTCTTGCCGGTGGCGTCGCTCTCCTTCGCGGGTTCGACGCGCAGCGGAGGCGCGGGCGTCGTATTGATTTTTTGCGTCTGCTGTTTCGCCGCCAGCCGCAACACCCAACCGGCGGAAAGCAGCGCGAATAAACACAGCGCTGTGATGACAATTATTCGTTTCATTGAAACTCCTTTGAATTTACCTTCCGCCCGCAATCAAGATTTGATCTTGAAAAGCTTGTGTCCGTTTTCCCAGGTCAGCTTGCGAAACACGTCGGGCTTGGTGTGTCGTTTGAGAACGGTCAACGTTTCCCTGGCCACGCATTTGCCGCTCAGGCGGGACGCCGCAGGGTTGTTGTTTTGGCTGACGCCGCCGCCACGCCCGTCCAAACAAGAACAATCGCTGCCGAAGACGAGTTTGTTTTGATGGCGCTCGAGAAAGTCCGTAGTGAAGTCAGGGTCGCGCGACAACGCGTTGTTGCCGGAATTCGCCGACAGATCGCCAAACAGATTGGGGTAATCTCCCAGCAGTTTATCAGTAACGCCGCCGCGTTTGATCGGCCCGGTAGGATAGGCGGACTCGTTGGCGTAATCGGCGCTCACATTCGCCCAGAAGGCATCGGCGTGGCCTATGAATCTGGTTTTCGGATAAGCCTTCAGCATCGCCTCGAACCGTTTGAATCCCACGCTGAATACGCCTTCGCCATCGAAATGCGGAACTTCCTGGAAATGCACCAGAATCGGCACGTCCAATTCCGCCGCCAGCGCGTACATCTTCCGCAACTCCGGGCCGGCGGCTTCGACGTGAAACTTGATTTCGCCCAATCCCTTCGCGCCATCTTTAACGGCTTGGGTCAGCGTCACGGCGGCTTCGGGCCTGGTGATGTCCGCGCTAGCCGACCAGACGAAACGGTTGGGATATTTGGCCTGAATCGCTTTCACCTGTTCGACGACGGAACCGCGCGTCAGCAAGACGGCATCTGTCACGCCGCAACCTTCCATGTGAACCATGTTGGCGTCCAGCCCCTGGCGCAAATGAGAGTGGATGTCGAGAACGGGACCGCCCCACTCTGACTGGAGAGGACTCCGCGCCCGCAAAGTCGAGACGGCGGTAACCACGGCGGACATCGCTAAAAATTCTCTTCGGTTCATTATAAAAGTGTTCTCCTTTCGACCTTCGATATACAACATGCCGCAACGCCGCTCACGCCATCGTCACCGTGCGCCGTTCCGGGCCATCGGGATCGTTCTTCACTTCGCACTTGTTGTCGAAGATCATCGTCGCGCCTTTGTCCCCCGTGAAAGCCGGCCATTTCGGCAAACCGGGATGATTCGGGTCACCCTTGCGCGCAAACGCGATCCAGGCCTCGCTCACCTTTGAGGCAAGCGCGCGCGCATCCGCGCCGCCACCGGTCATATTCACGCAGCGATCAATGTTGTCGAAGCAAAACGCCAACTCGGAGCAGTGGAACGCGCGCGGACGGCCATCCAGCGCCGGCGTCTGCCATGTGAAAAGGTAGAGATACGCCGGGGCGGCGCCTTGCGCGGCCTTCAAGCCGGCTTGCGTTACGGCGTTGTGCCGCGTGGGCACTGTGGAGATGAACGAGAGAATGTCGAACGGTTTAGCTTTCGGATTGGCTTTGCGGAAGGCCGCAATGATCTGCCCGCCGCGTTCGCCGTACATCGCCTTCACGCGCTCGGCCAAATCGCCTTCAGTCAGAGCGTCAACGTTCGGATTGTTGATGCCGCTGGTAAATTCGTTGAGCGTCGTGCCGACCAGCAACGGGACGTCGGCGGAAATCGCAGGCCCGACAGGATCGAAAGGGTGTTGCGGCAGAATCTTCCCGTCAACCGTCGGCGCCCAGCCGATCCGATCCGCTCGCGGTTGAAAGACTCGCAGCCCGCCGCCGGCCGGCGCCAATTTGCGCGCCGCCGCCTGTCCCGCCGCGATCAAGGATTGAACCGGCAATTTGTGAAGCTGGTCAAGTTGATTGCCGTCCAGATTCAACTCCGCCAGAGTCGCCGCCGCCAGCCTGGCTGTGTTTTCCGCCAAAGCCATTCGCAATCCCGAACCGCTCTGAACGATGGCTTTGTGAAACAGCCCCTTCGCCGCCGGCATCGCCATCAGCGCGCTGACTTTCCCGCCCCCACCCGATTGCCCGAAGATCGTCACATTGCCGGGATCGCCGCCGAAGTTCGCGATGTTGTCGCGCACCCATTCGAGCGCCGCCACCAGATCGAGCCCGCCGGCGTTTGCCGCGCCGGCGTATTTCGCGCCGCCCACTTCGGCCAGATTCAAATAGCCCAGAACCCCCAGGCGGTGATTGACCGAAATGACCACGACATCGCCGCGACGGCTCAGGTTCTCGCCGTCGTAGGAAGGCAGTTCCTGCCCCGAACCGGCCTGAAACCCGCCACCGTGCAGCCAGACCATCACCGGGCGTTTCTTGTTATCGTTAATGCCCGGCGTCCAGACGTTCGCGCGCAAACAGTCCTCGCCTGGAATTCCGTCGTCCCAACTGAAGAGCCAGGCCTCTTCATCGTTCGCCCAACCGGTGCGGGCTACTTGCGGACAGACCTGACAGTATTGCATAGAACTTCGCGCGCCCGCCCAGGGTTTGGGTTTGGCCGGAGGCATGAAGCGCGCGGCGCCGCCGACCGGCGCGGCGTAAGGCATTCCTTTGAAAGTGAAAATGCCGTTGCGTACGTAACCGCTGACTTTGCCCGCGGTGGTTTCGACGACCGCCTTGCCAGCTCCCGCATATACAATCGTCGAGCAGCCATTGACGGCGGTTTTGGATTCCGCGACGACTGCCGACGGCAGCAGCGCGCCGCCAGCCAAACTCGCAGCGCCTTTCAACAACGTTCGCCGGCCAAGCTTCGGCGATTCCAGGTTCTGATTTCGTCTGTTCATAACTGACTCCTCTCAAGTCAGGCTTTGTTGATAGTTTGCGCCCGCATTAAGCCACGCCATCAAAAATCATCCGCTGCCCCGCGCGAAAGCCGAATGATGACCGAAAAAACGAGGCGTCGCGTCGCGATCGGTTTGTGAACGTAAATTATGCAATGTGATGCCAGACAATTTACCCATGTTGAGCCATGGCGTCCAATATTTTGCTACTCTTGCGGTGAGAACTGGAAAATCTCTGAGCTTTCGGCAAACGATATCACGGAAGCTCACCCTTGACTGCGGCGACATAGCGCAAAGCGTACACGTAAGTAGCGCCAGAGCCCGGCCCCTTGCCAGGCGCGAGCCTGAAGTCGGCGCCCCTGCGAGGCGCATCGCTCCGAAAGGCATGCTTGACGCAGCTGAATAAAATGGTTCAGGCTTTGTTTAACGACTGGGCTCTGAAAAATGGAATCTTTCGATGTGATTATCGTGGGGGCGGGTATTTCGGGGATTGGCGCAGCTGTCCACTTGCGGCGGCATTGTCCGGGCAAGACCTTCGCGGTCCTGGAAGGCCGCGACGCCATCGGCGGCACCTGGGATTTGTTCCGGTATCCGGGCGTTCGGTCGGACAGCGATATGCATACGCTCGGCTATAACTTCAAACCGTGGAAGAATCCCAAGGCCATCGCGGACGGCCCTACCATCCGCGCCTACGTGCGGGAAGCGGCGGAGGAGTATGGAATAGTCCCGCACATTCGCTTCAAACATTTAGTCCACCGCCTCTCCTGGTCGTCAGCCGATGCGTTGTGGACGGTGGAGGCCGACTACGAAGAGCGCGCCGTATCGTTCACGGCGCGCTATGTGATGTTGTGCTCGGGTTATTATCGCTATTCATCGGGCTACACGCCGGAATTCGCGGGTGTGTCGCGCTACAAAGGGGCGCTGATTCATCCGCAATTTTGGCCCGATGACCTCGACTATACGGGCAGGCGCGTCATCGTCATCGGCAGCGGGGCGACGGCGGTCACACTGGTTCCGGCGATGGCGGACAAGGCGGCGCATGTGATTATGTTACAGCGGTCGCCGACCTACATAGTGTCGCTGCCGGCGGTTGACGCCATCGCCAATTGGTTGCGCAGGCATTTGCCGCTCGGCCTCGCCTACCGGCTGACGCGCTGGAAAAACGTGGCGTCACAACTCATCTACTTCAACGCCATCCGCGCGTTCCCGGAGCAAACCAGGAAGCGATTACTCAAGCTGATTCGAGAAAAATTAGGGCCGGAGTACGATCTGTCGAATTTCACGCCACGCTACAATCCCTGGGACGAGCGGTTATGCGTCGTTCCCGACAATGATCTTTTCGCGGCGATCAAGGCGGGCAAGGTTTCCATCATCACCGATCACATAGACACTTTCACCGAGGCGGGCCTCAGGCTACGAACGGGTCGGGAACTCGAGGCCGACATCATTATCACCGCGACCGGGCTGGAGCTTCAATTCGCAGGTGGCGCGGAGGTCAGGGTTGATGAGCGGCCCATCGAGATCGGCAAGGTCGTTTTGTATAAAGGCATAATGTTCAGCGGCGTGCCCAATCTGGCTTCCGTCTTCGGCTACACGAACGCTTCGTGGACACTCCGCGCCGACTTGCTGGCGGAGTATTTTTGCCGGCTGATCAATTTTATGGATGCGCGCGCTTATGTTGAGGCAAGACCGAAAGAGCCTGATCCTCTGACTCCGGTGAAGCCGCTCGGCAATCTGAAGTCGGGGTACTTCAAACGCGCGGAAGAGCGCTTGCCCAGAGAGGGAATGAAAGGCCCCTGGCGCAATCCCCAGAACTATGCGTTCGATATTTTCCGCTTTCGATTTGGGGCGATCGAGGACGGCGTTCTGGAGTTCCGGCGCGCCTGCGACTCAAATGTTCCTGAGATTTCTCCTGCGTCGCTTGCCGAGGCTAACCCAGACTGACTTTGCGCGCGCATCTGGATCTCGGCGCGACGTTTGAACCGCCGATATGTTATCGTCTAGGCCGATTTTTTGTTTAGCCGAATTAAGCCCATAAATTGAAATTGCTCATTTCCGTAAGATTCGTCACCAGGGGGCTGTATCCCCGGAGGTCAAATGCTCAAGCGAAAATCATTCTTGCTCAACTATCTGGGATCGGTATTGAACGCCGTTTTGTTAAGCGCGCTGCTTCTACTATCGTCTTTCGCTCAGGCGCAAGCGCAGGCGTCCGCGTCCCCCAAGTCCGAGGATGCGCCGAAGGCCCCGCCCTACCAGTGGCCGCGCAGCCACAACTATGACGTCCAGCATTACCGCATCAAACTTGCCTTCGATTGGGCGGCCAAGTCGGTGACGGGCGAGACCACCATCACGCTCAAGCCGTTAGCCGACGACTTCAAGGAAATCGAGCTCGACGCGGGCGAAATGAGCATAAAATCGGTGACTCTCGACGGTGGTCCTTCGCTCAAGTTCGACTATCGGAATAATGAAAAGCTGTTTGTTTCGCTGGACCACCCATACACTCCAGCGAATACTATCGCGGTTATGATCAGCTACAGCGCCGCGCCCAAAAAGGGGCTCACCTTTATCCTCCCGACTGAAAGCGATCCCGGTAGACCGCGCCAGATATGGTCCCAGGGTGAAGCGCGCACCAATCACTACTGGTTTCCTTGCTACGACTATCCAAACGATAAGGCGACAAGCGAGTTGATCGCTACGGTCGAGGACAACTACCGGGTGATCTCGAACGGCGTCCTGGAGTCAACCGCGCCAGAACCTAATAGGAAAATGAAAACATGGCGCTGGCGCATGGATCAACCGTTCTCGAGCTACCTGATCTCGATCATCGTCGGCGAGTACGCCGAAGTCACCGGGCAGTTCAAAGGGAAACCGGTTATCTCGTACGTATACCCTGATCAGGTCGAAAACGGACGCTTATCACTCGGCAAACTTCCACAGATGGTCGCCTTCTTCTCGGAAAAACTCGGCTACGATTATCCGTACCCAAAATACGCGCAAACCATGGTGCGCGATTTTGGCGGCGCGATGGAGAACATCACCGCAACGACGATGACTGACGGCGCCGTTCACGATAAGCGCGCTCACATCGATATCTCCTCCGACGAAATCGAGTCCCACGAGCTGGCGCATCAATGGTTCGGTGATTTGCTGACCTGTCGCGACTGGGGCGAGATCTGGCTCAACGAATCTTTCGCGACGTTCATGGAAGCGGTTTGGAACGAGCGCGAAAAAGGTCAGGACGATTATTTGTACGAGATGTCCAATAATCAACAAGCCTATTACCAGGCTTGGGAGCAGGGAAACCGACGACCGATCGTCACCAAGCGCTACGAAGACCCTGACGCGATATTCGACACTTACGCTTATCCACGCGGCGCCGCCGTGCTGAACATGCTTCGCTTCGTGCTCGGCGAAGAACAGTTTTGGAAGGCGATACGCCACTACGTAAAAAAGAATGAATGGCAGAACGTCGAGACGGCGCAATTAAATATAGCGATCGAAGAGGCCACCGGGCAGAATCTCGGGTGGTTTTTCGACGAGTGGGTCTACAAGATGGGCCATCCTGAGTTCGAGATCACCTCGACCTACGACGGCGCGAAAACGCTTCAGCTCACGGTCAAACAGACTCAAAAACCCGACGACAAGCGGCCCTGGTTCCCGGCGCCTGATTTCTTCATCACCCCGGTAGACATCGCCATCACAACCGCGGCGGGCGAGAAAACGCATCGAGCGCTTATCGATCAGCCGGAAGAAAAGTTTACGTTCGAGGTCGATTCGAAACCGCTGATTGTCAACTTCGACCGCGGCAATCACTTGATCAAAAGCCTGAAGTTCAAGCGAGGCGACGATGAACTTGCATATCAAGCGCTGCACGACGCTGACTCGACGGGCCGAGTCCGGGCGGCGATAGAACTTCGCCCGAGTCGCAGCGAGATCGGCGTTAAAGCGCTCACCGAAGCCGCATGCAAAGACCCTTTTTGGGCGGTTCGCCTCGAGGCTGTTAAATCTTTGGCGGAGTACAAGAATGACGCATCGCGCGCCGGCCTGGTGGAAGCGGTCAAGGACAAAGACTCGAAAGTTCGCCGGGCCGCGATCACCGGTCTCGCCGCTTTTAAAGACAAGCGGCTAGCCGAGCTCTTCACCAACATCATTAACTCCGATCCCAGCTACTACGCGGTCGCAGAGGCGGCGAAGGCGCTCGGCCAGACAGGGGCGCCGGGCGCCTTCGATACGCTGACCGCATTGCTCAAGCAGGATTCCTGGCAGGAAACTATCAGGGGCGGAGCTCTGAACGGCCTCGCCGCGCTGAAGGATCCGAGCGCGCTGGAGATCGGTCTCAAGTATGCGGCCCCGGGCAATCGGGCGTCACTTCGCGGGACGGCGTTTCTAATGCTCGCAAATATAGGCAAGGGTAACGACCAGGTGTTGAAGACGCTCACCGACGCTCTTAAAGAACCGGCGCCTCAGATTCTGTTTAGCGCGGTCCAGTCGATCGGCGTGTTGGGTGACCCGCGCGCGGCCCCCGCCCTCGAGGAACTTCTCAAGAACTTGCCTCCGGGCATACCCGAAGGGATCGCGAAGCAATTTGTGGGCGGACTGATCAATCAGTTGAAGAACAAGAAGCCACCCGATAACAAAGACTGACGCGCCGGCGCCGACGAAGAGCCGATTTATGTTGCCTTCCCAAGCTATGAAATGGACATTGCATTTAAAGAAGCTTCTGAGATCGCTTCCTTGAATAGGTGGCATTGCCTTCTCGCTGCCAATGCTTGGGTTTGGAATATTCACTCTGCGGACGCAGCTCTGGGTCAAACCCGCGTGACCTTGATCGTCAACAAAAATCCATTAGCGCATATCAACTGCGGCGCGGGCAAGGATGTTAGCGATGAAGACATCAACGACGCCAAACCGCCATTGCAGATCAAATGGTATGTCAGCAGCTAAGGGAAAATCCCCATCTGGAAATAGGTGAAATTATGCAGGCGCTTTGGCAAGACTTGCGCTACGGCGCGCGAATGCTGATGAAGCAGCCCGGCTTCACACTGATTGCTGTGCTCACGCTGGCGCTAGGCATCGGAGCGAATACAGCGCTGTTCAGCATCGTGGACGCAATGCTGCTGAAGCTTTTGCCAGTCAAAGAGCCGGAGCAATTGACGCTGTTCCAATCCTACGCGCCGCGCGATTTCGATCCCGGCGGCTACGGCGGCAGTTCCTACACTGATCCGGTGACCGGGCAACAACGAATGATATCGTTCCCGTATGTTAGCTATCAACGAATGCGCGAACGGCAGCAACAGCAATCGAGCGCGCTATCCGACGTCTTTGCGTTCCATCAATTCAATATGACCCTGCTGGCCGATGGGCAGGCCGATGTCGCTAACGGGCAGGTCGTTACGGGTAATTATCACGTGGGTTTGGGCGTGCAACCGTTGCTGGGGCGCTTGCTGACGGATGAGGACGACAAGGCTTTGGCCCATCCGGTGGCGGTATTGAGCTATCGGTACTGGCAAAAACAATTCGGCGGCGATGTGGCAATTGTGGGTAAACAAATCAATATCAACAACCGCGCGTTCACCGTGATTGGCGTGACGCCGCGCGGCTTTGAGGGCGCGGGGCAAGTCGGCCTGACGGAGGATGTGACGATTCCGATTGCGATGGAGCCGCTCCTCAACTCCGACCCAAAACGCTCGCTGATGCATGGCGCAGGTCACTGGTGGTTGCGCATTATGGGGCGGCTGAAACCGGGCGCGACACGCCAGCAGGCGCAGGCGCAGTTGGAAACCGTATTTCAGCAATCGGTGGCCGAACATCGCGCCGCGCGCGATGCGGAATCGCTCGCCAGTGGGGGCAATGCGATCAACCAGTTAGCCCCGAAAGATTATCCACACCTCGTACTTGCTTCCGGCAGTCAGGGCGAGATGGATTCGCGCGAGGATTACGCGCCGTCGCTCTATTTGCTGCTCGGTGTGGTCGGGATTGTGCTGTTGATTGCCTGCGCCAACGTCGCCAATTTGCTGCTGTCACGGGCGACATCACGGCAAAAAGAAATCGGCGTGCGGCTGGCGTTGGGCGCGAGCCGCTGGCGCTTGCTTCGGCAATATCTGACCGAAAGCGTGATGCTCTCGGCGGTCGGCGGCGCGTTGGGACTGGTGTTTGCGCTGTGGATCAAGAACGGCTTCCTGGCCGTTGGCGATTGGGGGCCGAGTGGGCTGGAGCCAAAACTGGACTGGCGGGTGCTAGGCTTCACGCTGGCGCTGTCGTTATTGACCGGAATGATCTTCGGGCTGGCTCCGGCGTTGCGCGCGACGAAGGTGGACTTGACGCCCACACTGAAAGATGGCGGTCGCAGTTCAAATACCGCGTCTAGGTCGTTGCTCAGTCGCGGCTTGGTCATGACACAGTTCGCGTTGTCGTTGTTGTTGCTTATCGGCGCGGGCTTGTTCGTGCGCACGCTCGTGAATTTGCAGAGCGTCGATCTGGGCTTCAATACGAAAAATCTGCTGATGTTCAAGGTCGCGCCGGGGGTGGCGGGGTACAAAGATGAACGGCTCATCCAACTTTACTTGCGGATATGCGAACGGTTGGAAGCCTTGCCGGGCGCGCCCAAAGTAACCTTTTCCCGCCAGCCGCTGCTGGCGGATATTGATATTGACCGCGACGTTTATTTGGCCAGCGCGCTCGGCGCGTCGCCGGACGCCAACGGCAGAGTCAGGGCCACAGGGGCCAGCCACATTCTGTATGGGCGCGAAAACTTTTTAGAGACGATGGAGATTCCGCTGCTGGCCGGACGCGCGTTCAATCGTCAGGATGACGAGCGCGCGCCTCGTACCGTCATCGTCAATCAAACCTTCGCCAAGAAGTTTTTCTCGAATGAAAGTCCGATCGGCAGACGCTTCACATTCGATCCGAAAAAGCCGGATGAAATGGAAATCATTGGCCTCGTCAAGGACGCCAAATATGCTACCCAGCGCAAAGACGCGCCGCCAACGATTTACCTGCCGTGGCGACAGGCTCCCACCGTCATGCCGGAAGCGAATTTCGAACTGCGCGCTGCCGGCGACCCTAAAGCAATGATCGCCGCTGTGCGGCAGGCCATGCGCGAAGTGGATGAAACCCTACCGCTGAGCAACATCAAAACGCAGGTCGAGCAAGCGGACGGAACGCTGCGGATGGAACGGCTCTTCGCCAAACTCGTCACATTGTTTGGACTGCTCGCACAACAACTCGCCGCCATCGGTTTGTTTGGCGTGCTGTCGTATGCCGTCTCGCAACGCACGCGCGAAATAGGCATTTGCATGGCGCTGGGCGCTTCGTCGGCCGACGTGCTGAAAATGGTCATCAGACAAGGCATGACGTTAGCGCTGATCGGTGTCGCGGTGGGGCTGGGCGGCGCGTATGTGTTGACGAAGTATCTGGAAAGCTGGATTAACTTGTCGCAGATGCTCTACGGCATCAACCCGACTGATCCGATGACGTATGGCGTAACGGCAGCGTTGTTGACGTTGGTGGCGCTGATTGCCTGCTGGATTCCGGCGCGGAGGGCGACAAAGGTTGATCCGATGATTGCTTTGCGTCACGAATGAGGAGTCAACTACTCCATCTAAGCGCGAGGACGCGCTGTAGATGGAGCTTGCGGTTTCAGGTTTCGTACTTGACGCTTCTTTTCAGAAGAACGAACCGCTCCGGGCCGGTTGACTTCCTTCCACGGATATTCGCAGAAGTAGCG
>DASTMP010000163.1:0-9027 GCA_035714085.1 Blastocatellia bacterium
GTCAATCAGGCTTTGAAGGAAGTCCACACCCGGTTCGATTTCCGAGGGAGCAAGAGCGACATCGAGCTTGAAGGGCGCGAGGCGGTCGTTCTGAAGTCGGATGACGAATACAGGCTGAAGAGCCTAAACGAAATCCTGCAAACGAAACTCGTCAAGCGCGGCGTGCCTCTCAAAGGGCTGACTTACGGCAGTGTGGAATCGGCGCTGGGCGGGACGGTTCGCCAGCGAATCGCGTTGCAGCAGGGCATTCCGCAGGAGAAGGCCAAAGAGATCGTCAAGTTCATCAAAGACACGAAACTCAAAGCGCAATCTTCGATTCAGGGCGACGCCGTGCGAGTCTCGGGCCGTGACCGAGACGTTTTGCAAGAGGTCATCGCGGCCCTGCGCAATCACGATTTCGGCATTGATATGGAGTTCACTAACTACAGGTCGAACTAGGACAGTGATGGCAAACATTCTTTCAGCGCCCGCCCTTCGCGAGACGCAGACGACCGCGCAAGAGATCTTTTGCTTGATACAAAGCGAAATGGACGCGGTGGAGGGGGAGTTCGAGAAGCGAGCGCGCTCCAATATCCAGATCATCACGCGCATCGGTCAATATCTCTATCGGACGGGCGGCAAGCGCGTCCGCCCCGCGCTCCTGATTCTTTCCGCGAAAATTTTCGGTGAGGAAGTCAACGCGGCGGTCATTCAGATGGCCACGGTGATGGAGTTTCTCCACACCGCGACGCTGGTCCATGACGACGTGATTGACGGCGCCGAGATGAGGCGGGGGCGTCAGGCCGTGTCGACCCATTGGGGCAACGAGACCGCCGTATTGATGGGCGACTGGCTCTATATGTCGGCCTTCGAGACCGCGCTGCAACAGCGCAATCTGGCCATCCTCGACGCGTTGACCGACACCACGCGCAAAATGACCGAGGGGGAGCTCATCCAATTGGCCCTCGTCGGGAATATGCGCATCACCGAAGATCAACACCTGGAGATCGTCACCCGCAAGACCGGCTACCTGTTCAGCGCTAGTTGTCGCGTCGGCGGAATCCTGCGCGGCGCGAATGATGAGGAGCGGCGCGCGCTCGCCGATTATGGGCTGTGTCTCGGCGTAGCGTTTCAGTTGGTCGACGACCTGCTCGATTTTATCTCGGACTCGACGAAACTCGGCAAGCCCGTCCTGAGCGATTTGCGCGAAGGCAAAGTCACGCTCCCTCTAATCCGCTTGTTGAGAAAGCAACCCCAGTTCGCCTCCCTCGTGCGCGCGGCGATGGAGGAACCCGCTGGCGAGACTATATTGGCCAAGCAGGTGTTGTCGCTGCTCGATGAATATGGAGAATTGGAGAGCGCGCAGGAAGAGGCTTACGCTTACGCGGCGCGAGCGCAGGAAGCGCTGGCAATCTTTCCGGATAATCGTTATCGCCGCGCCTTGAACGACATCGCGCAATTCATTGTCGAACGCGACAGATAATTTAATTGCGGATTGCGGATTGCGGATTGCGAATTGAAAGAGGCCTTCTAGAGACCTTCCATTCGCGTTAGAGGCAGTTTGCGATTCGGGTTGGCGCCGCAAGCAGCGCCGATGTTGAGGTTGCCGATTGGGATTCAAGAGAATCCGCAATCCGCAATCCGCAATCCGCAATCCGCAGTCCTATGATTAATGACACGGCACTGGCTTCGCTCCAACGGTCGCTCGGCGAATACCGCGAGGCGAAGCGGAAAACCAAAACCAGGCTCGCCGAGATCGAGGCCGAAGCCGAGATGCTGCGTTCGCAACTGGCCACGATTGACGCGATTATCGGACAGACTGAGATCGCTCTGCGGAAAGTCTTGTTCCCCGCCGATTACCCTGATTCCCGGGCCGATTCACACGATGACAATCGATCCAGCGCATACGAGATTGCGCCATACCCCCCATCCGAAGTCGAGATCGAAGCCGAGGTCGCCGAACTTCAGCGGAACGAACAGTCGAGTAACGTCCGCTTCAATGATTTTCGCATTCCGCAAGCCGCGACGGTCATTCTGCGAGAAGCCAGTTCGGCGCTGCATGTCAGCGAGATATATCGTCGTATGGCCGAAGGGGGCTTCGAATTTCGCGGCCAGCACCAATTGATCACTCTCGCCGTCAGTCTGAGCCGCAGCAAACGTTTCCGCAAGGTCGCCCCCGGCACATTCGAACTCAATCCTGAATACCAGGCCGGGCAGGTCGCATGATGGGGTTTTGCATCGTACGGAGCGCGTGAGCCAGCGGCGGGATTTGCGCATTGACCACTTGCTTACGCGCGCGATGCTGTTAAATATCATATGACCCCTGCAGTGTCTCCATACGAAATTGAAGTGAAGCTCCGGTTCGGCGATCTCGCCGCGTTCGCGAGCGCCGGAATCTCTCTCGAGGTTGAAACCGCGCGCCATTTTGAAGACAACTGGCTGCTCGATTCCCCCGATTGTAATCTCGGCGAGCGCTCCGCGATCTTGCGCGTGCGTTCCGCCTCCGGCAGGGGCGCTATCACTTACAAAGAAAAAGCGGACGGACTGGCGTCCGCCTCACGATTCAAGAAACGGATCGAGATCGAAACGACGATTGAAGACCCGGAAAGCGCTGTTGCGGTCTTCGAGCGCCTCGGTTATCGCAAATGGTTTCGGTATCAGAAATACCGGACTGTTTACCGGGCCACATTGCCCGACGAATCGAAATTGCACGTCATGTATGATGAAACGCCTCTCGGCCCATTCGTAGAACTTGAAGGCGAGGAAGAGATTATCGCTCGGGCTGTTGAATTGCTCGGCGTGACTCCTGAAGAATACGTACTGGAGAGTTATCTTGGAATTCAGGCGGAACATTGCCGGCGGCGAGGCGGGCCGCTTGAGGATATGACCTTCGCCCAAGTGAGGTAAAATCGCTTCATGAAAGCAATGATTCTGGCCGCCGGGTTCGGAACGCGCCTGTGGCCATTGACGGTCGGACGAACCAAACCAGCGCTCCCATTTCTCAATCGCCCCCTGATCGCTTACACGATCGAATACCTGAAGCGCTACGGCGTCAGGGATTTGATCGTCAATCTGCATCACGAACCCGATTCGGTGCGCTTGCAAATTGGCGACGGGGCGGATTACGGCGTCCGGATCAATTACTCGGTCGAAGAACCTGAAATACTCGGCACGTCCGGCGCGTTGGATCGCGTCCGCGATCAATTGGACAAGGAGACCTTCGTTGTCATCAACGGCAAGATCATCACCGACATCGATCTCGGCGCGGCCATTGCGACTCATCGCGACCGCGAGGCTCTCGCCACTCTCGTCTTACTCCCAAATTACAAACGCGAACGTTTCAGCGAAGTGAAGACCACCGAAGACGGCCACATCGCGGAATTTGGGGGCTTCCCTCAATCTGGCGACCCTCGATCTTCGATCCTCGATCCTCGCCCTCCCCTCATGTTCACCGGCATACATATCCTCGAGCCGGGAATATTCGATTACATTCCGCGCGGGGTCTTTTCGGATTCCGTGCGAGATGTGTATCCGAGGGCGATGGCCGACGGCGAAATCATCGCCGCGCATGTCGCCGACGGCGCCAGCCTGTGGCGTGAGCTGAGCACGATTGAACGATATCTGACCATTAGCCTCGAATTTCTGCGCCGCGAGGGGAGGGACATAATTATGGATGAGGGGCGCCAGATCGAGAGCGGCGCAACGGTCGAACGGTCTGTGCTGTGGAAGCGCGTGCGCGTGGAACGCGGCGCGCGACTGACCGAATGCGTCGTCGGTGATGACGTAATAATTCCTTCGAGCGCCGAATTCAGACGCGCCGCGATCGTACGCGCCGACCGCGTTTCATTAAACGAACGTCCGGAAAAGGCTCTGCCGGCGGAGATAATCGGCGACAACCTTGTAGTGAAATTCGGGTGATGGTACGATCCCGGCCTAATTTCGAAGATCGAGGATAGAAGATCGAGAATCGTCTGATTCATAATGACGTGATCTTCCAATATTCAATCTTCGATCCTCGATCCTCGATCCTCGATCCTCAATCCTCCTTTTCGACGTACCCCTGCTCCAATAAACTGAAACCGGCTATGACGACACAGAACATTCAACCAGGCGTAATGACAGGCCAAATGGCGGGAATGACGGGAGGTCTGAGCGAAAAACGCGTGATAAATTACGCGTCGCGCTATTTCGCTATCCCGTTAGATGAAGTCAGATTTCAGGCGCTCACCCCCGACGCCTCGACACGAAAATACTATCGCATCTTTTCGAGCGCGGATTCGCGCGAAACATTCATCATCAGTCTTTACATGGCGCCCTTCAACGCGCACGAAAACTCTTTTGTTGACGTGTCGCGATTGTTCGAGCGAGCCGGATTGCCGGTGCCGAGGATCATTGACGTCGCCGACACTGATGGAGTCATTCTGCAGGAGGACCTGGGCGACACCAGCCTGGCGACATGGCTGTGCGAGGCTTCGGAGCGCGGCGATGCGAAGAGCGCGGAGGCGATGATGCGGCAGGCGATCGAGTTGATCGCTCAGATACAGGCCACGACGCGAACCGCCTACGAGATGAACTCCATCTCCTGCCGTCTCGCCTTCGATGAAGATAAGCTGTCGTGGGAGCTGAACTATTTTTTCGACCATTTCTTCGGCAGCCTGATGCAGAGACAGTTTGAAGCCGAAGAGGCCGACGCGATCAAGCTGGATCTGCAAGCCATCGCAGCCGAGCTGGCCGCGCGCCCGCGAGCGCTGACCCATCGCGATTACCACGGTATGAATCTGATGGTCGACACCAGGGGCGCGCTGAGAATCATCGACCATCAGGACGCGCGAATGGGGCCGGCGAGTTACGACCTGGTCCCGCTGCTCCTGGAGCGCCGATTGCGCCCAGTCGACGAGTCCTGGGTCGAAGAGCATCGGAGATTTTTCCTGAGCGCCGGCGCAAAACTCGGTTTGCCGAAGATTGAGCCAGAAGAGCTGGAGTACGAATTTCACCTTATGACAGTGCAGAGGCAACTGAAAGCCATCGGCACGTTCTCTTATCAAACAGCCGTGGTCGGGCGCGGCGAGTTTTACTGGAAATATATTGAGCCTTCGATTGCGACCGTGTTGCGCGCGATGGGGAGGCCGGGAATGAAAGAGTATCCGGCGTTGCGGAGGGCGCTGGAGACTTCCTAACGACGCCGAACTCAGGGCTCAGAGTTGGTTTGAGCAAGCATGGATAATCGCGTAGTCAAAATCAGCAAATTTCTCAGTCTCGTGCTGAGACATCAGCCTGAAAAGATCGGCCTCAGGCTAAGCGAATCCGGCTGGGCGTCAGTGGAACAGTTGATCGAGACGTCGCGGAGTTTCGGGGTTGAATTCACGCTCGAAGAGCTTCACAATGTCGTTGCGAACAATGATAAGAAGCGATTTTCTCTCAGCGAGGACGGCCTTTGGATCAGAGCCAATCAAGGTCATTCGGTCAAGGTCGAGTTGGGATACTCCCCTACCGCCCCGCCTGAAATTCTTTACCATGGAACGGCTGAAAGGTTTTTGACGTCAATCGAACAACAAGGGCTGATTAAAGGTAAGCGTCATCACGTTCATCTGTCGGCGGACGCCGATGTGGCGGCGAAAGTCGGACGGCGTCACGGCAGGCCGGTCGTGCTGAGAATCGAAGCCGGTCGGATGCGTCAAGACGGTTTTGTTTTTTACCTTTCGACGAATGGAGTCTGGCTGACGGAACATGTGCCGGTTCAATATCTGGTTTTCTGATCGAAGAGATGAATGTTAGTGGTCAGGTTATGGAGCAAACTTACATTTCCGAAGTTTCAAAACATCTGGGTGAAGAGATCACCATCAAAGGATGGCTTTACAATAAACGTTCGAGCGGCAAATTGGGCTTCCTGGAGATTCGCGACGGATCCGGCGTCATCCAGGGCGTCGTGTCGAAAAAAGACGTAAGCGACGAGGCGTGGGAGAACGCCGAGAAAGTCACTCAGGAATCTTCGGTCATCGTCAGGGGCGCGCCGCGAGAACATCCGAAAAAGCCCGGGGTGTACGAACTCGACATTAAGGACTTGCGGATACTTCAACTGGCGAGCGAATACCCGATCACGCCTAAGGAGCATGGCGTAGAATTTCTGATGGATCACCGCCACCTGTGGCTGCGGTCGCGGCGTCAACATGCGATCCTGCGCGTGCGCCACGAAATTATCAGGGCCGTGCGCGATTTCTTCGACAACAACGGGTTTATTCTCTGCGACACGCCGATATTCACCCCGGCGGCCTGTGAGGGGACGACGACGTTGTTCGAGGCCTCCTACTTCGATGAAAAAGCCTATCTGACGCAATCCGGGCAACTTTACAACGAAGCCACGGCGGCGGCTTTCGGCAAGGTCTATTGCTTCGGCCCGACGTTCCGGGCCGAAAAATCGAAGACCCGGCGCCACCTCACCGAATTCTGGATGGTCGAGCCTGAAGTCGCCTACGCCAAGCTGGACGACATAATGATTCTGGCCGAAAATTTCATAAGCTTCATCGTCGGGCGCGTCCTGGAGAATCGAAAAGAAGAACTAATGCATCTCGAACGGGACTTAACGAAACTCGAAAAGATCGCGCCGCCGTTTCCCCGTTTGCAGTATGACGACGCGGTAAAGATGCTACAGGAGGGCCACTCCAAAGGCGAGATGGAAAGCCGCTTCGAATGGGGAGGAGATCTTGGCTCGCCCGATGAAACATATCTTTCCAATCTGTTTGACAAGCCGGTGATGGTTCATCGTTATCCGGCGGCGGTTAAGGCGTTTTATATGGAGCCTGACCAGGAGCGGCTTGAATTAGCTTTGTGCGTAGATGTGCTCGCGCCCGAAGGTTATGGTGAGATTATTGGTGGCGGAGAAAGGGCTTCATCATTAGAATTGCTTTTGAACCGGATCCAGGAGCACGGTTTGCCTGAAGAGGCCTTTGATTGGTACCTGGATTTACGCAAATACGGCAGCGTCCCGCACGCGGGTTTTGGTATGGGGATTGAGCGATGTGTGGCATGGTTGTGCGGGCTTGAGCACGTGCGTGAAACGATTCCATTCCCCCGAATGCTTTATAGGCTGAAACCATAGGAGGACACTCCTCCCCATGACTCGACGTGATGATGCCGCAAAACCGGATGCGGAGGAGACAGAGGGCGTTTGGACGCCGAAAGTCGCTTCCTCTCCCCGGAAACAGCCGCTGATCTCGACCTGGCTCAGCGAGTTTGAAGAACAGATCGCGCGCGATTTTTATCGGCGCACCGGGCTGGATTACAAACAAACCATAGCACTGATCATCGATGCCGCTGACCCTTTTCCCGGCATGCAGGTGCTCGACGTGCCTACCGGAACCGGAGTCATAGCGCGTCAGTTTGTCGGAAAGATCGGCGAAAAAGGCAAGATCACCGGTGGCGACGTATCTCGTGAAAACCTCGAAAAGGCGCGGCTGGCGGCGCATTCGGCGAAAGTCTCCATGCGCATCGAATGGCGCGTGATGATGACTGAAAGACTGTCGTTCGGTGACTCCAGCCTCGATCTGATAACATCAGTGATGGCTTTTCACCGAATACAGGCGCAGAAGTTTCTCGATTCGGCCTATCGCGTGCTGAAGCCAGGCGGACGGCTGCTGATAGCTGATGAACTCGCGCCCAAGGTCGGCGCAAGCCCGTTGAAGCTCAAGATCCGCCAGCACTATTATCGTTACATAGCGCGTGATCCGGGCGAGGCCGCGGCGCATTTTTATACGGCGGATGAGATGATGGAGATGTTAAATGAGCGCAAATTCAAGCAGATCGTGCTTCGAGCGATCAGGCAGCGCAGCGAGCATGATCGGATTTTTACATTGATCAAAGCAGTGAAATGAACGCGCAGTATCCAAACAGGAAGGTGACGATCATCGGCGTGTTGATGGATCTTGGCGCTGATCGTCGCGGGGTGGATATGGGGCCGTCGGCGATTCGCGTGGCCGGCCTGAACGAGCGATTGGCCGGGTTGGGGTACGAAGTGACCGATGCGGGCAACATTAGCGTGCGCAACCCGGAAATGATGCAGATCACTGATCGCAATCTGAAATATTTGCCCGAGATCACCGTCGCCTGCCAGGCGCTCGCCCGCCAGGTCGAAACCACTCTTGAAGAGGGCGCGATCCCGATCATCCTCGGCGGAGATCATTCGATAGCGATCGGCAGCGTGTCGGGACTCGCCGCCTATTACCACAAACATGGACATCGCGTGGGCGTGATCTGGTTCGACGCCCATGGAGACATGAACACGCCTGAAACTTCACCTTCCGGCAACATTCACGGAATGCCTTTCGCCGCCATTCTCGGACACGGCGCGCCGGAGCTGACGCACATCGCCGGATTCGCCCCGAAAGTTTATCCCGAAGATTGCGTGCTGATTGGCGCGCGCAGCGTCGATCCCGAAGAGGCCGTCGCGCTCAAAACGTCCGGCATTCGCGTGATTACAATGCGCGACCTCGACGAACGCGGAATGAGCGCGGCGATGGACGAAGCGATGTGGCTGGCCTCGCGTCGCACGGCCGGATTCCACGTTACGATGGATATGGATTTCGTCGATCCTGATTTCGCGCCCGGCGTGGGGACCCCGGTTCCCGGCGGACCGACTTATCGCGAGAGCCATCTGGCGATGGAAAAGGTGGCCGATTCGGGCAAGTTGCTTTCGTTTGAGCTGACCGAGGTCAACCCAGTCCTGGACGTCTCGAACAAGACCGCCGAGCTGGGTGTGCAACTGATCATGTCGGCGCTCGGTAAGAAGATCATGTGACTTCCCCGAATATTAGGATTGGGGAGTGGGGAATTGCGATTGGGGAGTCAAGGAAGTGACTTTTTTGACCCTTGGTCCCCATTCCCCATTCCCCATTCCCTACTCCCCACTCCCAAATTTTCTGAGGAGCCTTCATGTCGCGTTGCGACGCCCTGAAACGATGAAGCGAGAAAGCGCAATGAGATTCAGAATGTGCGGCAAAATGGGACAGGACGAGCGGTGGAGTGAGGTCGTTAGTTACCTGAGCTTCAACTCGC
>DASTMP010000164.1:0-16873 GCA_035714085.1 Blastocatellia bacterium
TTACCCAACGCGGATACAGCGCGATCGAAAAGATCGCGTCCGATGCGCGTTCCGTCGGGCTGAAGCCGATGACGAGCGCATTGTAGTTGTCGTACACCAACTCGATGGCGCCGGGCAGTCGATCCCGCATCTTGGCGAGCGTCGCCTGGCACCTTGCGCCGATTTCCGGCGTGTACTTGGCGATGAAGTTGGCGAGTTGTTCTTCGGGCGCCTTATCGTTCATTACAATCTCTCGATATGGCTACCTGATCTCCATGCTCTTGATCAAGCCGTCTTCTATCAGATAGACGTGCTCGACCATGCCTTCCGCAGTAACATTCCCTTCTAAATCGCGGACTACCTGATGGACCTTAACGACGCTGCGCCCTATCTCATCGGTATCGAAGCCGACCGGTTCGACGTGAGGATCAATCTCCGCCCATTGTCGCGCCCAGTAATCACGGACGCCATCGCGCCCAATAATCCGCCCGCCTTCCCAACCATTTGGCCAATCGACATCCGCGCTCATGGCGGCCAGGACAGCGTCAACGTCGCGGGCATTGAACGCGCTGTATACGTTCGTGAGCAGATCATGATCTGTGGACATCGCAGCTTTACTCCTCATATTTTTAGAGCGTGCAAATAAAACCTCTTTGCAATCAACACATTGATTGGCGCAAACCTGGGTACGCGTCGCTTCCAGCGCGCAGTCCTGGCAGGAGGCGCATTGAAAAGCAATTGGGCGAGTGGCCGAGACTGCACGCTGGAAGCGATGCGCACCCAGGCGTCTCCCGATTTATGCGCAGGATTCATTGAAGTAGTTGATTGTATCCAGCTTTAATTTGCACAGGTTTCATTTATTTTGAGCGGTTCATTGATTTCAACTTCTCGGCCGTCAGGATCAAGTACAACAGCGAGATGCCCCCATTGTGTCATTGAAGGAGGTTTCAGAACTGTTGCGCCCAGCGTTTCCATAGATTCCAATGTCGCAGCCAGCGATTCCACCGTGAAGCCAAGCCTGAGGGTTCTTTCCGCACTACTTTCCGTAAAGTTCTTTTGTGTTTCAGGATAAATCTCGACGGTGATTCCATTCGACGACGACGAATAGTGGACTGGCCCTTTTCCGTGTTTTTCTTCAACCATTGCCAATCCGAGGCGCTGGTAGAACTCAAGGCAGGCGTCAATTCTTGCTGTCCGTAACACTAATAACGAAAGTGAGGTTCCGGGCATTTATTTTGCGTTCTCCGTTTGTGGCCCATACAAGCGAATCAAAACTGCCATAAGCCTGGCGCCGCATTACCAGAGATAACGCCCGGCCTCGATCATCGCGTCGGCGACGTTGCGCCGCGGCTGAACGGTGTTGATCGGAGCTTGAGGCGCCAACCGTTCAAATGCGGCGTACAGTTTTTCCGGCCTGGTCAAGGTCGCGGACAGGTTGCGCGCGCTCAAGGCGGCGCGGTCGGCGGCGTCGCTCGCGTAGACTCGCGCCATATCAATCGCGGCTTTGCATGCCTCTTCGCCTTTGTTCGCGATCATTTTCTCGACGCGCAGCAGGGCGCTTTCAACGGCGTAGGCTTCGATGATGATGTCAGCGGCCAGCGCGACGGCCTCCTGCTCTTCGCTCAGCCTGCCGTCGTAATTATGCTGCGCCGCGGCCAGCGCCAGTCGCGCCGTCTCCTTCATTCGCGCCATCGCGCCGCGGACGTATTTTAACCCGTCAGCGCCAGTGTCGATCATCGTCCGATCGAGGATGTCGCTGACCGCCTCTTCGGCGTTCGGCAGATTCTCTTTGGCCGCTCCCTTCAACAATCGCGTGGGGATGATCATCCGGTTGATCTCGTTGGTGCCTTCGTAAATCCGCGTAATGCGCGCGTCGCGGTAGGCGCGCTCAGCCGGGTAATCCTTCGAATAACCGTAGCCGCCGTAGACCTGAACGGTCTCGTCGACCACATAACTTAAGGCTTCACTCGTCCAGACTTTGATGATCGAGCATTCGACGGCATACTGTTCGATGGCCTTCAGCGCCTGCATCGGGTCACTGGCGTCGACGTTTTCGAGAGCGGCGTCGATCATCCCCAATGTGCGCCAGACCATCGCGTCGCCGACATAGCAGCGGATCGCCATCTCGGCCAGCTTGCGTTTGATCAGTCCGAAGCCGGAGATCGCGCGGCCGAATTGATGGCGCTCGTTTGAATATGCGATGGCGTTGTTCAGAGTGATTTTCGCCCCGCCGATGTTGCGGCTGCCCAGCTTCAATCGGCCCAGATTCAGGATGTTGAACGCGACTACATGCCCTTTGCCGACCTCGCCCAGAACGTTTTCGACGGGCACGCGGGCGTCTTCCAGCATGACCGCCGTGGTAGAGCTTCCGTCGAGGCCGAGCTTCTTCTCTTCGTGGCCGGGCGTAACGCCTTCGCCGCGTTCGACGATGAAGGCCGTAAATTTCTCGCCGTCGACCTTGGCGAAAACGATGTAGATGTCGGCGAATCCGCCGTTTGTGATCCACATCTTCTGTCCTCGCAGGATGTAGTGTTTGCCGTCTTCGCTGAGC
This sequence comes from Blastocatellia bacterium, assembly GCA_035714085.1. Taxonomy (GTDB): domain Bacteria; phylum Acidobacteriota; class Blastocatellia; order RBC074; family RBC074; genus JAJVID01. Next base: position 2,531 of record DASTMP010000164.1, read on the forward strand.
GTCGCTCTGGTCCTGGCGGCCAGCGCGTCGGAGCCAGAGCCCGGTTCGGTCAAACAGTACGCCGCGATCAATTCGCCCGTGGCCAGCTTCGGTAGGTACTTCGCGCGCTGCTCCGCCGTGCCGAAATAGACTATGGGGAGCGTGCCGATCGTCGTGTGAGCGCCGAGGCTCGCGCCGAACGAGGGCATCAACGCGATCTGCTCGCCGACGTAAGCCGAACTGACCTTGTCCAGTCCGAGTCCTCCGTAAGCTTCAGGAATGTCAATTCGCAGCAGATCGAGCTCTCCCGCCTTGACGAGCAACTCGCGCGTCAGCGCCCAATCCTTCGAATAAATCTGTTCGGCGCGCGGCAAAATCTCTTTCACCATGAACTCCTCGGTGACGCGGGCGAACATCTGTTGCTCCTCGCTGATGTCTTCGCGCGTGAAGATTTCGTTCGCTTTGCGGTCCTCGAAGAGGAAGCTTCCGCCTTTGATGGTTTGAACGCTCATTACAGTCTGGTCCTTTCGAGTAATACGCGCTATGAGTTCTATAGCCGCCTTTATTATAGCCTGAGGGGGCCGACCACTTACGGTCTGCCCCCTCTTCAGTCAGGACAACGAATTGCCTGGGGTTGCACAGGCTATCCAATGTTAGAACATGAGCTGCAGGCCGAATTGTATCTGGCGCGGCGTACCTGCTGATACAAATGCCCCAGGGACCCCACTGAGTTGTTTGTAGCTGGTGGGTTTGAAGCCATTCACATTGAAAGGCCCCGTCAGGATGTTCATGGTCTCCCCGTTAGCAAAGGTGATGACCGGATTCGTGTTGGGGAGTGCGTTGTTGAACCCCGTAGGATAGGGATTCAGAGTCGTAAAATCGTCCCACACCTTGTTGAAGTTCGCCCGATTGAGAATATTCACCCCATCTGCGATCAGATTGACTTTCACGCCGCGATCCCTGAAGACAAACATCGTTTTCTGGATCCTCAGGTCCAGGCTGTAAAAAGGATCCCCTCTGGAGGTGTCACGGCTGGCGGCAAACGGCGTCGCAAAGTTGCGGTCAGTGCTCGCCGTGCCATTGTTCAGATTGGGTAGCCGGATCGAGAAAGGAATCCCGCTGCGCAGGGTGAGTATCGGGCCGAATGTCATGTCCGCAAAGGCTCGGGACAGGAAGTTGTGCCCATCGCCGGTCTTGAACGGCGTGTTGTAGACTCCGCTCATAGTGAACACATGCGGGAAGTCATACACCGATACCCCGCGGAAGAGGTTCAGTTGGCTCGGCCTGAACCAGACCTGGCTGCTGCTGAAGTCAATGGCGTCGTCCAGGGTCTTGCTGAAGGTGTAGTTGGCGTTAAGCTGCAGACCATTGCTGTAACGTTTGTTCAGTGAAACGGTCATCGCGTGATAGATCGACTTGCCGATCGACTTATACCCTACCTTCTGCAGAATCGTCGGATCTATCGCGGTGTATTGCGGGCCAGTAAAAGGATCCACAGCTCCCGTCTCCCGGTAGTTGACCTCAACCGGCATCTGGATATGGAGGCCGTGATACATGAGATAACCCAGTTCTAGCGACAGGTTGTTGAACAGTTGCCGCTGGATGCTCAAACTCGCCTGGATCGAGTAGGGGTTCTTGTAGTTCGGATCGACCTCGAAGACGACCCGGTTGGAGTTGCCCTGCCCGGTCCCTACGCCATTGGGGAAGAAGGGAGGGCGCCGGATGCTATGCAGGAAATCTTCAGATAGATGGCCGAACGGGAGCAAGCCGGCCGCCAGGCCCGCCTGGTATATCGCTATCGCGGACGCCCCGGTGGGGAGGATCTGGTTGATGTATTTTCCGCTGTCATCCAGGATGGCCCCGTATGAGGGAATCAGCACGTCGATCGGTCCTTCAAATATCCCGCCGCCGCCGCGGATGACAGTCTTGTGGTCGTCCCAGGGGGTCCAGGCGAACCCGAGGCGAGGCGAGAAATATGTTCGGTGTTTGAGTGGGGGAGGCTCACCATCGGAATCCACGCGGCCCCCAAAATCTATGGTCAGTTTGGGAGAGACCTTCCATGTATCCTGGGCAAAGGCCCCGAAGTAATGTGCCCAGCCCTGCCACGCGGGATTGTTGAATCCACTGTGGACGAAGCTTGGGAGCCCAGATACGAAGGCTTGGGCGCCACTCAGTCTCGCCGCCGTCGGACCAGTCACCGGGATGTTATTTTTGGCATTAAACCCCGCAACGGCCAGTTGGTCGGATGACAGAATGCCTAAGACACAATTGAAGGCCTGGGCCGGCGTCCCGATGGCGCATAGGATCGGATACGTGGCGCTCGCGAAATTATACTGACCGGCGAAATACAGGTCGTCCTCCACATGGTAGTCGACCGGCCGATAGGACGCGCCAAGCTTAAACGTGTGGCTGCCCTTAATCCAGGACAGAGTATCTTCGAATTGGAAGCGCTTCTGATGCGCGAGGTAGGGGATGGCCGCCGGATGACCGAAAGTGGAGTTGGGAACGAATCCGCCGATTGCGAAGCCATCGATCGAGATTGCCGGGGGAGTATTGTTAAGCACACTCGGATCCGCGATGGAGCCCTTGTCAGCATTCGGGACATTGTCCGCCCGATTGAATGGGACAATCTGGACCCGAAGCTGATTGACGACTGATGAGGAGGCCGCATGCGACCAATTCCCCAGAATGCTGTAATCCCTGGTTACAAGACTCGCGCCGGACGGGAATGACTGCGCTCCGACCAGGGCGCGTGATAGCGCGAAACGGAAATTCAGCGAGTCGCGGGTGGTCGGCTGGTAGTCGACGCGGCTCAGCAACGTGTGACTTCTGGTCAAACTATCAAAAGCCCCGTTGTCAGCCGTGAGCAGCTTGCGTAGGTTCGGGTCGTTTTGTGGAACCAGCGAATTCCCTAACTGCGCCGCGATGGCGCGCAACTTGTCGTCTCCCGAAGTGGCCAGTTGATTCAGGTATTTCGCTTGTTCGCTGTTGGTCCCTTGCCCCGCCGGACTGTTCAGGAAGAAGTTGAATCCTCCCGCGTCCAGCTTCTGATACTCATAGGAGATGAAGTAGAAGAGTTTATCCTTCTTGATCGGCCCCCCAAGAGTGCCGCCCGCGTAAGCGTTTTGGTGGAATGGTTCGTTACCGACGCCGGGACTGATCTGGTTTAATTGGGTTTGGACCTGGTCAATGTAGTTAATCGCCTGAGTGGAGTTGTTCCGGAAGTAGCCGTAGGCGCTCCCATGAAACTTGTTGCTGCCACTCTTGGTGACGATGTTGATGGCGCTCCCCACCGTGAATCCAAACTCCGCGGCGAAGCCATTCCGGTTAACCTGGAACTCTTGTATGGAATCGACAGGGATGAACACCCGGTACTGCCCCGAACCGTATTCATTCTCGCCCCCGTCAATCGTGGAGAGGTTGTTGCGCCCGTTGCTGCCCCCGATCGAAAAACCGGTCGTGGCGAAACCGGTGTATCCGGGCTGCTGAGCGCGGGTGGCCTCCGAGTTAGTGACGGCAGGCAGCGTGTAAACCGCCGCGGTCATGTTGCGGTTGATATTAGGCAGGTTCTCCACCTGGCGGCTCTCGATGGTATTGGCTTGCTGCGTGCGCTCAACCTCGATCAGCGGCGACGAGGTCGTGACGACCACTTCGGTTTTGACGCCCGCCACCTCCAGCCTGATGTCATAACTGGCGGTCTGGCCGACGGTGAGCTGAACATTTTTTATCAAGTACTGCGAGAAGCCTCTCGCTTCAACTGTAATTTCGTGTATGCCGGGTCGCACCAATCGCACCTGAAATTCACCGTTAGTATCGGTAGTCGCAGTGCGGACCGCGCCTTGATCCAGGTCCTTGACGCTGACAACCGCGTTCACCACCGCCGCGCCCTGCGGATCGGTCACGGTTCCCTTGACCGCGGCCGATGAGACGTCGGCTTGCCCGAACGCCGAAATCGTCATCGTCAGAAAAACACTGAGCGCGAAAAGAACACGGAGTAATTGGTATCTCATAAGTCATCCTCCTAAGCTGGCGGCTGATTGAATCGTTTTGTTTGTTGGCTCGTCGCCATCGCGCTCGCATCGCATGATGCGCAAGCCCCAGCGTGCGTGGCGATCTGTTTTCGACATGTTCCGGGCGACGCCCGGACGTTTTCAAATATAGGAAGACGAATGAATTTTTGCGCCGCCCTGCCTCGATAATAGGCGGACAACCTACCGGTCGGTAAGTTTATAGCCAGCCACAAACCGTGTCAATAAAATGGCCCATCAATTGATCGAGCGGGCGAAGGAAAAGTTTGTAAGCGCCGGGTCGCAGGTCTTGGGCTGAAGGTTCATCGCAAGGCTGACTTTGTGCTAAGCTGCGCGCCGTCCAATCCAATCAGTACAGCGGCGCGGCTGCCTCAGTAGACTCTGGCTCAGGAAGCCGCGCTCGCTACCGCTTGCGGTACTGACTCCATCAACTCTGGAGGATTTGTCGTGATAGTTCCGCTTAACGAGTATGATTTTCTCAAGCGCGCTCTGGCCGTCTACGGCGATTGCGAGGCGATAGTCTCCGGCGGTCTGCGCCTGACTTACAATCAATTCGGCCAGCGGGTGAACCGCTGGGCGAATCTGATGCGGAGCCTGGGCGTCGAAAAAGGCGACCGCGTCGCGATCATCTCGCAAAACGACCATCGGATGATGGACGGATTCTTCGGCGCTCCTCTGATCGGCGCCATCTACATGCCGATCAACTTCCGCCTCATCGCCGGCGATTTCGAATACATCCTCAACCACGCCGAGGCGAAGATCCTGATCGTCGAGGATTGGCTGGCGCCGGTGATTGAAGAGATTCGGCCGCGATTGAAGAGCGTCGAGCAATTCATAGTAATTGCGAACGGGACCGACCTGCCGCCAAATCTTTCTGCCAACCTTCCTGGAGGATGGCCGAGCTACGACGCTATGCTTGAAAACGCGACCGCGGCCGATCCCGAGCCTGCGGAAGTTGACGAAAACGACGTTGCGACGATCCTCTACACCTCCGGCACGACGGGCAAGCCGAAAGGCGTGATGACCACGCACCGCAACATCTATATCAACGCGATCAATTCGATCATAGAGTTCGGCCTGACCCACGACGACATCTACCTGCACACGCTGGCGCAGTTCCATTGCAACGGCTGGGGACTGCCTTACGCGGTGACAGGCGTCGGCGCGAAACACGTCATCGTCAAAAAGTACGATCCCGCGAGCTTCTTCGACCTGGCCGCGCGCGAGCGGATGTCGTTCGCCTGCATGCCGCCGACGATGATCAATATGGCTTTGAATCACGGCTTGAGCGACGCGCAACTCGCCGCGCTGCCGCGCAAAGGGGCGCGCATCGCGACGGCAGGTTCGGCCCCGCCGCGCGCGTTGATCGAAGGAATGCAGGAGCGGCTGGGGTGGCAGGTGATTCAAGTGTACGGTCTGACAGAAACCTCGCCGTTCCTGACCGTCTCGAAAGTCAAACCGCACATGCGCGGCCTGCCTAAAGAGGAGCAGCGCCGGATTCAAACGCGCACGGGATACCAGATGCTGGGTGTCGATCTGCGAGTCATCGACGAGAACGGAGAAGACGTCGAACCCGACGGCCAGAGCGTCGGCGAAATCATCGCGCGCAGCAACGTGGTGATGGCGGGCTACTGGCGCCAGCCGGAGGCCACCGACGCCGTGATCGTCGACGGGTGGTTCCACACTGGCGACATGGCGACGATGGACCGCGAAGGAATGGTCGAGATCGTCGACCGCAAGAAAGACCTGATCATCTCCGGCGGCGAAAACGTCTCTTCGATTGAGGTCGAAGGGATGTTGTACAAACACCCGGCTGTGCTCGAAGCCGCGTGCATCGCGGTCCCGCACGAACAATGGGGCGAAACTGTCGCCGCCGTGGTCGTGTTGAAGCCCGGTATGACCGCGGCCGAAAGCGAGATCATAGAGTTCTGCCGCGCCAACATGGCTCACTTCAAATGTCCGAGAGTGATAAGCTTCACTGACGCGCTGCCGCGCACCGCGACGGGCAAGATTCAGAAGAATTTGTTGCGCGAGAAATATTGGCAGGGGCGCGGGAAGCGGGTGAATTGATATTGATGGATGCGCTTATCTCAGTCAACAATCTCCAAAAAAGCTACGGCGCCGCTTCGGCGCTGCGCGACGTCAGCTTTGATGTCGAAGTCTCAGAATTGACCGCCATCATCGGCCCGTCGGGCTGCGGCAAATCGACCTTGCTGCGATGCCTGAACGGGCTTGAGCTTTTCGACAGCGGGCGCGTGCGCATCGGCGAGATCACGCTGGATCTGGACAACGGCCTCTCGCAACGCGATTTCAACACGCGGCTCCGGCGGTTGCGCGAAGAGGTCGGGATGGTCTTTCAAAGCTTCAACCTCTTTCCGCACCTGACCGCCCTGGAGAATGCGATGCTCGCGCCGACGGTGGTCAAGAGGGTTGACCGCAGGAAGGCGGAGTCTACGGCGCGCGAGTTACTGGCAAAGGTCGGCTTGAGCGACCGGCTAGATTATTACCCTTCGCAATTGTCGGGAGGCCAGCAGCAGCGCGCGGCGATTGCGCGGGCGCTGGCGATGGAGCCGAAGGTGATGCTTTACGACGAGCCGACCTCGGCGCTCGACCCGAGCCTGGTCGGAGAGGTTTTGACCATCATGCGAAAACTCGACGACGAGGGAATGACTCAGGTCGTCGTGACGCACGAGATGAGATTCGCGCGCGAAGTGGCAGACAAAATCCTGATGCTCTCTGACGGCGAGTTGATCGAAAGCGGTTCGCCGGACTTGATCTTCAGCTCGCCGCGCGACGAACGCACACGAACTTTCCTGCAAAGGTATCTGTGATGATTGAAATATCAGCCCGCGAACGCGGGCTAAGATGCAACACACGCGCTTTATGCAATAATGTGGGTAATGACAAAGCTTTATGCCGCCGCCTGCTCCGCAGGCTGAAAACCGGATGCCCAGCGCGTGAACTGCCCCGTAGGCTGAAAACCGGATGTCCAGCGAATGAAAAGATCCGAGTTATGGCTAGCCTCGCGGTCGGACCACTGCGACATGCTCTTCTGTTTTTTGCGCTGCTATGTTCGGCCTTACCCGCCAAAGCTCAGAGCGGAGATCAACAACTCCGCTGGGGCGGCGACGCGGAAGGCGGAGCGCCGTACCTGCTGCCCGATCCGAAGAATCCGCGACGGATCATCGGCTTCGAGGTGGATTTGATGGACGCGGTTGGCAAGCAGATCAACCGCAAATCGGTCTTTGTGCAAAACCAGTGGGACGGTCTGATTCCGGGATTGCAGCGCGGCAATTACGACCTGGCGGTCAACGGCATCGAGATCACCGGCGACCGCAAACAGCAAGTCAATTTCTCGATTCCTTATTACGCCTGCGGCGAACAGCTCAGTGTCCGCGCCGACGATAATTCGATCAACTCGCTCGCTGATTTGAAAGGAAAGGTCGTCGGCACGCTGAAGGCCTCGCTCGCTCAGCGCATCCTCGAACGCGCAAATCTTGAACTGGGAGCGCGGATCGATATTCGATCCTATGAGAATCAGAACAACGCCTACGACGACCTTGCGCTCGGACGATTGCAGGCGGTGCTGATGGATTGGCCCATCGCCGTCTATTACAGCAAGCCGAATCCGAAGCTGAAGTTCGTGGCCGGGAGCATCGAGCGGATGGAATACGGCGCCGCCGCGCGCAAGGAAGACACAGAATTGCTCAAACAGGTCAATGACGCGCTCCTGGCGTTGATCAAATCGGGCGAGTTGCGGCGGATATACGAGAAGTGGGGCATCTGGAATGGCGAGACGGAGCAGCTTTTCGCCAGGATTTCTTCGGCCTCGCAGCCAGGGCAGGTCTACGAAGAGTTCACGCAGAATATCACGAAGAAACTGACGTGGCGCGAAAGGTTGGAGCGCTACAAAAGTTATCTGCCGCCTCTGTTGCTCATCGGCGCGCCGATGACGTTGTTGATTTCGGTGTTAGGGATGGCCCTCGCGATTGTGATCGGCCTCGCGGTGGCGTTGATCTATCTTTACGCGCCGCGCCCCGCTTCGTGGCTGGCGCGAGGCTATGTCGAGTTGTTTCGCGGCACGCCTCTGCTGATCCAGCTCTATTTGATCTTCTACGGGTTGCCGAACATCGGCATAAGACTCTCGCCTCTGGTCGCCGCCGTGGTCGGCCTGGGGCTGAATTACGCGGCCTACGAGGCCGAAAACTACCGCGCCGGCATCGAGGCGATTCCGCGCGGGCAGATGGAAGCGGCGTTGTCGTTGGGGATGACTCGCGCGCAATCGCTGCGCCATGTGATTGTGCCGCAGGCGATGCGGCTGGTGATCCCGCCGGTGACCAACGATTTCATCGCGCTGTTCAAAGATTCGTCCATCGTCTCGGTGATCACGATGGTCGAATTGACCAAGATTTACGGCCAACTGGCTTCGACATATTACGATTATATCGGCGCCGGCATTCTGACCGCGGCTATCTACTTCTTGATGGGACTGCCGTTCGTGCGATTGGCGCGATGGGTGGAGAAGCGGCTGGCGATCGACAAGCGCGCGGTCGTAACCGCGAAGCGACGCTGGCTCGGCGCCGGGGCGAAGCCGGTCGAAGGTTGATCAAGCCCAAATCTCAAATCTCAAATCGGAGAATACAGATGAATCGTCGAGACGTTTTGAAAACTGGCCTGGCCGCGAGCGTTGCGGGCGCGGCGAATGTTCCCGTCATGGGGGCCGAAAGCAATCATTTTTACGATCTGCGGATTTACGAGTTGCGTAACGACATCCAACCCGCCCGTATCCAGGAGTTCTTCCAGAATCAGGTCCTGCCGATGATGAAGCGGCATGGCGTCGGGCCGGTCGGTTGCTTCAACGTGATTTCGGGCCTGCGCAGCCCGTCGCTGGTCGTCGTGATCGATTACAAATCTCTGGCCGACATGCAGTCGGCGATGGAGGCGATGCGCGGGGATAAGGAGTTCGTGAAAGCCTGGCAAGCGTTCGATGCGGCGAGTGAAATGCCTTACGCGCGTTACGAATCCACCTTGCTCAAAGCCTTCGATTCGCATCAGAAGATCGAAATTCCGCCTGCAGGCAAGGAGGACGAGAAGCGCCCGCCGCGCGTCTTCGAGCTTCGCACATACGAATCGCGCAGCGGCTTCAGCCTGCGCAACAAGGTCGAGATGTTCAACCAGGAAGAGATCAAGATCTTCCGCGACTGCGGGTTCGCGCCGGTCTTCTTCGGCGAGGCGATCGCTGGCGCGAGATTGCCGCACCTGACTTACATGGTCGGATTCGACGACATGGCCGCGCGCGAAAAAGCGTGGGACGCGTTCAGGGTGAATCCGGATTGGGCGCGAGTCAAAAACAAGCCCGGTTGGACTGATCCGGAGGCCGTGTCGAACATTCACGCGTCGTTTCTGCGCCCGACCGCTTATTCGCAGATACGCTAGCGCCTACATAAAAAATACAATCTCTCCGATCGTCCGCCTGGCCTGCGGCGCGTCGGGTCGATGATCTTTACCGACTCAAAGCGCTCAAGCAATGCCTCCCTTATTTGAGATGCGGGGAAGGATTTTTCTTTAATGTCCTCTTCAAACAGTTTGTAACTATCTTTCGTCTGACGCGCAAAGACTTTGATGTTCCAGTTAGAGGCGCCATGCCCGGCGTCGGTAACATCCATAATCAGTAAATTACCGTCGAAGGGCTGTACCCAAGGCGGCTCTTGGATGTGGCGCCGCAGCTTGCGCTCGGTGTTAATGTCAAAGAGAAACATACCGCCTTCGGCAAGGCGCCGCGCCACTCGGCGGAAAATTCTTTTCCAGTCCGCGAAACTCAAGACGTGGTTGATGGAGTCGAATACGCAGATGATGACATCGAACTTTTTGCCCAACTCAAACGACTCCATGCCGGCCTGGTAAAAGGGCGCCTCGGGCAATTTCTTTCGGGCGACTGAGAGCATCTCCGGGGAGATATCAAGGCCGGAGACCTCGTAGTGTTTCGCCAGGTGTTGCAGAACCGCCCCTGTACCGCACGCTAATTCCAGTAATGTTTTCGCGTCAGGCTTATGTTTTTGAATTAGGCGTTGGATAAACGCGGCGCTTTCGGCCCTATCGCCCATCACCGCGTCGTAGAACCTTCCGAACTTCTCGTAAATCATGACTGATGATACTACCGCCTTTGCGATTTTAGGTATTTTTCTCGAGGGCGGCGGTTTCGGTGTTTACAGTCGCGCGTTTTATACCGTAAGATGCTTACCGCCTTTCCCCCTCACGACCCCAAGGATCAGTAACCCTGCGCGATGGCATCTTTAATGCGGTCAGATAGCAATACTCTTACAGCGGAAAAGTCTGAAGCGAGAATAACGACCCCGCCCCACGATCGTTCACTGATATGGCCGCTAAGCGAGCACTTGATCAAAGTCATCTCCGTTGGACTGACGGTCTTCGACGGGGCGCTGGCGGCGTTGTTGTTCATAATCGCCTATTGGATGAGGCACCCTGAAGAGCCTATTTTCATCATTTCCCGAATAGATCTCGGCTTCCTCTCGTTATCGCTGCCTTACGCTTTTCATCCGAGCTTCGACCCATATCTGAGCGTGCTCTATTTCACGCCGCTCATCCAGGTCGGCGCCTTCGGGTATCGCGGTCTGTACCGCGTTCGCGGAGAGTTCTCCTTCAGCGAGGATTTCATCAACATCTTCAAGGCGATTACGATCGGGGCGCTGCTGGTGACGGTGATCGCGTTCTTCTTCCGCGGCGGATACGCCTATTCGGCGTTCTCTTATTCGCGGATGATCTTCATTGTTTATTACCTGCTGGGTCTGGTCGTCTTCACCTGTGAGCGCGCGGTCATTCGCAGCCTGCAGACGTTTTACCGTCGCCGCCATCTCAATGTAATTCCGATACTGATCGTCGGGTCGAACGGCGTGGCCGAGATGTGCGTCAGCGAGATCGCGGACGACCCGAAGTTGGGCCGGTCGGTCGTCGGTTTTGTGACGGCTGACGGCGAACCGCCCAAGAGCGAGGCGTTGAAAGCATGGCCGACGCTGGGCCGTTACGACGAGATGCACCGCTTCATCCGCCAGCGCGGCGTCCGCGAAGTCCTGATCACCGACCCCGAAATCCGCCCGCAACTGCTCTTCGACACCATGGTCAAATGCGGGCGAGGCTCGCGCGTCACGTTTCGCGTCGTGCCCAATCTGTTGAACTGCATTCCGCGCAAAACCTACGTCGAACAACTGGGCGCCGTTCCGATGGTGCGGCTTTTCGAAGAGCCTCTATCCGCCTCGGCCCTGCTCTTCAAACGCAGCGTCGATCTGATTGTCAGTTCGCTGATCCTGCTCTTCACGGCGCCGCTGTGGCTGGTCATCGCGATCGCCATCAAGCTGGAATCGCGCGGCCCGGCGCTCTACCGGCAGGAGCGCGTTGGAATGGACGGCCACATCTTCCAGATATACAAATTCCGCTCGATGCTCGACGACGTCAAAATAGACGACGCGCATCGCGAGTACATGGCGCGGGTGATCAAAGGCAAGGGCGCCACGAATCCCGGCGCCGAGGAAGAACCCAGCTACAAATTCGTTAACGGCGACAGGCTCACGCGCGTGGGCGCCCTCTTGCGCCGCCTGAGCCTCGACGAATTGCCACAGATCTTCAACGTCTTCAGAGGCGAGATGTCGCTGGTCGGCCCGCGTCCGCCCATTCCGTATGAGGTCGAATGTTATGAGACCTGGCACCGCAAGCGTCTGGACGTCAAACCGGGCCTGACCGGTCTGTCCCAGGTCAGCGGGCGCTACCGCTTGTCCTTCCAGCAGATGGCGCAACTGGATATTTACTATATCGAAAACTGGTCGCCATGGCTCGACCTGAAGATCATACTCAAAACCATCCCCGCGCTCTTTATGAAAGAGCGCGCCTGATGATATTTGAACGGCATTTGCCTTTCTCGCCCGCTATAACTAAGATTTCTCGCGCTATAAATAAATAGAGCGGTTCGGAAACTTTCGATACGAAACCATTCTTCGCTGGATTTGCTGTTCACTGTGGCGCCGCGCGCTTAAGCGAGCAAGCGCTTCCGAAATAAGTCGCTCCCTTACGATAGCTATATCTTACCAACAGAACCGAGCCGCCTGCCGCTGGGGCGAAATCAGTAAGCTCTCTGCCTGACACAAGTTAATCACAACGGGTTGCGGACCGGCTCCGTCGACCGTAGGGGCCAGTCTTGCGCCGCCAGCAAAGGAGATACTCTTAATGAAACACAGGATAAGAATAACAATCGTGGTTGCTCTCGCGTCTCTTGCGATGATGATTGCGAGCCACACGGCAGCTTTCGCTCAAGCCTCCAGTTCCGCGGCGGAGTTGCGCGGCCAGGTGACCGACGCCAGCGGCGCCGCGATACCGAACGCGAAGCTCACGCTGACCGACGCCGTCAAAGGCACATCGCGCAACGCTACCAGCGATGGCGCGGGCAATTACTTTTTCCTCGGTTTGTTGCCCAGCTCTTACGACCTGAAGGTCGAGGCGCAAGGGTTCGAGGCGAGCACTACCAGACTTGAATTGACGGTCGGGCAGCAGGCCAACATCCCCATCAAGCTTGCGGCGGGCAAGGTCGAGATTCAGGTGGATGTGGCGGCCGGCGCCGAAGTGGTCGAGACAGGGCGCTCTGAGCAGGCTTCCACAGTGGACGCCAGGCAGATCACCAACCTGCCGATCAACCGCCGTAACTTTCTGGATTACGCGCTGCTGACGCCTGGCGTGGCGGACGCGGACAACATCGCCGATTCGTCCGACTTTCGCGTCGCGCAGACGCCGCAGTCGGGATTGTCTTTCGGCGGCAACAACGGTCGCGGCAACATGGTTCAGATAGACGGCGCCGAGACGCTAAACGGATCGGGCGGCGTGCAGGCGACGCTCAGCCAGGAAGCGGTGCAGGAATTCCAAGTGGTGCGCAACAGTTACAGCGCGGAGTTCGGCGGGGCTTCTGGCGGCGTGGTCAACATCGTCTCGAAGTCGGGCGGCAACGGCTTCCATGGCGGGGCGTTCGGCCTTTTCCGCGACAAGGCCTTCGACGCGCGCAACGCTTTCGATTTCAACCCGAACGGCCAATCGCCGTTCAACCGGCAGCAGTACGGCGGCTCGTTCGGCGGCCCGTTGCAACAGAACAAAACGTTTTTCTTCACCGCCGTCGAGCGGCTGAGCCAAACGCGGACCTCTTTCATCAACCTGCTGAGCGACCCGAGCATTTTCCAGCCGACGGCGTCGCAGAACGCGCTGCTCAACTTCTTGAGCGGCGTCCAGCCATTCGCCCAGCTTGCGGCCGGGTTGCGAGGCGCGCTGACGACGACGGCGGCGGCGAATCCGCGAACCGTCCAGCTCTTCAATAGCTCCAGCGGGCAGTTTCCGTTCGACGAAACGCAGACGCAGTTTTCGGCGCGGCTCGACCACAATTTCAGCGAACGGAGCGGCGGATACCTGCGATTCAACGTGACCGACTTCGATTTCGAAAATCAGGCGGCTGGAGCTTTGACGGCCGTTTCGCGAGGCCGCGATGTTACTGGATTCAACGGAGGCGTCGTGGCCTCTCATAATTACCAGTTCAGCCCGACCGCGTTCAATGAATTGAAGCTGCAATACAGCTACACGCGTGGCGGCTTCTTCCCCAACGACCCTTTCGGGCCTGAAATCAACCTCGAAGGCTTCGGCAACTTCGGCCGCGACATCTTCCTGCCTTCAGAGACGATCGAGCGGCATTACGACGTTTACGATAATTTCTCTAAGATCTACGGCAATCACACGATCAAATTCGGCGGCTCGATGTTCTTCAACCGGATAACCACGGTGAGTGAGACGTTCTTCGGCGGGCGATTCAATTTCGGCGCGGCGATTCCGCTCGCCAACCTGCTCGGCGCAACCGCGCAGGCGCAGGTGGCGAATCCGATCAATCAGTTCTTATTGGCAGCGCCAAATTCGCCTTTCAGCGACGGCAATGGCAACCGCCTCGCGGATGTTCTTGAAGTCCCGATCTCGGCCTTGCAGTCTTACAATCTCGGACTGCCGTTAGTCTATCAGGAGGGTTTCGGCGACGCCGGCGCCAACTCCTGGACCAATCGCTACGGCATTTACGTCCAGGACACCTGGAAGCTGCGGCCGAATTTCACGCTCAACTACGGCCTGCGCTATTCAATCGACGACGAGCCTTTCTTCATCCCTACATCCAAGAAAGACGTTCAGCCGCGCGCCGGCTTCTCGTGGGACCCGCGGGGCGACGGCAAGACGGTGATCCGCGGCGGCGCCGGCATCTTCACCGGCTTCCTCAACAACGCGGTGGCCAACGTGACTACCGAACTGAGCG
>DASTMP010000165.1:0-8820 GCA_035714085.1 Blastocatellia bacterium
GATTGAGGATTGAGGATTGAGGATTGAGGATTGAGGATTGAGGATTGAGGATTGAGGATTGAGGATTGAGGATTGAGGATTGAGGATTGAGGATTGAGGATTGAGGATTGAGGATTGAGGATTGAGGATTGAGGATAGAAGATCGAGTCATTGCGCGTAAGGCGATCCTCGATCTTCTATCCTCGATCCTCAATCGCCATGATATCCGTAGCTGCCGATCATTCGGACGAAGGACGCGGGGATGACTGTCGCCAATCGCACGAGCCGGCCCCCTTCCTTGCGAAACAGCGTCACATCCTCACTGCCGCCGGGACCGATAGGTAGAACCAGCCGACCTCCTTCGTCGAGTTGCTCCGCGAGCGGAGGAGGAACCCGCGCCGCCGCCGCGGCGCCAATGATCGCCTGGAAGGGGGCCCGCTCCGGCGCTCCGAGTGTGCCGTCACCGACAAGCACAAACACATTCGTGATCCCAGCCCTGCGGAGATTCTCACGGGCGGCGTCAGCCAGGTCCGGGAATCGCTCGACCGTCACGACCTGATCGCAGAGCCGCGAAAGAATCGCGGCCTGGAAACCGAGTCCGGCCCCGACCTCCAACGCGCGGTCCGCCGGTTCAAGCTCCAGCGTCTCAACCATCCAGGCGATTAGCGAAGGCTGTGTGGTGACCTGAAAGTGAGCAATTGGAAGGGGACGATCTTCGTATGCGAAGGAAGCGAGATCAGGTGGAACGAAGTCGGCTCGCCGCACGACGCGGAAGGCGTTGAGCACGCGCGGGTCAATCACTCCCTGCGCCCGAATCACATGTATGAGATCGTCAACGCCAGGTCTCGCCATCATCCATCCATGCCATAGGGTATTTCATATTTCATATGGAAAATTAGATATGAAATATGAAATATGAACAGTGTGTTGATCAGAAGTCTAAATCGAGGGCATTCGCCATTGGGGCAGATGTAAGACCACGAAGACACGAAGAACACGAAGAGAAGAGTGATTTCAACCTATTTCTTCCTTCGTGTTCTTCGTGTCTTCGTTCGCTTTACCAATCTTCGCTGTTCCGATTCAAATCTTCTTCACATTTGGCTGGTCCATTTCGGCTCGCAGCCGCTTCGCTTCTTCGATCCGCTTCTCGAAGCTCGGATCCTGGTTGTGGGTCAACGTCCGAAACTGCTCGAAATCGCGCTCGGCTTCGGCGTCGCGCCATTGGAGCAATCTGGCCATCCCGCGATTGGCGTAAGCCAGAGCATAGCGCGGGTCCAATTCGACGGCGCGGTTGTAATTGCTGACCGCGCCATCGATATCGCCTTTGATAAACCGCGCGTTACCGGCGTTGTTCCAAACGGGGGCGACGTTGGGATTGATCTTGATCGCCTGCTCGAAATCCGCCAGAGCCTTGTCGGCATCGCCCTTGGCAAACCAGGCGTTCCCGCGATTGAAGTAGGTCGCCGCCGATCTCGGATCGAGTTCCAGCGCGTGGTTGAAATCAGCCATCGCTCCTTCGAAATCCTTTTTGCCTACACGCGCCAGGCCGCGATTGCCCCATGCCGTGGGGAGATTGGAGTTGATCGAGATGGCCTTTTCGGCGTCGGCCAGGGCCCCGTCGAAATCATCCTTCTCCAGCAGTAGAGAGCTTCGATTGACATAAGGCGTCGCTTCCTGCGGTCCGACTTCGATGGCGCGGTTAATGTCGGACAAAGCTCCGTTGAAATCTCCCTGTCGATAACGTATCAGGGCGCGGTTATTCCATGCCATGTGATGATGCGAATCGATCTTGATCGCCTGATTGCAATCTTCCAGCGCGCCCTTCAAATCGCCTTTGTCATAGTAGACCGCCGCGCGGTTGACCAGCGCGTCAGTCATTTTCGGATTGATCGCCAGCGCCTGATTGAAATCCGCCAGAGCCTCGTCTGAAGCGCCTTTGTCGCGCTTGGCGACGCCGCGGTTGTACCAGGCTTCGGCGTAGCGCGGATACAGCCCGATGGCGCGGTTGTAATCGGCGATCGCCGATTCCAGGTCGCCCTTGGTCTGAATCGCGATCCCGCGATAGAGGTAGACGCCCGCGTTGCGGGGGGCCAGTTTGATCGACTCGTTGAAATCCTCTATCGCCGCGTCAGCGTCTCCGAGCCGGAGCCGCGCCAGGCCGCGGTTCTGATAGATGGCGGCGGCGCGAGGAACGTGAATGACCATATCGCCGTAATCCACGGCGACTCCCTCGAGATCTTCGTTCGCGCGACTATTGCTACTGCCCGCGCCATACGCCGCCCGGTTGCTGAGATAAGCGTCGAGCGCCTGATCGAAGTCCTCGATCGCGCCGGTCAGGTCACCCTTCTTGAAACGATCCAGACCGCGTTTATAAGAATCGTCCGAAACGCGCAACAGCGACTGCGCTCCAGCCGCGGTAGAGACCAATACCAGCAACAGCGCCATCATCAGAGAACAGGGCCTCTGGAACACTTTTGAAAATATGTTTTCCATTTCGCTCTCTCCTTTCCCTCAGATACGGCGAACGAGCGCGCCAATGCTGCGGCGCAATTTCGGCGCGCTCGCCGCAACCCTTCATTCGCAAAGGGCTTCACGCCACATCCGACCGCGGCGGAACAATCGAATAATCCCGCATAGTTAAGCCGTAGCAAGCGCCGTGCTCATATTGCGGCGGCGACGCAAAAAAGGGGGAGAAGTCCCGTGAGACTCTCCCCCATCAATTGCGAGCCGCGCGCTTGCGCGCGCGACGATTGCGCCTACCTACAGACCATTACAGATCAGAAGTAGAATTTGGCTCCTACCTGGACTATGCGAGCTCCTCTCTTGAAGGCCGGGACGAAATTGGTCGAATTAATATCCACACCGCCAATAGGCACGAACAAATTGGCATGGTTGAAGATATTGTAAAATTCTCCGCGAAGCTGAAAACTGGTTTCCTCACTTATGCGGAAGCGCTTGTAAATGCCGAAATCGACATCCCAGAAACCCGGTCCGCGGAAGAAATTGCGCCCCACCGTATTGGGCGGGAACGGTGGGAGGCCCGTGCCGAATGGGGTGCCGGCAGTAGCGGTTGGAAACGGCGCGAAATTCCCTGCGCTGATGAAATTAAACCGATTGGGGATAGTCGGATCCGCGAAGGAACTACCAGAACCGTCGCGGATGGCGCCCAGGTCGGTTCCCGGGGCAATGACCGCGCGCGGGCAAGGCGATTCGGTTGTCAGCGCGCCGGAGCAATCAAACACGTTGAACGGGAAGCCCGAGAAGGCCTGGAAGATTCCGGTCGCCGACCAGCCGCTGAGAAGCCACCGGCGCCAGCCGCCGTTGCCGCCGCAACAACCAGCATGGTCGAACCATGGGACTTCCCACATGACGCTGCCGATGAAGCGATGTCTCACGTCGAAATCGGATGGGCCGTAATCGTTGTTCGGGTCGAACGGAGAGAGCAAATTTGGCGTAAAGCTGCCGCCGAAAGTACCGAAGTTGTTGCCGAAGAATGGGCTCACGTTGTCTAGCGCCTTCGCGAACCGGTAGCGCGCCGTGAATTGCAATCCGATGGTTCGCCACGTGCTGTTGGTCAGATCGGCGATGAACGCGTTGTAATTGGACCTGCCATTACTATTCAAGAAAAAGACAGGGCCTAGCGCCGGGTTGAGCCGATCCGTCGGGAGTGTGGTGGGGGTGGGCAGGAAGGCCGCCGCCGAACCTGGCAGGTTGAGATTGGAGAGCGTGAAGAGATCGTGCCCGTGCGCGCCCGCATACTGTAACGACGCGACCATGTTCCTGAAGATTTCGCGGTCGAGGGCCACAGTCCAGAAACTGATCCTCGGGGCATCGAGGTCCTGGGCAATGCCGCGCGTCAAAAAGCCAGGCAATGGTGTGCCAGGCACAAGCGGGCCGAAATTGCTCGGAGTCAGCGGAATCGGCCCGGAGCCCGACGCCCCGGTTGTCCCGGCCACCAACGTGGGAATACCGAAATCGAACCTGTTCTGGAAGAACGGCGAGGCGGCGTAGAAAAGGCGCTCGTAGGTGAGGCCGAAACTGGCGCGCAGAGTCGTACTTCGCCTTGGGCCTGTGCAACAGCTCGCGCCACCGCCTGTGATGTCCCAGGCAAAGCCGATGCGCGGCGCGACGTTGTTGGCATCTCGGTGGAAGAACCTATCGTCAAGAGTGCCGACGCCAGTTACAGTACCCGGCGCCGCCAACACTCCGCTCGCCACTTGAGCG
This sequence comes from Blastocatellia bacterium, assembly GCA_035714085.1. Taxonomy (GTDB): domain Bacteria; phylum Acidobacteriota; class Blastocatellia; order RBC074; family RBC074; genus JAJVID01. The sequence continues at coordinate 4,204 of DASTMP010000165.1, forward strand.
GGTGGGGTAGCTCCCGGGCCAGGGAAGAAATTGAAGAAGATCTGATCGTTGCGGGAGCGCGGCCTGCCGAAGAAATCGTAGCGCAGACCAAGCAGCAGGTTGAAGTTCGGAGTAATGCGCCAGTTGAAGCTTCCATATAACGAGAAGTCGTGCTCGCTTATGCTCCGGTTGAAGTCTGGCTGGACGAGCGGACCTACGATCGTAGTAGGGGAAACGGCGGTGGGGGCGATTCCGACCGTGGGGTTGATCGCCACCGAAAATGAACTGGCCGTGCCGGACACCAGGTTATCCAGCGCCGTCGGCACGTCCGGGCCGAGCGTGAACTGCCCGCTCTGAAACGAGAAGATGTTCCGATTGTCCTGGAAGTAATAGTAGCTCGCTCCGAACTGAAGCTGATGACCGCGCCAGGCTCCGGCAAAATCGGCCGAAGCCTCAAAGAGGTTGAGCGGACCGGTGATGAGCGAATTCAGAGTCGGGTCGAACGGGAAATCGCCCGGGAACGCCAGCGGAAATCCGCCGATGTTGGAGAACGCGAACCCGGTCGGCGCAAGCCGCGGCCCTATAGTATTAATGTCGTTATTGCGGGTCAGGTTGATCCGGTTGTAGTTGGCCTTGAGGTTCATCAACCAGGGTGATGCGCCCGGGCCTGAGCAGCAATCCGGCCCGGAGATCGTATACAGCCAGTTGATCTGAGCGTTATGATCCTTCTCGCGGACCCCGGTGTTGAACCCAGCAAACGGGCTGAAAGAGAGCGCGCCCCTGAATATGTCGCGAGTCAAGAACCCGTATCGCGCATAAATCAGGGAGCGGTCAGATTTGGTCCAATCCAACCTTGCGACAGTCAACGCGGTGTCCTGCGGCAGCCCTCCGCCGATGTTGGTCGGAACGTCGAAGAAGACCTGCTGGAAGGCAGGTAGCCCCGCAGTCGCCGCCCCAGTCCCAAGCGCAAAAAACGGGCTGGCCGGAGCGAAAGATGCAGGTCCTCCGAGCAGAGCCACTGTATCCGCGAATGTAAAGGCGCGTCCGGTGGTCACCGGCCCTAGCGGGAAGGGGGTGAAGAAGGTCGTAGACGCTCCCGTCGGGTCAGCCGCCAGCAGAGTGGCCGTCGGAACCACCGCGACGCGGTTTTCGCGGCTGCGCACGATGATGCCTTCGGTGCTGTTGAAGAAGTATAGCTTGTCATCGATGATAGGCCCCCCAACGGCGTAACCGAAATTGTTGCCGACCAGGTGGCCTTTGCGGATGCCGAGAGCGTTGGTCTCGAAGCTGCCGGCGTTGAGGGCGTCGCCGCGATAGAACTCGAAGATGTCACCTCTCCAGACGTTGCCGCCGGGGCGGGTCGCGACGTTGATCAGACCGCCGCCGAGCCGCCCGAATTCGGGGCGGAACCCGTTGGTGATGACGTTGATCTCCTGCACGCCTTCGAGCGGCATGCGCTGGCCGAGCGTCGACCAGTAATTGACGATGTTCTCACCGCCGTCTACCTGAACGTTGTTGAAGGTCGGTGGCTGGCCATCGATCGCAAAGTCCTGGTCCGGCTCCGTGTTAACGATCACGGGGGAGGTGAAGCCGGCAACCGGCGCGCCGCCCAGAGGATTGATCCTGAATGGCGTAAGGTTGCCCGAAAGCGTGACCAGGGAGTAAGGATCGCGCGTGATGACCGGCAGCTCGCGGAGCTGGCGTCCCGATATCGGGTCGGAGAGTTGCCCCGTCTGCGTGTTGATCTCCACGCCGCCGCTGCCTTCGACGATCTCTTCCTGCGCCTGCAACGGCGTGACCGACAATTGCGTGTCGAGTCTGACGACCGATCCTACGAAGACGCGCACTCTCTGGGCCCTCACCGCAAACCCCTGGGCTTGAATACCGACCTCGTAAATGCCCGGCGGAAGGTTCGTGAAAATATAGAAGCCTTCATCGTTGGTCGTCGCCAATCGTTCCAGCCCCGTCGCCTCCGATTTGGCCTGGACGATCGCTCCCGAAATTCTGGCGCCACTCGGGTCGACCACCTTTCCTGTGAGCTGGCCCGAATTGACCTGCCCGAAGGCCACCCCGGAGAGAAAGGCCACTACGAACAGAGCCGTTCGGAGCGCTTTGCTCTGGTCTCTGAAAAATTGCACAAGGCACGACATCTCAAAATCCTCCATTCCTTTCCTATGGCTTTATCCGGCCTTCCGACGAGCTATAAAAACAAAACCACGAAGAGACGAAGATCGAGGATCGAGAATTGAAGATCGAGAATTGTCTTGCGCCTGATGACGAGATCCTCGATTCTCGTTCTTCGATCTTCTTCCCTTTTTACGCTCTTCGTCTCTTCGCGGTGTGATCCTGCTTGTTTTCGACTAAACATCTTTTTGAATTCCATCCCGGAATTCATAAGCGATATGCGTGTAAAGCTCGTCGGATTGTATGTAGGGAGTGAAAAATGATGTGGGAGTGAACGCAGTATGTAAGGCAAGGCTCAGGCCACGCGCATTCGCAGGCCTTTCATGACCGAGGTTATCTTGGTGTCAAACGAGACTTTGCCCCCGGTCGAGTGAATAAGCGGGCGAGGAAGATCAAGCGCCCGCTTATTCAGATTTTCGGATGAGGCCGTGGTCCTCATCCGATTATTCGTAAAGAACTTTTCAAAGGTGGATCAATGAATGGCCGACCTCTGTCGCTTAGCTTCATCGATACGTGACGTCAACGATGATTTCAGATCGGGATCGAGTTCGAGGCATCTGGCGAAATCGCGCTCGGCCTCCGCGTCTTTGCCCTGCACGAGAAGCGTGAGTCCGCGGTAAGCCCACGTCGCGGCCCGGTTCGGATCGAGCTTGAGCGCCTGATCGAAGTCGGAGACGGCCTCGCGCAATTGGCCTTTATCCTTGCGAGCGGTTCCGCGATTGTGCCAACTCAGCGCGAAGCGATCGTTAATCTCGATGGCCTTGCTGTAATCAGCAATGGCGCCATCGAGGTCCTTCTGCGCGTGGCGGGCGTTGGCGCGGCCATGGTAAGCCTGCGCATATCGAGGGTTGAGCGATATCGCGCGATCAAAATCGGCGACGGCGCCGGCCAGATCGCCCTTGTCGAGCCGCGCGTTCCCGCGATTATTCCAGGCTTCGGCGTAATCCGGTTTGAGTTCCAACGCCTTGCCGCAATCGGCGACCGCCTTGTCGAGATCGCCTTTCAAATAATGAATCACGCCGCGATTATTCCATGCCCTCGCGAATTTCGAATCGAAGTTGATGGCGAACGTATAGTCTTCGATTGCGCCGTCCAGATCACCCGCCTTATGCCGCTCGTTGCCGCGATTGTAGTAGTCAACGGCCGGATTCCTGTTCGCGTTCTCATCCTGCTTACTCTTCTGCGCAAGCGCGGGTAACGAGGTCGCGGCTAAAATGAGGATCAAAAGAAAGATCGATTTAAATAGCCAGCCTTTTGGCGCCATATGCCTTTTCTCCAATTTTGCTTGTATAGATTTGTGAGCGGACAAGCCGCTCCCTTCAGGCGCGGATCGGCGCCGCGAGCCTCGCCGATCGTTTCCCCATCAATAATGAAGGCCACGCTCGCTATCGCTCGCGGTACTGATCACAGATTTGTGAGCGGACAAGCCGCTCCCTTCAGGCGGGTGAGAAAAGGGGGTCTTCGCAGCTTCAACAATTGATGATCTGTCTGGATCATCATTTCTTGATTTGTTTATTGGATCGATAAAGTTGCGACATGAGAATCGCGCGCCTTTCAATGAGTTCGGACGCGCAATGCGGTTGCAGGCTAAGTCAGGCGCCCGCGACTTGTCAATGGCGCGGCGCGCAGCGCGCGCGTCCGATCGCGCGCGCCTTAACGAAAGAGGTTGTACGCGTTGAAGGCGCCGATGATGTGTTAATCATACAAGGTGAACGGCTGCGAAAACACCTGAATCGAAGCAGCCAAAAGTGGGACAGACTAAAGTCTGTCTGTAGCATGTATTTGTGGGCGGCCAGGCTACAGACTGGCCCGCTCTGAATTGTCTCACTGCGAGCGATTTGAACCCGTTTAGACGTAGATGGCGTTGCAGCGACGTTGATTTGTGTCGATAAGGCGGGCGCGGCGAAGAAAACCGCGCGTGGATGCGCTCGTGGCCTATTTGCGGCGCCATAGTTGCAGAAAGCAATGGTGACAGCTTAAGGCATATCAAGGTGAACCCCCGGGTGCGGTAGGAGGCATAGGGGATCGTCTTTGAAGCAACTTTCAGTTGTTTTCACACCGTATCCGGGTTTCAAGGCTGTTCGCTAAGGCCGCGAAAGCGACCAAAACGAACAGCCATTTTTTTTGTCATTCATCATTCGTCAATTGTCATTCGTCAATTGTCATTCGTCATTCGTCATTCGCCATTCATCAATTGTCAATTGTCAGTCGTCCTTCGCCATTCATCAATTATCATTCGTCATTCGTCATTCGTCATTCGTAGGAAAACTTTCAATGCGAATGATGAATGACGAAGGACCAATGACGAATGACAAAGAACCAATGACAATTTACGAATGACAAAGGACAAAGGACAAAGGACAAAGGACGAAGGACCGACGACTAATTATCTGCGTTTGATGGTAGTCGCCTTCGCCCGGCTGTCGTATTTCATCTCTTCCATCCGGCGTCCCA
>DASTMP010000166.1:0-51207 GCA_035714085.1 Blastocatellia bacterium
CGGCGCGCCGCGATTGGCGTCGTAACTCGCCGCCTGACGCCAGACCTGAGTATAGACATCGATCAGAACCTCTTCAGCGGAACTCATGTCGCCGAGCACGCGCAGAATAAGGCTGTAAATCAACCGGTTCGTCGCATCGTATAGCGTGGCTAGCGCCGATTGATCGCCAGTTGCGACGCACTCAACCACTGAGACCAAATCATGGTCTCGCTCGCTCGCTTCAGCTGTGTCAATAGCTAGCTGCACCGACTCTCCTGAATGTTCCACCGAGTTGGCATATGAGCTAAAGCTCGATTTTGTGTTTGATTTACTTGTGGTCGTCGCGGACTACTTGCTCAGCAGGCAATTCTTGATCCGTAGGCTGCATTACCTTAGACCACCGCGACGCAAGCTTGCTTCTCTCAAGAGCCAAAACCGACAAAGGACGCGCCGAAATCAATATCTGATAGGGGGGATGAAGATGTCAATATGAACGTTCCCAGTCCAAATCGCCTACTTCAAGTGGAAGGCTGATCTGTACGCCCATATTGAGGATAGAGACCGCGGAACAGAAGTGGCCATCTTGTTTGAGCAAACACCGCCGGGCATTCGACCCGAGGATAATGATGCTGGCGCCCACTCGTCGCTTGAGAAGCTGGCTCACTATGTTGAGTAGAAAAGCAGAAGTTCCAGTTGGCGCCGAAACCCGAAATTGAGAGTGACCCACTACCATTGCCATCAAAATGATGACAATCACGCGGAGAATATAATAGAGAAATGGAACGGTTCGTATTCCAATGGCTGAGCATCTCCTTGTTTGATTACATTCAAATAGATGTCAGCCTTCCCAATCTCTATGCGCAAAATCAGAGGCGCCGAACAGTTCACTTGGCGCGGAGAGGATGAGTTTGCAGGCCGTCGTACTTTCTGTTGGCTCCACGTCGTCAACCCTCTCCCGTCGTTGCTTTCGCCTTCCCTTCCACCACGGCCCAGCGAAGCCCGCTACACCATGGACAGGTCATTTCATCGCCCGCAGCACTCACGTCCGTACCCGACCCACCGCAGAGCGGGCAGTCCTCCGCCTCGGGCGGACGCTCGGGAATCAGGGGTGCGAGCGCAGGATAGCGCTCGGCGCCCCAAGCCAGTATTGTTGACAGGCGGTAGCTTTCTCGAGATCTCTCTACTTCTACTGAATCAAAACAATCGATAGAGATGACTTCGCCGTCCGGGTGCAGAAGAAAATAACTGAATGACCCGGACCCGATCGGTAGCGCGGTAAACTTTTGTGACAACCGATATTCTTCGGCGTCAGAAAAGTCGCTCGGCGATAACTCCGGGATCAATTCATTGACCACGACATTCAACTTTTCGGGATTCACGTACTTCATAACGGTAGCGCCCTCGGTGACGCTGATCGCCAACGGCAAGACAACGAGGGTGACAGGACACGCTCTGGCCTGTTGCCCTCGAATGGGGACAACTCACTATTGCTTTACGCAGTGTGACCTGGAAACGGATCGACGCCGATCGCTCCGGCAAAATGGGCGCCATGCCTCCATTTTCCGGTAAGCTCCTGATTCCTCAGGAAAAGCGCCACTCGATCGATTCGGACGGTAGCGCGCAAGCGCGACAGATTGTCACTGCAATAAGGAAAGTGTCAGAACTCTTGTGTACATCCCATTCCCCAAGTTGTTGGAGCTAAAGGTGAACGAGTTTTGGCGAGGGACAATCAACTGGGATTGAATCCGCGGCGCCACGGAGTGAGACAGACTTAGTGGTTTGTGAAAAAATAGCGCAACCACACTCGGTTATTGGCGCCTTGCGATTAAACAAATCGCAAGACGCTTAATGTAACACCTAATCTCAAAGACCGCTCATGTTGCGTATGGCGCATCCCACAATACCGAGTCGGCATATCAATTGCCCCATCAACCATTGATGTACGTAGTGATTGGAGACATCTTCCCCGATGATTCGGCGGATGATGGAAGAGGTAGAAGCAAAAAAGAAAAAAAAGACAAAGGTTTCATCGTTTTTGCTCTTTTTGCTTACCCCGGCTTTCATCTCGGAATCACCGCTTTTATGTGGCCCGGCATAACGTTATGGGTGTTGGCGCCGCTCTTCGGCGCGTAAATGAAACTATGTTAGATCTACTGCCGCTCGAGCTCCGGCGAGAGCCAAAAAGATTAGGCCGCTTCCACCGCGGCGCGCACAAGCCCATCGCGATCCGCTGGTTCGGCATGACAGCTCTGGCCGGCCACCTGCGACATCTGCTGGCGGTTGCGGCGGCGAGCAGCCAACTCGACCTGCGCGATTGGATGAAGCCGGAAGATCCGGCCGTGCTCCTCAACCGGGTGTGCCAGGTCCTGGGCGCTTCGGCGTCCGGAGGCAACCTGGCCGAGCGACTGGGGCGTGAAGTCTGGATCGACTTCGTGGCCGACACTGGTGACGATCACGACGTGAGCTTGGCCGTGGGGCGCATGCTCTTCGCCGAGTACGCGCTTTCGGGAGACCAACCCCGGCGCCTGCCGCGGGGGGATATTCTCGTGTTCGGAGGCGACGTCGCCTACCCGGCCTCAACCGCGTATGAGCTCGAGCGTCGTCTGCTCCGGCCCTGGAATCACGTCTTACATGGAAAGGCGGAGGACGGTCGCCGCCGTGTTGTGCTCGGAATCCCGGGCAATCACGACTGGTACGACGGCCTCGACGGCTTCGGGCGTCTCTTCCGAAGGAGCGCTCTCGAAGATTTCGCCGAGCCGATGGCCGAGAGAGAGGGATCGGCCGCGACATCCGGCGATTCGTTCTCCGAGCGCGCCGAAGGGGTTGTCCAGCGCCTACTGCACCTCGATGAGTTTGACGAGTCTCTGCACCTGGTGGAGGAAGCGGCAGAGTCCCTGGCCGCCATCCTGCTCCGCTCTACTCTGCGGCGTCCGAGTCGACTCGCTCTCGCGGGGTACACCGCAGTTCAAGAGGCCTCCTACTGGGCGTTGGCTCTCGCGCCTGGCTTGGATCTCTGGGGCGTTGACCGTCAGCTCCGCGCCGCCGACTTCAGACAGCGCGTCTTTTTCGCGCAGCGCCGCGCCGAAACACAGCCGCACAAGTTCGTCCTCGTGGCGCCCGATCCGGCGCTGGCCTACGGCGAGCCTAACGAGCCTGGCATGAAGATCCTCGAGTCCTGCCATTTTTCGCTCGCCTCGGACAAACTACTCTACTTGACCGGAGACGCCCATCATTACGAGCGGCAAGCGGTGGGAGACTCGATGCATGTTATCGCCGGCGGCGGTGGCGCTTTCGTGCACGGAACCCGCATAGCCCGGGATTCGAACGCCGCTCCTCCCCAATGTGTTTATCCCGATCGTAGGACTAGTCTTCGGCTGGCCCTGGGGATGCCGTTGCGACTCGCCGCAGGGACGGCCGGGTTCCTGCCCCACGGCGTTTTCGCTCTGCTTGCCGTCATCGAGATCGTCGCCTTCCGGCATGGGCCGATTACCGGCGGCTTGACTGTGGCCGCAGTCATCCTCATTGCCACTTTCAGTCTGAGCTTAGCTATACGCGCCCGCCTAGAGCGCCCCGTGGCGACATGGAAGGTCGCTAGCTTTTTCGGTCTTATACTGGGGCTGACTCCGTTGGGACTACGCTTCGCGCTGTCAGGCGCATTGCCCTGGTTGGGGGACTTATTGGCAGTCGCATTGGGAAACGCCGTGTTAGGGAGTCTGGCCCTGGGCGTATTCCTGCTCGTGCTGATACTCACAGGCCTCGAGCATCAGCAGGGATTTGCCGCGCTCGGTCATCCGGGCTTCCGCCACTTCGTCCGCCTCTGCGTACATCCCGGAGGCAAGGTCGAAGGATTCGTAATCGGAAAGGATGACCCGGTAGGAGAGGGGGCGCCCATCCTCATTGACCGGTTCGTCTGGGACTGACGGGACGCATTTCCCAACTACGGCGCCATCTAAGCAAAGGGAGATTTAGCATGGTAAGCTTTAATCCCAAAGAATCACTCTCCTACGGCGTTCACTCAGAAGTCGGCCGGTTGCGCAAAGTCATGGTCTGCGCACCCGGGCTGGCACATACGCGGCTGACTCCGACCAACTGTGACGCGCTGTTGTTCGACGACGTCCTGTGGGTCGAAAACGCCAAGCGCGATCACTTCGACTTCATTACCAAATTGCGCGATCGCGGCGTCGAAGTCGTCGAGATGCACGATCTGCTGGCCGAGGCGCTGGATAACCCTGAAGCGAAAAAATGGATCCTCGACCAGCAAATCACGCCGAACGAGGTGGGGGTAGAGCTGATCGACGAGGTCCGGTCGTTCCTGGAGAGTTTGCCTTCCCACAAGCTCGCGGAGACGCTCGTCGGCGGCCTTTCGACTTACGACCTACCCGAATCCTATGGCGGCGAAGCGCTGAAGCTGATTCGGGAAGCAGCTGGCGTTACTGAATATCTGATGCCTCCGCTGCCGAACATGCTTTACACGCGCGACACGACCTGCTGGATCTACGGCGGCGTAACCTTGAACCCGCTTTACTGGCCCGCGCGGCGCGAGGAAACTATCCTTGTGACTTCGATTTACGAATTCCACCCGGACTTTGCTGGCAAGGTCAACGTCTGGTGGGGTGATCCGACCCGCGACCATGGCCTCGCCACCTTGGAAGGAGGCGACGTGATGCCGATCGGCAAGGGCAACGTGCTGATAGGAATGAGCGAGCGCACCTCACGCCAGGCGATCGGCCAGCTCGCGGCTACCCTATTCGAGAAGGGCGCGGCCGAACGGGTGATCGTCGCCGCGATGCCCAGGCTGCGCGCAGCGATGCATCTCGACACGATCTTCACGTTCGCCGACCGCGACTGCGTTTTGCTCTACCCTGACATCGTCTACAACGTCACAGCGTTCTCCTATCGTCCGAGCGGGAAGCCAGGCGGGATAGAGCTGCGAAAGGAAAAGAAGCCGTTCGTCGATGTCGTCGCCGAGGCGCTCGGGCTCAAGAAGCTGCGCGTGGTCGAGACCGGAGGAAACGCCTACGTGCGCGAGCGCACCCAGTGGGACAGCGGCGCAAACCTTTTCGCTGCCTCGCCCGGCGTCGTGTTCGCGTACGATCGGAACGTCTACACTAACACCTTGCTGCGTAATCAAGGTGTAGAAGTGATAACCATCGTAGGCGCCGAACTCGGGCGCGGGCGCGGCGGCGGGCATTGCATGACCTGCCCCTTGATCCGGGACGCCGTCGATTTCTAGATCGCATTGCCGGCCTGTCGCCCGGAGGCTCTGACCTCACCTGAGATTCAGTGATATATTGTTTTGTCCCACTTCAGGGGCGGACTGTCGCGCTGAACAACGGGAGCTAAACTCATGTCCGAATTTACCGCTCAATCTTTGCTGGAAACTCCGACCGTCACGGTCCGGGACGTATACTGCCAGGGGAGCTGCCGCGGCCAGAGCGCGGAAGAGCGCGCGACCGACACACAACTGGTGTTTCCGTATCGCGGCGTCTATGTGCGGCGGCTGGGCCATGACGAGGCCGTCGCTGAGGCGAACCAGGCGCTATTTTTCAACGCAGACGAAGGTTACCGGGTCAGCCATCCCGTGCCGGGTGGCGACGCCAGTCTGACGCTGATCATCAGCGAACCGGATCTGCGCGAATTGACGCCACGCGCTTTTCTGCGCGACGGCGCCGCGCCGGCGTTTCGACAGCAGCGCCTGCGGATCGATCCGCGCGCTCAAGCGCTAGTGGCGCTGCTGCGGCACAGCCTGCGCCATAACATCGCGGAACCTTTGGAAGCGGAAAGCCTGGCCCTGAGCCTGGCGCAGCGAGCCCTCGGGCCGCGAACAACGCGCGCGGCCGGCGCTAGTGTCGGACGGCGACGACTGGTGGATCGGGTTAAGCTCGTGCTCGCAGCCGATCTGGCGCGGCGCTGGACTTTGGGTGAGATCGCCGCCGAAGTGGGTGGCTCTCCGGTTTATCTCACGCAGGTCTTCAAACAAGTGGAAGATCTGCCTTTATATCGGTACCAGTTGCGGCTACGACTGGCGCGGGCGCTGGATCTTCTAGCGCAATATGACGACCTGACAGCCCTGAGCCTGGACCTCGGCTTTTCCAGCCACAGCCATTTCAGCGCCGCATTCCGCGAGGCTTACGGCCGCTCGCCCTCGGAGTTCCGGCAGACGGCGCTGCGTCGTTAGGGCCTATTCAAGTAAGTCGCTAAAGATTCTGATAGCGGCTCTCCCCTCCTGCATGGCCTACTAGCCACACCCGGATTTCGGGTGTTTAAGCAGATCAATATTCAGGACGCGCATGGAAACGGCGATGCGTCTGTGGGCCAGTCCTACCGGCGCCGCCGTTGGAAACGAAGGAGGGAAAATCTATGCGACGAACCATACAGCGACAAAGAGCCGAGGCTTTTCATCGACTGCATGCGGGTGATGGAATACTCGTGCTGATCAACGCCTGGGATGCGGCGAGCGCGCGACTTTTCGAGCAAGCCGGTTCGCCGGCAATAGCCACGACGAGCGCGGGAATGGCGTGGTCGCTCGGATATTCCGACGGCGAACATGTTAGCGCGCCTGAGTTGCTGGAAGCCTGCGCGCGAATCTGCCGTGTCGTCACGGCGCCGGTGAGCGTTGACATCGAGCGTGGGTACGGCCGGACGCCGGCTGAGGTCTCGACGACGGTTCGCGCCCTGCTCGAATTGGGAGTCGTAGGAATAAACATCGAAGACGGCCTCACGCCTGGAACCAAGGAAATCGCTCCGCCGAGCGTCTTGGCTGAGAAAATTTCAGCCATCCGCGCCGTCGCGGAAGAAGCCGGGGCGCCATTGTTCATCAATGCGCGTACCGACACCTATCTCGCGCCCACGAATGATCCAGGCGCCCGCTACGAAGACACAGTGCGACGCGCCCAAATGTATGTCGCAGCCGGCGCAGATGGCGTCTTTGCGCCGGGACTGGAAAGCCTGGAAGAGATGGCGCGATTGGCGCAGGCCGTCGAGCGACCGCTGAATATCTATGCGGGATATGCGGGATTGCCGCCGGTCGCTGAACTCCGGCGCGCCGGAGTCCGGCGGGTGAGTCTCGGATGCGGACCGTTCCAGGCGGCGCTCGCGCTCGCCCGGCGCATTGCAACCGAAACGCTCAACGAGGGGACGTACACGGCGATGACCACGAACATGCTCTCCACTGGCGAAGTAAACAAACTCTTCTTGAAGGCATAGTGATCAGATCTCAAAGCTTTTTCTGGGGATATTTATCCTTATAACAGCTTGAGTTCGACGGCCGATACGGACGCCGCCGGGAATTCCCAACCCGCCAGATCGCCGATCGTCTTCTCCACAACGCGCATCACCTCCGCGCTGTTCAAGTATGTGATTTCGACCATCGGATCGTCAGCCATCTCAAGTACGCGGCCACTCTGAACGCGGCGACCTTCGATTTGAAAACTCGCTTTGACTGCGCGCATGCGCTCCGTGTTGACGACGTGCAAATAGACTGTGTCGCCACTGCGGCTGGCCGCGATGTCCAATCCATCCGGCGTCCGTTTCACCTCGACGGCATGGCTGCCGATGTGATGACGATATAGCCGCATCACGCGCGCGACCGGTTGTAGATAGGCGCGGCCCTGATTTTTCGGTACGGGAATGATCACCGCGTTGTTCTGCCATCGCGTGCCACAGAAATCGGCGGCGGTCGCTATCTTCAACAAGTCGCCGTGGCGCTGATGGTTGTTGAGAATTCGCGCGTAGGCGACGCCGGTCGCCCATGTGGAATTGACATCACCGCGGTCGCGGCCCGGCACAGTGAAGTGGCATTCGGTCATCGCCAGCGGCATTCGACTCCGCCCCAGGCTCTCGCGCATCGCGCGGATTTTCCGATCGTTGATCTCCCAGGCCTTCATCAGGCGCCGCCACGTGGCGTCAGCGTCGCGCCGGTAAAGCTCGCCGCGCAGCACGGGCTGTTTCTCGTCGTCGGGATTGAACATGTGATGGAAGGCAAGCATCTGCACGTATTCGCCCGCGACTTCGGTCATCCGCGCGGCCCAGCCGCTGTCGCCCCACGCGATCAAGTGAACCGACCTATCGGCTTTACGCATGGCCGCGGCGAACTCGACGGTTTTGCGGGCGGCGGTTTCGAGATCGAAACCGTTCTTATCGTATGAAGTCTCATTGCCGATCTGCCAGTACTTCACCGCGTGTGGGGCAGCGCGGCCGTGCGCGCGCCTTTCGGCATTGGCCGGGTCGTTGCAATACCGCACCCAATCGGCGGCCTCGCCCGCATCGGCGGTGCGCGCGAGGCCTTTCGCATTCATATATTGCTTGCGTCCGTCGGACTCGAAATTCACGCAGATGAGCGGTTCAGCGCCGACCCTGCGAGAGAAGTCTACAAATTCCGCCGTGCCGACCTGGTTCGATTCGACGCCGCCCCACAGCATGTTGAGCATCGGCTGGCGTTTGTCGCGCGGCCCGACGCCTTCGCGCCAGCGGTAGAAATCTAGGAAGATGCCACCCCAACGCAGCATCGTGGGCGCGAGTTCGCGGGTGGTTTCGACGACGTCTTCGCGCCAGTCGTCATGCAGATGATCCCACGCGGCTTCGACTGAGCCGTCGGTCGCGCCGAGCGGCTCCATAAACTGCATGTACAAATACGGCGACAACTCGAAGCGCGGCGTGGGATCAATGGCGATCGCCTGCCCGAACTCCTCCTGCGCCAGCAGAATCGCGGTCGGCTTGGCGGTGAGCAGACCTGCGGCGCCGGCGAGCAGGCCGAGCGATTGACGGCGTGTGATCGCTGATTTTGTTTGCGCTTTCATTTTATTGAGGTTCAAGTAATGAAGTTTAAAGCAGGGTTGTTGAGGCTATGCCGCCCGATGTGCGGCAAGTCTCTGACTTGCCGGGGAATTCGGCGCATAAATTTCGGGCTGCGCCCGCGCTGCAGGGGGGCATAGCTCTGATTTGTTGGAGTGGCGACGCGTGGAAGGCCGTAGGCCTTCCACACATCGGGCGGCATAGCCGCTATTACAAACACAACCTGAACCTCAATAGATTAAGCGAGCAAGTCTTTAACAACCACACCCTGGACGTCGGTCAGGCGGAAATCGCGCCCGGCGTAACGATACGTCAAGCGTTCGTGATCGAAGCCCAGCAGATGCAAGAGCGTCGCATGCAAATCGTGAACGTGAATCGGATTTTCCGCCGCCGCAAAACCGAATTCATCCGTCGAGCCGTACACATAGCCTTTCTTCACACCACCCCCGGCGAGCCACATCGTGAAGCCGTGATTGTTGTGATCGCGCCCCCAATCGGCTCTGTCCGCGCCGCCCGACGCGCCGGTCAATTCGACTACGGGCGTGCGTCCAAACTCTCCGCCCCATATCACCAACGTGTCGTCCAGCATTCCGCGCTGCTTTAAATCCGTCAGCAACGCGGCGATCGGTTTATCGGTCGCCTCCGCAAGTTGTTTGTGGCTCGACGCCAGATACTCATGATTGTCCCAGGGTTGGTCCTTGCCCTGCCAAATCTGCACGAAGCGCACGCCGCGTTCGAGCAAGCGCCGCGCTATGAGCGTTTGCCGCCCGTATACCGTTTCTCCGTACATCCGTCGAACAGGTTCCGGCTCTTTGCTTATATCAAACGCGTCGGTCGCTTCGGCCTGCATGCGGAACGCAAGTTCGTATGACTGAATCTGCGCTTCGACCAACGAGTCATCCTGTCGCTGTTTCTGGTAGCGTTGGTTCAGTGCGGCAAGTAAATCAAGCTGTTTGCGCTGTTGATCGCGCGATGTGGAACTGTTTTTGATGTGCTGAATCAGGCGCTCTATTTCGGTCTCTTTAGTGTCAATGTAAGCGCCTTGATAGACCGAGGGCAAAAAACCGGACGTCCAGTTTTGCGTGCCGCTGACCGGGTAGCCATAAGGACAGAGCACGATGAAGCCCGGCAGGTTTTGATTTTCCGTGCCCAGGCCGTAGATCAGCCACGAACCGAAGCTCGGACGGACCTGCCGCAAATCGCCACAATTCATCATCAATAACGAAGGCTCGTGATTCGGCAAATCTGTGCGCATCGAACGAATGACGCACAGATCGTCTATGTGTCCGGCGATGTTTGGATAGAGTTCGCTGACTTCGATTCCGCTTTGTCCGTACCGCTGAAACTGGTATGGCGAACCAAAGCCGACGCCGGTTTTACGTTCGGTCTTGAGGTGAATCGGCAGCGGCTTGCCGTCATATTTGGTGAGCATCGGCTTCGGATCGAAGGTATCCACATGCGACGGCCCACCGTTCATAAACAGGTGAACGACGCGTTTGACCTTCGGTGTGAAATGCGGCGACTTGGCTGCCAGCGGGTTAGCGAAGCCTTTGTCCTGGGCGTGGACGGTTTGCTCGAAGAATTGAGCGAAGGCGAGCGCTCCAAAGCTCATACCGCAAGCGTGGAGCAACTCACGACGTGTCATAAAACGATCTTCAGGATTTGCCTTATGCTTTGACATAACTCACTCCGGATTCAATCAATCATCAAGAACTCCACCGCCGCTAACAGCATCTGCGAATAGCGTTCCCAGACGCCGAGCGCGCCAACGGACGGATAGCGGAAGTCGCGCAGCGAATTCCATTCTTCAGCGTTTCCGTCTAACCGCTTGATCGTCACCACCCATTTGAATCCATTGCCGGAACCGCCTTTGCTGGCGTCGGCGATAAAATCAATTGTGTCGCCGCGCTGTACGGCGATCTCATCAACTGGGGTATCGGTACTGTTCCGTCCGGCCGTCCAATTGCGCGTTTTCCCTAGCCGGCTCGGAACGACGATCGCCTGAACGCCTTCGCATTTGCGGCAACCGTTCTCGAAGTTTTGTTCGAGTAAGCCGCTGATCGAAACGCGCCCATCGAATGGAGCCACCCAACGACGAATCAGGGCATTCTTTTTACCTTCATAGGTCAGACCACCTTTACTATTTAGAAGCGCAGTCGAGGCGCGCGGATCGCCGGGCATCGGAGAGTTGCGCCATTCTCCGTCCAGGAGCCACTCAAACGGTTTGAATGTTTTGACGCGGCGTGATTCCTCGTCGTACTCGCCTTGTCCGTATTGCCATGCGCCGCATTTCTGTTCGTCAATCGTGACTTCGCCCGCTCCGCTGTTCGCCGGATCATTCACATATTTCAACCCGAGCAGGATTTCATCGGCGCCCGGCGCGCGTCCGTAAAGCAGGCGATACAGCTTTATGACTCGCCGCCGCGGATTTTTCTCGACGGCGATTTCAGGCCGTTGCATCAGGCCTTTCGCCTGTTCAATCACGAACGCGCTGTTCATCATGAACAGCGCCTGTTGCGGCCCGGTCGTCAAGTAGCGCTGCGGGCTATGCGCGTCGGGGCTGGCAAAATCGAAGACGCGAAAATCATTCGGTACCAGCGCGCGATCTATGAACGAATAGACCGTGCGACGATTAGAATACGGCCATGCGATCGCGCTCACAGGTAAGCCACCCATCGTGCGATCCAGCTTGCCGCCTGCGAATAGCAACGAATCGCGCAGTTCTTCAAAATCCAAACGGCGACGATTCATTCGCCATAGTAATTTGTTTTCAGGATCGAGCTGGCGCGCTCTGACGTTGTCCTGGCTGCTCTGTTGGTAAGCCCGCGAGAGCATCAGCAACCGGTGAAGCCGCTTGATTGACCAGTCGTTTTCGACAAAGTAGCGCGCCAGGTAATCCAGCAATTCGGGGTGCGTCGGCGCTTCGCCGCGAGCGCCGAAATCGCTCGGCGTGCGGACCAGACCCTGGCCGAAATGACGCATCCAGACTCGATTCACCAGCGCGCGCGCGGTCAGCGGATTGTCTTTGCTTGCGATAGCCTGCGCGAGTTCAAGCCGACCGCTCCCCTCTGTGAAGCGCCGGCCATTTTCTCCAGTGAGGATCTGCAGAAAATGGGGATACACTACCTCGCCTTTATTTTCAGGCTTGCCGCGCAGAAAGACGGCGCCTGGTTTGGGATCAGGAACGTCTTCGACGGCCTGCGCGCGTGGCGGCGCGCCGCGGTAAGCCTGGGTGAGAACCAGGCCTTCGAGCGGGCGGCGCTTGCCGTCTTCGTTTTGTTTGTCCGTCGAAAGGCGCACGCTGTCGTAATCGCTGTACGGAAAGCTGACGGGCGAGTCTGCGCCGCGCAGAACTTGCCGCAGGGCCTCTTCGTTCGCATCTTTAAGCGGTTCGGCTTTGTCATAGTTGGCGAGCAACGCGCCATATGTCTCCGCAACGTCATGCATGGACGTGGGAACTTTTTGGAAAGCCCGGGCCACCAGCGGATTGAGTCGATTCATTTCAATTCCAACCCAAACTGTCGAAGCATTGGCTTCGAAATCTTTTTCGGGGATCGCCGCCAGCCTGCTCCAGATAGTCCAGATGGCGTCTTCGCCCGCTTTCTGCAGATAGGCGCGCCATCGTTTCAGCATGTACGCGTTGTAATCTTTTTCCCGCGCGAACTTTTCCAGCTCATCGTCTTTGTACGCCTCGCGCGCTTCGTATACGCCGCGCAGACTTTTCGCGACTTCGGGCGCGGCGCGATACAACTCTTTCAGTTTCGGATAGCGGTTTTCGCGCAGCTTAGCGATTTCAGCTTCGACCTTTTTCTCCTCGGCTTTGACTTCGGCCTCCCACGTAGTGAGGTCGGATTTGGGGTCGAGCAGCGGAAGTTCTTTAGGCTCGCGAGTGTTACTGAAGATCGTGTATAACGAATAGTAATCCCTGGTCGGGATCGGATCGAACTTGTGATTATGGCAGCGCGCGCAGCTTACAGTCAGCGCCATCAACCCGCGCGAGACGACGTCGATCTTGTCGTCAATTTTTTCTTGCTGATTCACGCCTAACCCGCCGCGACTAAGACTGACAAAACCGAGCGCGGCCAGATTGCGCGGATCATTGTTTGGCAATTTGTCCGCCGCCAGTTGTTGAAGGATGAATTGATCGTATGGCAAGTCTTCGTTGAAGGCGCGAATCACCCAATCGCGGTAAGTGTACGCGTACGGAAACCAGCCCTGTATATTGCGACCGGCGTCAATCATCCCGACCGTATCGGAATAACGCGCGACATCCAGCCAATGTCTGCCCCAACGTTCGCCGTAATGCGGACTGGCCAGCAGCCGATCAATTACTTTCGCAAACGCGTCGGAGGATCGGTCGGCGATGAAAGCGTCTATCTCTTCCGGCGTTGGCGGCAAGCCTGTCAGATCATAGGTTGCGCGACGAATCAATGCGCGTTTGTCCGCAGGCGCGTTGAACGACAGGTTGTTGGCTTCGAGTTTTGCCAACAGGAACGCGTCAACCGGGCTCGGCGCATCGCCGGGTTTGCCGTTGACTGTTGGGATGGCGGGATTGCGAACGGGTTGAAAGGACCAGAAAGCTTTTTGTTCGGGCTTGATGAGGTAATCGTTTTTCGCCTCCGCCGCCGCCGGCCAGTAAGCGCCGTCCTTGATCCACTGCGACAGATTGCTAATTTCCTGGTCGCTGAGCTTAGGGGCGCCTTTGGGCATCCGCAACGTTTCGTGAGTATGCGCGACAGCCTTGATGAGCAGGCTTTCTTCCGGCTTGCCAATGACGATCGCCGGACCGCGCCGGCCGCCTTTCAGCAAAGCTTCGCGCGAATCCATACGCAGTCCGCCATTGGCGGAGTCAGTGTGACAGTCGTAACAGCGCGTCGCCATCAGGGGCCGAACCTTCGTTTCAAAGAATTCGACTTTGGCGGCGTCCGCTGACTGCGCGGCTTTGGCGGCCCGGACAAAATGATGCGGCAAGGCGCCAAAGGTCAGGACTACTCCGACAACCGCCGCCAATACGAGTGATTTGATGCGATCACGAGTGATCAAAAGTTTGTTCATGCGTTGCCCTCAGTCGATGCTGTGGCGTATGCGAATGGCGCCGGCGAATCCCGCTTCGGCAAGCGGCGGAATATAGAGAATCTCCTTTCGCATGCGTGTACTCTGCTTCAACATGAATTATCTTCCTGTTCCTATTGACATTTCTCACTCTACCTTTGGCTACAATTATTTTTCAAGCGCCATCTAACCATCTTCTTCTTCTTCCAATTACAATAATCCGCGCTCGGCTCGGGGCTTGCTCGTTGCGCAAACGCGGTTCGATCAGATGCGTCGCCGAGGGTGTTCTGTTCGGAATTGCGCGATCCACTGATTGGTCGTAGACTCCACCCATTCGAAACAACATGGCTCAATAGCGGCAATAGTCTGGTTTGTATACTTACTACTATATGGCGACTCGTTGGACCCACATCACCATAACGGTAAGCAACATCGAGCGCTCGATTGGTTTTTACACCTCATTCTGCGGCCTCTCAGTAGTGAGGGATCGCCGTCGGGAAGGAGGTGGAACAGTATGGCTCGGGCCGGATACCCCGCCGGGGAAGAACCCGACGTTCCTGCTCGTTATCGGAGAGGGTGAAGTCACTTCACTTATGGATCACCTCGGATTCCAATGTGAAGTAAGGGAGCAGGTTGATCAGATCGCCGAAAGAGGGAGAGAGCTAGGGATACTTGTCGAGGCGCCGATAGACGCGGGCGGCAGCGTCGGATACTTCACGATGCTACGGGACCCGGACGGGCATCTTGTGGAGTTCACACATGGACAGCCGATTGAGGGGCTGCATTAAGGAAGGATCCCGCGCCTAACATCTATCTGAGGGCTACAAGTCAAGCCTCGTACATCCATTGCGCCGGAGCCGCCGACTCAATGCCAGGCAATTGATACAAAGTCCCGTCGGCGACCCCTTGAATACTGTCGTTAGAGAGTGCAGAGACTATGCGTATACTGGTAACTGGAGCCTCTGGATCAGGCGCTACAACGTTAAGTCGGGCTCTTTCCGTGCGCCTTGGCAGTTCGTTTCTCGACGCGGACGATTACTATTGGATACCAACGGATCCGCCCTACGAAAAGAAGCGTGACCCCGCCGCGCGGCTTCAGCTCATTCTTGCTGACCTTCAGAAAGCTTCTTCGACTGTAGTCGCCGGCTGCGTCAGGAATTGGGGCGGTGAACTAGAAGACTCGTTCTCACTGATCGTCTTTTTGATACTTGACGCGGAGATTCGCGTGGCGAGGCTACGAGAGCGAGAAATGAGCGAGCTTGGGCGAGTCAATGAAGCGTTTCTTGAGTGGGCGGCGCAGTATGATACTGGCCGCATGTCTGGTCGAAGTCGCGCGCTCCACGAGAAGTGGCTGAGCGAACGATCCTGCCCAGTGCTGAGACTCGAGGGCGATCTTTCTGTTGCGGAACGAGTGGCGCGCGTAACTGGAGCGCTATCTAACCAACTGCTGCGCACGAGCGCCTAAATTGGACTTCCCTATTTACCGCCGATACAGCCGGATTGATGATCCACGGCTTACTTTCCTTCGTCTCCATACTCGCCTCCGCATTCAGATTCCGTAGCCATGAATTAAGGATGCGCGATGACCATTAGAGTTCTGGCGCGATCGAGCGTGGTCTGCAAACACCGCCGCAGCGTCGCCGGATCAAGCGCGCCAAAACTCTCGTCAAGGATCACCAGGTCTGCGCGCTGCAACAGCGCGCGCGCCATAAATAGACGGCTCCGCTCACCGTGAGAAAGCTGCCATCCGGTCTCGCCGACCATTTGCGCCAAGCCGGCGGGCATGCGCTCAAGCAGATCGCCCAGACCGAGCGCGCGGCAGACCTCTTCGGCTTCGGCCATATCTTTTTCATTCGGGGGCCAGGCGCGGCCCATCAGCAGATTGAAGGCGAATGTGCCGGTCAAGACGTGGTTTTCATGGAACTGCGGCGCCGAGACGACGCGCTTACGCCAACCCGCCGCCCCGATCGTCTGATGGTCCAAGCCGCCGAGCAACAGCAGCCCCGATTCCGGCTTGCGCAAGCCGGTGAGCAGAGAAGCCAGCGTTGATTTGCCTCCGCCTGATTCGCCTTCGAGCAGCAGCCGATCGCCGTCGCGAATCCGCAATCCGCAACCGCGCAGCGCCGGCTCGCCGTGATCTCTGTAACGGAAGGTCAGATCGTGCGCTTCGACCAAAATGGCGCTCTGCGCATACGAACCGGCGCCGCTAGCCGCGGCGAAATCGGGCGATCCGCCATTCTGTTCGCGCGCCGCCGCGTTGAAAATGCCGGCGATCCGCTTCCAGGCGATGGCCGCGCCGAGCATCGACGACAAACTCGTCGCCAGCTTCCGCATCCCACTATAGCCGAGCAGAAGGCCGCCGACACTGACGGCCATCGCCGTCGTCGCGACTCCGCCCGGCGCAAACGTGGCGGCGAGTCCGCACAGCCCTGCGGCCATCCATACGCGCGGCGCTATTGTTTGCGCCGCGCTGGCGCGATCCATCGCCTGTGACTTAGCCAGATAAGTTTCGACGGCGCGGTCTTCGCCTTCATGCCAATGTTCGCGAGACTCCTGCGCCAGCCGCGTGCGGTGACCGACCATGCGCTCGACCAGATCGTTGGTCATCCCCTCGCGCGTTTCAGTCCAATCGAGGCGGCGCCGGTAATATACGCGCGCGACGAAGATCGTCATCGCCACACAGCTCAAAAGCAGGACGACCTGCGACCAGCCGCCTCCGCCCACGGCCAGAATCACCACCGCCATGGCCAGTTCGATCAGCGCCGATAAGGCGACGAATCCGCCGCTGAGCGCGAGCGATTCGATGGCGGCCGATTCGGCGATTTTGCCCAGTATCTGTCCCGCGCCCATGTGACGAATCTCTTCCGGCTGTAAGCGCAGCGCGCCGAAAAGCAGCCGCCTTTTCAACAGCGCGCCCGCTTCGACCGCAAACCGTCCTTGCGCCCATTCGGCCGACAGGTGGAATGGGACCGCCGTCAACAGCAACAGCGCCCATGCGGTCATCCACGCGTGATTGAACTGGCCGTTCAATGCGCCGAGCGCCAGCAGGCGCCATGCCGCCAGCAGCAGCGCGTAATGAACGAGGCGCAGTCCTAAAAGCGATACCGACGACCGCAGCAATCCGGTTTCTCCCAATTGTCGCCGTAAACTGGCGCCCGGCGGCGTTCGCAGCAGCCATCCCCCGCTGACCTGCCGCCGCCCGAGCCTCTCTCGCAAGATCGCCGCCCGCGCTCGCGCCAGCCGGCGCTTAGGCGTCCGGGCTTCGATCAATAGCCGTTCGACTTCGCCCTCGACATTCACTTCGTGCGGCCGCCGCAAAATCGAGCAAATCGTCGACGCCGCCGCGCTATGCGATTTCAAATCGGGCGCGATGACCGTCGCGCATCGCGCGCCGCTTTTGACCATGGCCAGGATTCCGCATCCCGGCAAAAGCAGTAACGCCGGCGCCGCGCCGCGCGCCAGCTTCTCGACCTCCGCGTAAGGCGCCTCGACGGCTTCGACTTCAAAGCCCAAAAAGTCGGCCGCCGTTTCCACCCATTCGTTCAGCGCGGCCAATGCGATCGGCTGATCGAGTTGGACCTCGGCGGGCGGATTGGAGACCTCCCCGTCGCGCATGGATAGGCCGCAATGGCGCGCGACGGCCCGCATCGCTTCGCCGATCTGCGAGATCGGCCAGGAAAGGCTTTCTAGTTCTCCAAACGTCATCAGTTTCGACTCAATGGAATTCATAAAGCCGCGCCCTCTCTTCTTCGCGCACGCGCCCGCCCTCCACTCGCAACCGCCGCCATTCGTCGCTCGCCCACATCTCGGCGCGCACGACCTCTTCATCGTCGAGCAGCGCCCGGTAGAGCGAATCGCGTCTTGAGGCCAACTCTACCGCCTGAGCGTCCTCCACGATCCGACCCCCATCCATCACTAAAACGCGGTCGAAATCGAGCGTCTCGCCGACGTCGTGCGTGACGCAGAGCAGCGTCGCGTCGCGCCAAACCTCGCGCGCCCGTCCAAGCAACGCGCGCCGCTTCTCGCGGTCGAGCCCGCGGAACGGCTCGTCCAAAATCACTAGGCGCGCGTCCGCTTTCATCAACGCCCGCCCGAACCGCACGCGCTGCCCTTCGCCCCCCGACACCAGCCCGCCACCTTCGCCCAGACGCGCCTGCAAACCTTCGGGCAATTTCTCCAACACGGGCCGCAACTCGGCCATCTCGATTGCGGATCGCGGGTTGCGAATGGCGGACGGTCGGTTTGCAGCGTCGTTCAACCCTTCAAATCCGCAATCCGCATAGCCGTATCGCAAGTTGTCAATGAACGAACGGTTCCAGAGTTGAACCGCCGGATCGACCCAGGCCGTCTCGCGCCGCAGCCGCGCCAATCGTTCACTCGTCAGCGTCTCGCCATCAACCGTCACGCGCCCGTCAGCCGCGCGATGCCAACCGAGCAACAGACCGACGAAAGAAGATTTGCCCGCGCCCGACGGCCCGACGATGGCGACATGACTGCCGGCTTCGATCCGCAAGTCGAAATTGTTCAGGATCAGATGCCCGCCCGCTCGCACGCTGACGTTTTCAAATTCGAGCGCCACTCCTGCGGCGACAGGGCGACGGGGCGACGGGGCGACGGGGAGAAGTGAGGGTTCGAGACTAAATGTCTCTCCCCGTTTCTCACTCTCCTCATCCCCCCGTCGCCCCGTCGCCCCGTCGCCCCGTCCTCCTTCCTCCGGCGCGCCGAGCGGTTCCAACAAACGGAGCGTCACGTTGCGCTGCGAGGGGTATTGCTGCGCCAGCATCGCGATCTCCTGTCCGAGCGCAGGCAGATTCAACGCCCAGTAGACCATCAACAACACGCCGCCTGAGGCCCCCGCGCGCGACAAATGATCGAACAACAGCCACGCCGCCAGGGAGAACCCGATCAGACTTTGCGCTGTTTCACCCGCGACCACGGCGCGCAAGTAGTCGTAACTAGCGCGCATCCATTCGACCAATAAACTTTCGTGCTCAAGGCGAACGGAGCGTTCGGCCCCGTGGGCGCGGATCGGCGCGAGGCCCAACATCGCGTCCAGGTAAAAACGGCTGAGCGCGCCGTTGTGGCTGCGAATGCGCAGGTCGCGCTCGGTCAAGCGCGATTGCAAGGCCAGCGGCAAGGCCAGCGCGATAACGGCCACGACAGCCGCCGCCCATGCCCCCGCCGGGTCGAGCCAAATCAGTCCGGCCGTCGTCAGCGCCAGCTCGAAACAAAGCCGCAAGAAACGGGCGCCCAGGCTCGGCAGTTGTCGCAGCGAATGCGCGCTGTGACCGCGTTCGGCCATGTCCGAAATCAAACGGCTCTGGAAATACCGATCGCCAAGCCTCGGAATCTTTTCCATAAAAGCCACGCGCAACCTGATTTCAAGTCTGCGCCCCATCTTCAGCGCGTTCGATGCAATCGGCCATTCCAGCAGCATCAGAGCCGACGCGAAGGCGATCAGCGCGGCCATCGCGCCGAGTCTTTGTTCAGTCGGCGCGAGCTTGCGGCCCAGATCGAACAGGCCCTGGAAAAGAACCGATTCGATCGTCAAGCCGCACGCCGCAATCGCCAGCGCCGCTATCAGCGTCATCGGCGTTATCAATCCGTCCCGCCGCAACAGCCGGATCAGATCGAGGCCAGGCCGAGTGGGCTCTTCATCGAGCGCTGCGACCAGTTCCGGCGAGAGCGCCTGTTTGACCTCTCCGTCCTTCGCGCGGCGTCCGCGAACCTGCACGAGCACCGCGCCGCGAGCCTTTAACCGCTCCTCGCCTTCTTCGTTCGGCTCGGACGGCGAAACCGACCAGTAATACGGCGGGATGGTCGCCTGTTCGCCGCCGATCTCCCGCCGCGCTCGCTCGGCGAATTGCCAGAGGATTCGCGCCGCCGCGCCCCCCCGCGACAAACCGCCCGCGTCAACAATCGCCGCCGTCATCCGCGCCGCCGCGTCGAGCGCCGCCATCGACCGCCAGCTTTCATCGCCCAGGGCGGATTCGATCGATCTTTCGATCTCGCCCTTCGGCGCCCCCAACTCGCGCAGGCGGCGTCGCAGCGGATTCAGGAACGAATCGCTTTCGACCCACTCGCGCCAGGCCGGGGCCGGGATCGTCGCCGCGTGGATGTACAACGCTCTGATCAACTGCTCGCGCGACATCCAGCGTCTGCCAGTCCCCGGGTCCATCACCTGGACAAAGCTTCCGTGCGTTCGCCAGACGACCACGAAATGCGTCACCCCGTTGGCCAGACGCACGACGGCTATCGCAGGCAGCGATCCGGATTCCGGCAGCAGCAGGTGATCCGCCGGGACCATCACCTGCTCGGCGTCCAGTCCCAACTGCGCGGCCACTTCTTCCATCGTGTCAATCGAAGTCCCGTCAACGTCCGTCTGGCAGGCCTCGCGCAGACGCCCGTAGCTCACCAGTACGCCGAAGCCTTCGAGCAGGCATTTGAGCGAGGCCGGGCCGCAATCCATCGCCGAGGTCTGCACGACTTCGGGAGCGAGGAAGCGGCGTTGATTGAAGAAGGCGTTCATCCAGTTTATTCCGCGCCTTCCCTCTTTGTTTCGGCTTTTTGTGAGAGCATTTTTCCCACGCTTCGCATCGCTAATTCGGCGGGCGAAACGCGTTCGATTTCGATTTCGACTTCGCCCGGCAATCCGTGCTGTGACGGGATCAACGGCGCCGATTCGGGGTTGACGGCCAGCTCGACGCGGACGCGGCCCGAACGCGGCTCACTCGCCACGCGACTGACGGTCGCGCTCACCTGGCCGTACTCGGTCCACGCGAAACCGTCCAACCGCAGGCGCGCCCGCTGGCCGGCTTGAATCCTGCCCATCGCGGCTGACGGCGCGAATTCGGCCACCGCTCGGAGCTTTCCGTCCGGGACGACCGCGCCGAGCTTGTCGCCTTCGCGCACGAACTGGCCCGGTTGCAGCGCCGCCGTTTCGCCGAGCTTGCCTGACGCGGGGGCGCGCACGACGCGGAGTTCGATCTCGTGTTTGAGCCGTTCGACGACCGCCGCGCGCATCTTGATTTCGCCTTCCAGCGTGGCCGCATCGCGGTTCAGATTCTCCACCACCGCCTGCTGGCCGCTCTGTTTCGCGCGCTGATCTTTGTCCTGCCGGTTGGCGGCGAGCTTCGTCGCGTCGGCGGCGGCTTGAAGTCTGTCGGCTTCGGCCTTGGCCTTGATCACGCTGAGTTCGGCGACCAGACCTTCGGCGCGCAGCCCGGCCATGAGCCTGTATTCCTCCGAGGCCGCGCGGGCGAGGGCGACGGCCTCATCATATCTGGCCTTCGCTTCGCCAATCGCGACCGGCGCAGCGGTCCGCGTTTCGGATTGAACACGCTTCTCGGCCATCGTTTGCCCTCGCAGCGCCGCGAGTTGCGCATTGGCGGCCGCTATTCGCGCTTCCTCTTCGATCAACTGCAGTCGCTGGGCGTCGGATTCCATCTCGACCAACACTTCGCCGGTTTGAACCTCGCGCCCGATGGCCAGGCTGGTTCTGATGACGCGTCCGGAGACGGCGGCTTCGATCGGATGAACCGCGCTGTCGACCTCCAGCCGCGCCGCCTCGGATGTTTCATAGATCACCGCGCGCGCCGCGACGAACCACAGCGACCAGCCGCACAAAATCACGACAGAGGCGAGCGTCGCGACTGTCGAGAGTCTCGATCTTTCGGCGTTGAGCGAACGAATTGTGCGTGAAAACGGCGACGACATAGGACTCAAACTCCTCTGATGAATAGCCATGCGGTGACGACTTTAAATGACTCGCTTCAGGTCCTCATAGTTTTCGCGGCAAATCATGGCTGTCGGGTGATCGGCTCCCAGCTCGGCTTCAAATATGGCTAGCGCGCGGGCATACAACTCCGCGGCTTTTTCGGCGTCGCCCTTAGCGCCGCGCAACACGGCGAGGTTGTTGAGCGTCATCGCCACATCGATGTTGTCGCGGCCGAAAATCCGCTCTTTGATCGCCAGCGCGCGCATGAGCGCCGCCTCGGCCCGCGCATAATCGCCCCGCGCTTGATGAATCATGGCGAGATTGTTCAGCGTCGTCGCGACCTCGTAATGCTCCTCTCCGTAAACGCGGGTGAAGATTCCGAGCGCGCGGTTGTATAACTCTTCGGCCTCGTCGAACTTGCCCTGCCCGTCGAGCAGCGCGGCGAGCGCGGCAATGTCGGCGGCGACCTCCGGATGATCGTCAGGGTGAACCCGTCGGCGCAATTCGACCGACTTGCGCGCGAACGGCTCGCCCTCGGCGAATCGCCCCCGAGCGTGCTCCAGCCCGCCCAGGTTGTGATAGATCGAAGCGGCCTCGGCGCAATCTTTACCGTAATGGTTTTCCAGAATCGCCAGCGCCCGGCGGTAACATTCCGCCGCTTCGTCAAACCTGCCCGCGAACTTGCCGAACATCCCCAGGCTGTTCAGCTCACCCGCCACTTCGAGGCTTTCGGCGCCGAAAGTCCGCTCGGCGAAACTGAGCGCGCGCCGAATGATCGGCTCAGCCTGCGCGTACCTACCCTGCGCGCGATGAATGCGTCCGAGGTTGTTGAGCGATCGCAATCGCAAACGAGCCACGTCTTCATCCTCTTCGTAACTTTCTGACTCCACTTCGACTGGTTCCGTAATCGTCGCCGCGCGAACGTAGCACTCTTCGGCGGCCAGATAATCGCACCTGTCTTCCAACACCGCGCCCAGGTTGCCGAGCGCGGCGGCCACATCCAGATGTTCCCGTCCATCTACTTGCTCAAAGAGCGCGAGCGCGTGGCGGAAGAGTCGCTCAGCCTCGTCAACGCGCCCGCCCTCATAGGCTTCCATCGCCGCGTCGTGGAAGCGGCAGGCCTCCTCGCTCAAGGCATCGATCTGGTCAGAATTGGTCGTTGGCAATACTTCCGGCTGCGCTGCTGTCGTCATTTCGTCTTCCACTTCAACAGGCGATAAAGAGATGTAAAAACAATCATTTGTCAGGCGACTTCACGCTCCAGCAAGCCTCGCTCCAGTAGAACCTGCAAATACTCTTGCACTGTTTCCCACGGATAGCGCTCGCCGTCTCCGGCCCATTTGGTGGCCGACTCGGCCGTAAATCGCTGTTTTTCTACTATCGTCTTTAAGAACGGGACCCATTCCTCGGCGACGCTCGCCTCCCGGTTAGCGAAGTACGCATAGAAGTAATTGTCGCCATCGCCGCCGGTCCCCTCCGCATAGGTCAGCGGAACTTTCCGCGAGATGCGCAGGACCTCTTTGCGTTGGACTGGCCGGCTCTCTGCTTCAGCCGGATTCGATGACAGACAGGCGATGATTGATTCTCCAGGGTCGGCAATCATTTTCTGCCATTCCCGATTGAACTCGAGGGAATCAGGCTCTAAAGCGTCTAGCGCCTCGCGCAACTCCGCGAGGCGGTTTGCAAAGAATCCTTTTGCCTCAGCGGGCAATTCACCTGATTTCAGACCGGGTGCGCTGATCGGCGGAAGGTGTCGCCAGTCCGGATTACTGAGGAGCATTCTTTCGAGCACCGGACGGACGAGGTCCAGGAAGTTACGGTTCTCAAACACTAGAAAAAGACTGAGAGTAAGGTCGCTGAGCGCCTCGGTCACGTGGGCCGTTCCAGGTGGCAAGTAAAGGACATCGCCCGGCTCCAGCATGATTTCCGTGAGGTCTTCCATGTCAACGCCCTCAATCTCCTCCCAGGGCTCAATATCGCAGGAATACTCGCCCGTGCCAATGTTGGAGAGAAGGGCCGAAGCGCGGGGCCAGGGGAACACGGGCGAAGGCGAAATGAGGAACCGCTTCCGGCCTTCGCATTGAATGAACACGACGCCCTGCGCGTCAAAGTGGGCAGGCCATCCGTAACTCTGCGATGAGAGTGAGGCGAGAAGCCGTACATTGCCCGGATGGTGCAACTGCGCCTTGATCGCGGCGGCTAACCGCGCAACCCGCTCGTCGCAGAAATTGTCGGCCCTGATGTTGGAGCCTTCAGTAAGCGTCGCCTCCACTTGCGCCGGTTGGATCACTGGGAAAGATGGCGGTTGCCCATCGTGGAACGCGGAATTGTGGCTCTGATGTTTACCGGCTCTGACTTGGAAGTCCGCAATGTTCTTGGCCGCCGCCTGGCGAATTGCCCGGTAGAGATCGTCCCGCTGGAATCCGCCGGGAAATAGCCGATGCAGTTTGTCGGGGGAGCCTTTGATGAACAGCGCCTTACGCCCCCAATACTCGGTCGTAAAAGTCTCTTTCGCAAGCGGGGCTAATAGATCGCCGAGCGGACCTCTGCTATCAATGACACCGAGCTTCATTTTAGATGCTCGCTGTTTCTTAAGGCCTCGCTCAAACTCATTGTTTGTTCTGGAAATCATTGTATTGATATCTCTATTCAGGATTCCAATTTGCTCTGGTCTCACGGCATCGTGGACTTGTCGATCACCGAATTTTCTCGATCATCGGGGAAACAGGCTCAAATGTCGTGAGACCAGGTTGATAGTTCTTTGTCCGCAGTCGATGGCAGGCCGCAACAGACCGAACAAACGGCGTCAAGCCACTTCGCCGTAGATGTCCGAAATTGGCCAGCCTTGACGCCGCTCTTGACCTTCAGTTCCGTTGCCCCTTTAATCGCGTATTATCGGCGAATCGGATGGGCCCGCTTTGATGCCGGTCTTGACCTTCAGTCCACGCGCCACCGTCTGGTTGTGTTGGTTTTCCATGATGCCGGCCTTGACGCCGCTCTTGACTTTCAAGCCCCGCGTAACAGTTTGGTTGTGTTGGTTTTGCATGATGCCAGCCTTGACACCACTCATGACCTTCAACCCCCGGGACACTTTCTGATTGTGTTGCAACGACATTTCCCCAGACTCGACTCCGCTCTTGACCTTCAGAGCATGCGGCGCCGTTAGGTTGTGTTGCCGTGAAGCGTCAGCAGCCTTCACATTCATTTTTGTATCCATACTTGTCTTTTCCTCTCTTTGAAAATTTGGAATTGATAGCGGCAGGATTCGCCGCAGTTCAGGGTATTAGCAACGCCTTCAGGTCCGTTGCCTCTTTAATCACGTATTATCGGCGTACCGGCGGGGCCCGCCTTAATGCCGGTCTTGACCTTCAGTCCACGGGCCACCGTCTGGCTGTGTTGGTTTTCCATGATGCCAGCCTTGACGCCACTCTTGACCTTCAGGCCATGCGCCACTGCCCGGTTATGGTTACGCATCCCACCAGCCTTGACTTTGCTCTTGACCTTCAGGCTCCGAGCCGCTGTTTGGTTGTGATTAAGCGCAATCCTGCCAGCTTTCACACTCTTTTTGATTTTCACAATTGTTTTTCCTTTCCTTGAAAATTTGATGTTGGTTGCTCAGCCACAGTTCAGGGTATTAGCAACGCCTTCAGATCCGTTGCCCTTTACCCACGGATAATCGGCGGATCGGGGGGCCCCGCCTTGATGCCGGTCTTGACCTTCAGTCCACGCGCCATTGTCTGGTTGTGTTGGAGACTCGACCCGCCCCCATCCCCGTTCCCAACCGCGCCAGTTTTCACTTTCGTTTTGTCCTTCGAGGCGCGAGCCGCTGTCTGGTTGTGGTTAAGCGTAATCCTGCAAGATTTCACGTTCGTTTTTATTTTCAAAGTTGTATTTCCTTTTCTTGAAAATTTGATTGCGGCGAGCGTTGCCGCCTACCTATACAGGCGAAAAAGGAATGCGAAATTGCTCTACCTCACGCACGGTTTTGAAGCTGAGTCGGAGCGATTGTTAATTCCCTGATCAGTCGTCGGTCAGAACTCAGTTTCTCAGCTCTCTCAGGAGATGTCGCTGGCTTGGGCTGAAGTAGCTGGTCAAATGTTTTTAGGTACAATCAGGGTGATAGCTCTGGCCGTCAATCGATAACAAGAAGACGCTGATTTTTCCTGTAGTGAGGGCCCGCACAAAATATATTTCCCATTCCGTCAGCAATTCATCACTCCGTTTTCGCATGTGTAGGTGAGCGGCGGCGGCCAGGAGCTCTGCATACGCAACATCCCGCCGAATAACTAATGCGCATACTAATTGTCACTTCACTCACGCTACTCGCCTTTGCCGCCAACTCCATACTCTGCCGATTGGCGCTCGGTGGAAATCTCATTGATCCTGTGTCGTTCGCGACTATTCGTCTCGTGAATGGCGCGTTGGCCCTGGCCATCGTTTCTCGTATGGCGCCCGAATCAAAGGCGCCGAAGAATACGGGCGGAGCCTGGGCCTCTGGGTTCGCGCTGTTCGCCTACGCGATTGCATTCTCCCTGGCCTATGTATCGCTCAGCGCAGGAACAGGAGCGCTCATACTCTTCGGAACAGTGCAAGTAACAATGATCGGCGTAGCGTTGATATCAGGCGAGAGTGTTGGATTTGCGCAGTGGGTTGGATTGGCCGCCGCAATTGGCGGTCTGATTTATCTCGCGCTGCCTGGGCTTTCAGCTCCCGACCCGATTGGCGCTCTGTTGATGTGTTTGGCTGGCGTAGCGTGGGGAGTGTATTCGATCCGCGGCAAAGGCGTTTCAGCGCCTGTTTCCATGACCGCTGGGAACTTCTTTCGGTCGGCGCCAATGGCGCTCATTGCGAGCGCGGTCGCGCTTTCCTCAGTCCACCTGGCGCCGTTTGGAATAGCGCTCGCGCTGATATCCGGCGTCATTACGTCCGGGATGGGTTATGTTCTCTGGTATAAAGCGCTCAGAGGACTGACGACGACTCAAGCGTCAGTGGCGCAACTCCTTGTTCCGGTTCTTGCCGCCTTCGGCGGTGTGGTTTTCCTTTCCGAGCGAATGTCCGCGAGACTGGCCGTCGCAAGCGCGTTGATTCTTGGAGGAGTGGCCTTGGCAGTATTGAAGCGCGATTCTGCGTCGGCTTGCGGCTGAACAGCGCAATATCAGGCGGAGCATTTCATCAGGCGCCAGGTCTTTAGTAGTGTCTTCAGTCATTGTGAGCCTGCCTTTCTCAAATCAGAACCATGGCTAGCGCCGTCAAAAGCAAACAGATCTTGGCGCACATTGAAATCATAGATACCATTCGAAAATTGGATATTGGCAAGGAAAGTCGAGGGCGGTAAAAAGGACACTACTTTAAGCGCGCTCCACAGGTTGAATGCAATGGGCGCCGATTATCTACAAAATCTGAATGACGCGGTCGAACAGATCGTGAGGCAAAAGACTTTTTCGGAAAAAGGCCGGGGATTGAAAGAGGAGTTCAGTCATTCCGAAGAATCTTTTGTCTGGTCGGTTATTGACCTGAGCCCTGTTAATCGCGCCTTGCCCGAAAAAATCAAATCAAGCTGGGTCTTTGTTCTATAGATGGAGATTCGAGATGGCCAAGCACATTGGAATTGTAGCATGTAGCGTAGAGGGCGCGGCTCTTTGCTATCGGACCATTTGTATTGAGGCGAGTCAGTATATGGCCGAACACGAGCATCCTGAAATCACAATGCATACCTTTCCGCTTTCGGAATATATGGCGCATATCAGGAAGGATCAATGGCGCGAGGTGGCCGGGTTGATGCTCGCTTCGGCGCAAAAATTAGCGCAGGTGGGAGCGGAGTTCGCGATTTGTCCTGATAATACGATTCACCAGGCATTCGAATGGGTCGCGCGTGAGTCTCCATTGCCCTGGCTGCACATTGCTCAGGTTGTGGCTGGGGAGGCTGCCCGTCACGGTTTTGCTCACCTCGGCATTCTCGGGACCCGGTATTTGATGGAGGGGCCGGTTTATCCCGAGGCGCTCGAACAATATGGGATCGCAAGCGAAATTCCCGCCAAGAGCGATCGGGAGCGAATCAACGCCATCATATTTGGAGAGTTGGTGAATGGAGTTTTCTCCGATGCATCGCGTTTGTATTTCAATGAAGTCATCGAAAGGCTGAAGAAAAGCGGCTGTGACGCCGTCGTGCTGGGCTGCACAGAAATCCCCTTGATCGTCCGGCCGGAGGAAGCTTCGCTGCCGACGCTGGACTCTACCCGATTACTGGCAAGAGCCGCTTTTAAAGAATCGCTTGGAATAGCATTTTGAATCATTTGGATTGAAGTCATGGGAAAGGAAGGAAACAAAAAAGTGAAATTATCGATCGTGATTTATGATCAATTCACGGATTTGGATTTGTTTCTGATGTGGGATTTACTCAATCGCGTGCGGCTTCCTGAATGGGAAGTTCGCATTTTAGGAGAGCGACCTTATCATACCTCGGCGACGGGAATCTCCGCGCCGACGCACGGGCTGATTGAAGAATCGAATCATTCGGATGTGGTTTTGTTTGTCAGCGGACAAGGCGCGCGAACGAAAATGAAGGACTCAGACTGGCTCTCTCGCTTCCGGATCGATCCGGAAAAACAGTTGATCGGTTCGATCTGTTCGGGCGCATTATTATTGGCCGCTCTCGGATTCCTCAAAGGGAAAACGGCCACGACCTACCCGACGACCAAACAGACGCTGGAAAGTCTGGGCGTGACTGTGGAAGAAAAAGCGTTCATCGAACATGGAAATATTGCGACGGCGGGCGGCTGCCTGGCCTCACAATACCTGGTGGGATGGGTCATCGAGAAAAAGGCCAGCGCCGAGTGGAAACAGTTGGTCTTAAAATCCATCCAGCCAGTCGGCGCCGGCCTTTATTTTTCGGATGCCGCTGAACTCGAAAAACTTTATGCGCCGGTTCTCTCGACGCACGGAAAAATCTAATGACTACATTGAATGTTACACCTGCCCGGCAGACGTATTTTTCGCGCCGCATCGAAGCCACGACAGTTTCCGCTGTCCGCGAAATTTTAAAAGTAACAGAACGTCCCGAAATTATTTCATTCGCGGGCGGATTGCCGGCGCCGGAATTGTTCCCGAAAGAAACAATGGCGGAGGCGTTCAGAGGCGTGATTCTGGAGGAAGGCGAAAAGGCGTTGCAATATTCGACCACCGAAGGGCATGCGCCGCTGCGCGAATGGATTGCAGCGCGGATGCGGGCGAAGGGCATCAGCGCTGAGGCGAACCAGATTTTGATTACGAGCGGCTCGCAGCAGGGCTTGGATTTGCTCGCTAAAGCGCTGGTCGATCCAGGCGATAAAATTCTGGTCGAAAGCCCCACGTATCTGGCCGCATTGCAGGCGTTTTCGTTATTTGAAGCGAATTTTATCAGCGTTGCCGGCGACGACGAAGGCATGAATGTCGAAGCGGCTGAACAGACATTGCGCGATCACCCCGACATCAAATTGATTTATCTTGTCGCAAATTTTCAAAATCCGGCAGGTACGACGCTCGCGCTGGAACGACGCAAGCGCCTGCTCAACTTGGCGGCGCAATATGGTGTGCGAATTTTGGAAGACGACCCTTATGGCGAATTGCGGTACCGCGGCGCCGCTCTGCCTCCGATCAAATCCTTCGACACGGAAGGATTGGTTACGTACATCAGCACGTTTTCCAAAACGATCGCTCCCGGTTTACGGGTGGCGTGGGTGGTTGCGGAGCCGAAACTCTACGCCAGGCTGGTGATGGCCAAACAGTCTACTGATTTGCACACGAACACAATTTCGCAGTTCGCCATCCATCGTTATTTAACGGACAACGATGCGGACTCCCATGTGTCGAGGCTCCAGCAAATTTATGGCGAACGCTGCGAAGCGATGCTGCAATCCCTGGCGCGGCATTTTCCCGTCGGCGTTCGCTGGACGAAACCTGAAGGGGGAATGTTTTTATGGGTCGAATTGCCTCGGCGCCTCGATACCGCGCAACTGTTGCCTGCGGCGATCGAGGCCAAAGTCGCATTCGTGCCCGGAGCGCCATTTTTTGCCAACGAAAAGCCAAACCATTTTCTGCGTCTGAATTTCTCCAATCAAACGCCGGAAAGAATCGAAACCGGAATCAAAAAATTAGCGGATGTCATCGCTAATAGCGAGGATGAATAAGTTGCGCTACCGTTATTACATTTGCGACGTCTTTACCGAAGCTCGCTTCGGCGGGAATCAATTGGCTGTGCTGCCTGAAGCGGCGGGGCTTTCGGATCGGCAGATGCAGCAGATTGCCCGCGAGTTCAATTTTTCTGAGACCACTTTCGTGTTCCCTGCGGAAGCTGGGCATACGCGGAAGGTTCGTATCTTTACTCCAACGACCGAGGTTCCTTTTGCCGGACACCCCAATGTCGGGACCGCATTTGCTTTAGCCACTGCAGGCGAGTTCGGCGTCATCAAAACATCGCTCACCGTGACCTTCGAAGAGAAAGCTGGCTTGGTTCCGATCTCCATTGAGAGGCGGGAGGGAAATCGCTTCTGGTGTGAACTGTTGGCGCCCGCGCGCCTATTCCTCGGCAAGACAATCTCCGCAGAGTTATTGGCATCGGCGGTTTCACTTGCGCCGGAGGACATTGTCGCCAGTACGCATTTGCCCCGAGCGGCCTCGGTTGGTTTGCCCTTTCTCCTGGCGGAAGTCAAAGATCGCGCAGCCTTGGCGCGGGCGCGAGCCAACGTCGAGAAACTCGCGGCGCTCGTGACTGAAGGTGTGCCCGCCGACATTCATCTTTACACGCATAGCGGCGACGATTTTGACATCCGAGCGCGTATGTTCGCTCCGCTGGATGGAGTGCCTGAGGATCCCGCGACAGGCAGCGCGAATTGCGCGCTGGCTGGCTTGCTCAGTCATTATAACGAAGCGGTGGAGGGGGTCTTTCATTGGCGCATCGCCCAGGGCTTTGAGATGGGACGGCCAAGCGTTTTGGAGGCGCGGGCGGAGAAAAGAGAAGGGATCGTGACTGCGACTTGGATTGGCGGCGGAAGCGTATTGGTGAGTGAAGGGGTTATTGAGGCTGACCCGGACTTGAAGTGAACAGCGTCAAATACTCAACTCCATTGCGCTCGACGAAGTAATCGCGGCGCTGATGGGGCCGCTCCTCGCCCCGCCACAAATAGCCAGGCCGGGCGTCTCGTTGCCACCGCGACGCCGGCTCGCTCTTCAGCCTGAGACTTCGGCGACTTGTTCAGTTGAACAGCCGCTTATCAAAGCCACCAGCGTAGCGCATTATGCGTTCAACATTTTGACGCGTCGACGTTCTCTGCGCGGGACGCTGCGAGCCAATTCCCGAAAGACTGGCGCCTGACGCCTATGCGCGGGCGATTCCGTTTAATACGACAAGGAGTGCGAATAATTCAGCCATCACCCTCATTGAACGCCTGAAATAAACGTATGCCTTTGAATGCGAGCGACTTCGACACCGTTCGGGATTCCACCTTGGTTGGCTCGATATTTGCGATTAAACGGCAGGAGATTCGAAACAGTTTGCGACCACGCATTCTGATAAATTCAGACATCAACAGGAGGAAGGTATCTTTATGAATATCGGAAAGCTAATTTCAACATTTGTCGTTGGCTGCCTGTTCGCTTTAAGCCTCACGATGGGCGCGAATGTGAAGGCGCAAACCGGGAGCCCGCAGCTCATGAGGACGAGTGGCGCACAGGAGAATAGTCAGAATATGGGCAAGAAAAAACATGGCAAGCACAAACATAAAAAGGCGAGCCACCATCACGGTCAATAAAGAAACTGCGGAAGGGCGCGGGGTTAACCTGCGCAAAAATAATGGAAGCCGACCAATCTACCGACAATGGTCGGCTTTTTCACTTTTGTTCGAGGCGGGCGCCGGTCGTCCAACGCAGAGCCGCATGCAAATAGCAAAGCCGGGCGCCTGTTGCTAACGACGCCCGGCCATTCGGGATTGTCTGGCTTGCTAGGCTCTGCCTGTTTTGCTTTGGCCGCCATGTTCCGTCGCGTGATGCTTGCCAGCTTCCTCAGCATGATAAGTGGCGTGCAGATGGTGACCGTGCGCAATGTGAGCATGGTGCCCGGCCTTTTCGGGATTACCGGATTCGTAATGCTTGGCCGCTTCACGATGATGGTGGGCGGAAAGTTCGTGATGTTCGGCTGCGCGCTCGTGATGCTCCGCGCCTTTATGTTTTGCCATTATTAGTCTCCTTGCTTGAAACAATAAATAGTGACTGGGGAGACTTTCAGATAGACAGACAACAGGATCTGGCTTGCGCCGGAGTCGCGCTGTTCATCTATTCAGAGTTACGCGTTGTAAAAGAGGGGAATCAAAATGAAGCTATCACGCGGCGATGACTCCCGCAACCCATCGGCGATTTCGCTTCGCGGAACTTCTTCCGCGCCTTACCCGTATTGCCTGTAAACTTCGACCTACTTCAGTAGGATCGCAAACGACGCCGATGCGCCGTGCGCGCAGCCTCAAAGCGATTTCATGCCCGCCGCTGACACACTTCAAGCCAGCGCTGGCCAGGGCCAAGGTCGCTTATCGAATGAATTTTAGAAGTAGTGGAACCCTAAGTGTGGATTGCGTTCAGTCAGATCTCAAAGCAACCATCGCGTCCACCTTCGTCGCGCGCCGAGCCGGCAGCCAGCAGGACGCCAGCGCCACTCCCGCCAGCAACAGTGATACGGCGCCGAAAGTCAGCGGATCGGTCGCGCTCACTCCGAACAACAGGCTCGCCAGCGACCGCGCCAGGGCGAATGCGACGAGCAGTCCGATCACAATCCCCGCCAGCGCCAGCCTAATTCCCTGCCGCAAGATGAGACCGAGCACGTCGCCGGTTTGCGCGCCCATCGCGATGCGTATGCCGATCTCGCGCGTGCGGCGCGCTACGGCGTAAGACATCACGCCGTACAAGCCAGTCGTCGCCAGCGTCAGCGCGACGACCGCGAAGGCGCCCAGCAGGAAGCCGCCGAACTCGCGACTCCTGGTCGAATTGTCCAGCAATGCCGTGAAGGGGCGAGGTTCGGCGACGGACTCGCCCGCGCCCGCATTGCGCGCCGCGTCGCGCATCGCCGCCGCAATCGAGCTGGCATAGCCCTGCCTGTAGCGCGCCACGAGGTCGAGCGAAGGCCACGTTTCCTGCGCGACTGGGACATAAAACTCGGGCGTGGGCGGCGCCTCCAGCGAAGAGTGATAGGCGTCGCCGACGACGCCTACGATCTGGCGCGGCGCGGGATTGGGGTTGTCCTTTGGGTCCGCCCCAATGATGAGCGACTTGCCCAGCGGATCGTCATTGGGAAAGTAGCGTCTGGCGAAGCTCTCGTTGATGATGACCACAGGCAGGGAGCGCGGGCCGTCGGCGTCAGAAAAAACACGCCCTTGCCGTAGAGGGATCTTCATCGCCTGAAAGTAATCCGTCGTCGCTACGCGATAATCAGCTTGCGGCGCCTGCCCCTTCGGCGCGGGCGCGCGGCCCAGAACGGAAAAGTTAGTGTCGGTCTCGCTGCCGCCGAATGGGATTGGGGAGACGCCCGCCGCGAGTTCAACGCCGGGAGCGGAGCGAAGCAGATCAATGACGCGTCCGAAATAAGCGTTTCGCTCGCCGGCGGATTTGAACCTCGCCCGGCTGGGAGCCAGCGTGACGGTGAAGACTCGCCGCGCATCGAATCCGGGGTCCACCTTTCGCAGTTCGGCCAGACTGCGCAGCGCCAGCCCTGCGCCGACGAGAAGCGCCAAAGAAAGCGCCACCTGCGCGATGACGAGCGCCGACCGCAGGCGAATCGCGCCCGAATCATCCGATGCTCCGCGGCTGTTTTCCCTGAGGGCCCCGACCAGCTCCACGCGAGAAATTCGCAGGACCGGAGAGACGCCCGCCGCGATGGTTGCGATCATTGACGCGGCCAGCGTGAACAGCAACACGCGAAGATTGACGCCTCCTTCGATGAAGCTTGACCCGCCGGCCGGCTGCAGCTTCAGCAACGCATGCGCCGTCCATGTGGCGAGCAGAGTCCCAAGCGCGCCGCCGCCCAGGCAAAGCAGCGCGCTCTCGGTGAACAGTTGCGCGGCGATCCGGGCGCGGCTTGCTCCGAGAGCCATGCGCGCCGCCAGTTCGCGCCACCGGGCGGTCATCCGCGCCAGCAGCAGATTCGCAACATTCGCGCAGGCGATCAGCAGAACCAGCCCCGCCGATGCGAACAGGACGAGCAGCGCCGGTCGCAGTCCGCCCACCCAATCCTCGCGCAGTTCGCTCACCCACGCCGTGCGATTGGCGTTCGAATCAGGGTAGGACGCGGCCAGACGCGACGCGATCAACGATAGATCGGTTTGCGCTTGCGCAACCGTCACGCCGGGCTTCAGCCGCGCGACGCACCGTAGAAACATATCGCTGCGGCGCCCGGCCTTCTCCGCCATGGCGGGCGCGAGCGGCAGGTAGTATTCGACCTGCGC
The DNA here is from genome assembly GCA_035714085.1 of Blastocatellia bacterium. Lineage (GTDB taxonomy): Bacteria > Acidobacteriota > Blastocatellia > RBC074 > RBC074 > JAJVID01. Next base: position 34,003 of record DASTMP010000166.1, read on the forward strand.
CCGGTTCGCCGGAAATTTGAAGCCGGGAGGCATGACGCCAATCACGGTCACATTGCGGTCGCCCAGTAGGATGGCCGAACCGACGATGTTGGGATCGGCTTGAAAGCGCCGCTGCCACGTTTCGTAACTCAACACGACCACTGGCGCGGATGCGGGCTGATCCTCCGCGGCGCTGAAAGCGCGTCCCAGTTGTGGTTGTACGCCGAGCAACGGGAACAGGTCGGCGGACGCCACCAGGCCGCTGAGCAAAGCCGCGCCCTGGCTTTTACGGAGGGTCGCCCGGTCATTGTTGTAAGCGGCCATGCGCTCGAAGGACTGCGTCCCGTTTCGCCAATCAGCGTAATCGGGATAAGCGGAAGTCCACTTGTTTCGCGCGCCGCCGGGACTGCTCCAGATCGCCACCAACCGCTCTGCGTCGGGATAAGGCAGCGGCCGGATCAGCATCGAGTCAACCACGCTGAAGATCGCCGTATTTGCGCCAATGCCCAACGCCAGCGAAAGCGTCGCGACAATCGTGAACAGCCTTTGCTTGAGCAGCATCCGAGCGCCGTAGCGCAAGTCTTGCAAGAGCGAGTTCATTCGCATTCCTCCATCTTCAAAACGCTGTCTAATAGATTGCTTTCCGGTCTGGCGAGTTATATAAAAATATATCTCCTGAAAAGTCCTGAAGAAAAGCTCAAAAAAACGGCTGAGAGTGTTCTCAATGACTTAGAAGCGACTTCTGAGCGCTTTCATCAAAACCGCGAAAGAATACTATGTGGTTGCGTCTGGAATAGTTCACCTGGGTTCGGCTATCCAAGACGCAATCGGCGTTAGGCAATTCATGCGCATGAAATATCGACTGGCAATTTTTGACTTCGATGGAACTTTAGCGGATTCATTTCCCTTCTTTATTCGAGTATTTAACCAACTCGCCGAACAACATGATTTCAAGGGAATCGATCCGGATCTGGCGCCTACTTATAGAAGCTACGACGCCAGGCAGATCATGGAACAGGTTGGGATGCCCGCCTGGAAACTCCCTCTTGTCGCAAAGAGTTTTATCTCTCTTATGGGGCAAAATGCGGCGAGCATTTCCCTGTTTGAACATACTGATGACATGCTGCTTCATTTGGCGAATAATGGAGTTGCTCTTGCTGTCGTTTCATCAAATTCCTACGACAATGTAAGCAGGATTCTGGGGCCTGCAAATACGAAGCTGATTGGCCAATTTGAGTGCGGAGTGTCGATTTTTGGCAAATCGGCCAGAATACGGAAGGCGCTCAAAAAGACCGGCATTCCATGTCGCGAAGCAATCTATATCGGAGATCAAGTCACCGATCTGGAGGCGGCGCGTAAGGAAAAAGTCGCATTCGGAGCCGTGTCATGGGGATACGGAACAATTGAATCTCTTAGAGAACATTTCCCTGAGGAAGAATTCGATAGTGTTTCCGACATTAAAAGAATCGCCTAGCCTCACTCCAGATCTCAACGAAGCGCCCGACGGACCATCCCACCAGTTCGGAGACTTGCGCATCGCCGATTTCGATGATGCGCTCAACGCTATCCGCACGGCGCGCCACGCAGTACAAACTGAGCCGGCCCGAATTCCAGCAGGTCGACCGGCTTTTTTATTTCAGAAGGTTTGTGAAAACATTCCTGAGGGGTGATGAATCGATGATCCAACTTGAAAATGTCTCGCGCGAATATGGCGACGGGAAGGTCGTGCGCGCGCTGAATAACGTGCGCCTGGAGATTCATCGTGGCGAGCGCGTCGCGGTGATGGGACCGTCGGGATCGGGCAAATCAACGCTGCTCAATCTGATCTGCGGGCTGGACGAGCCGACTGCGGGCGCGATCAATATTGACGGGGTGAATATAGCTTCGCTCGATGACGACGCCCGGACCAGACTGCGGCGCGAAAAAATCGGGATGGTCTTTCAGACCTTCAACCTGTTGGCGACGTTAACCGCGCTCGAAAACGTCTCGCTGCCGCTCCGGCTCCAGGGGACGTCACGTCGAGAGGCCGATCGGCGCGCTAAAACCATGTTGGAGCGAGTGGGATTGGGCGGACGCGTTACGCATCGCCCTGATGAATTGTCGGGCGGTGAACGGCAGCGAATCGCGATCGCGCGCGCGCTAATATTCCATCCACCGATCCTGCTGGCCGACGAGCTTACGGGCAATCTCGATTCGAAGACCGGGGAAGAGATTTTGGGGCTGCTCGACGATCTGCATCATGAGTTCAACGCCACTATTCTTATGGTCACGCACAACGCGGAGGCCGCCGCGCATTGCGACCGCATCCTCCTGTTGCGCGACGGCAGCGTGGTCAGAGAGGAGCGCGCGCAGGCTTCGCCGAACATTTCACTGGAGGCGGCGCGATGATCTCGGCCTTGACGAACATCACCTGGAAACAATGGCGGCGGCATCGGCTTCGTACACTGTTGACGCTGCTCGGCATCGCGCTCGGCGTGGCGGTCTTCTTCGCTGTGCGCACAGCCAACGTGACGCTGATCAGTTCGCTGTCGACGACGATCGAGAAGGTCGCCGGCAAAGCGACGCTACAGATCGCGGGAGGCGAATCGGGCTTCCCCGAAAGCGTCTGGGAGACGGTGAAGGATACGCCGGGCGTGAAGATCGCAGAGCCGGCCGTCGAAGTCATCGCCCATACAGCGTTTGAAGACGAAGGCGCCCTGCTGATCGTCGGTGTGGATATGCTTGGCGACGGCGAATTGCGGGAATATCAATTCGATGAAGCCAACAGCGAGATCGGCGACCCGATGGTCGCGCTGGCCCAGCCTGATTCGATCCTCATCGCGCGCGCCTTCGCCGACAAACACAAATTGAAGGAAGGCGACAGATTGCCCTTGTTCACCTCGCAGGGCAAAAAAGATTTCACCGTTCGAGGCATTTTCAAACCGTCGGGGCTGGGCGAAGTCTTCGGGGGACAGATCGCTGTGATGGACGTCTTCAACGCTCAGTTCGTTTTCGGGCGCGGCAAAAACTTCGACCGCATTGATCTGATGAATGAGTCGGAGACGACGGTCGAGGAGTTGCGGCGGCGGCTGCGCGAGCGGTTACCCGCGGGATTGGAGATTGAACGCCCGTCGTCGCGCGGACAGGGGCTGGAGAGCGCCGTCAAGGGAATGAATATCGGGATGACCCTGACCAGTCTGATCGCTCTGTTGGTGGGGATGTTCATCATCTTCAACACGTTCAGCATCTCGGTCAATCAACGCTGGAAAGAGATCGGCGTGCTCCGCGCCATCGGCGTCGAGCGAAAGAACGTCCGGCGGATGTTCCTCGGCGAAGCCGCGGTAATGGGATTGCTCGGGAGCGCTCTCGGCGTCACCCTCGGGTTTGGGCTTTCGATGGGCGTGGAGTTGGTAATGAGTTCGATCGCCAACCAGCTCTTCGGATTGGTTTCGACGCGACAGGCGCCGGTCTTTCGCTGGGACTATGCGCTGTTGTCGTTCACGCTGGGCGTCGCGGCTTCGGTCATCGCCGCGTGGGCGCCGTCGCGAGCCGCGTCACAACTCGATCCGGCCGCGTCGTTGCACAACATCGAAACCAGGCAGCGCGAATCTGTGCTGGGGCCTGCGCGGTTGGTCGCGGGCGTCACGATGGTTTTGGCCGGATTGGCCTTGATCCGCTTCGCGCCGTTGCGCGCCGACCTCTACATTCAGTTCTCCTACGCGGTCTTGATCATTCTCGGAATGGTCGCCGCGCTGCCGAAGTTATCGGAGTTGACCGCGCGGGCGTTACGGCCGCTAATGGATCGGCTATTTGGCGCGGAAGGGGCGCTGGCGGTGGATTCGATGATACAGGCGCCCCGTAGGACTTCGGCGACGGTCGGCGCGCTGATGATAGGGTTGATGTTCGTCTTCGCCACTGGCGCCTACGTCCAGAGTCAGAAAGATGTCTTTGACCGCTGGATGAGAGAGGCGATCAACGCCGATCTGGTGGTGGCCGCCAATGAAGGCGCGCGATCAAGGACCAACCATTTCGACGAAGCGTTGTCTGGCAAGATCGCGGCGTTGCCCGGCGTCACGCGCTTGGAGAACGTCCGCTTCCTCTTTTTACCTTACGCCGACGATTCGGTCGCCATCGTCGCGTTGGATCTCGACGGATGGTTCGCGCGCACTAAGATCGAGATTCAAGGCGCCGACGCCGCAACCGCGCGGGAGAAAGTAACGAAAGGCGAAGGCATATTGGTCTCTCACAATTTCGCCAACCGCTATCGCCTGTGGGTTGGCGATCGCGTCAAGTTGCAAACGCCGACCGAAGCTTTCGACCGTCCCATCGCCGGCGTCATCGAAGATTACACTTCCGAGAAGGGCGCGATCTTTCTGGAACGCGACCTTTACAAACGATACTGGAACGACCCGTCGATAGACATCATCAACATCAACCTGGCGCCGGGCGTCGAGCGCGTCGCGTTCAAAAACGAGTTGCAGCGCAGACTCAAGGGCCGGCAACGCGCGTTTATCTACACCCAGGAGGAGTGGCGCTCGTGGGTGCTGAAACTGCTCGATCAGTTTTTCGCGATGATGTACATGCAGATGCTGGTCGCGGTCTTCACCGCCGCGCTGGGCATCGTCAACGCGCTGATCATCTCGACCGCCGAGCGCAAACGCGAACTGGGAGTGATCCGTGCGATCGGCGGGTTGCGCGGCCAGTTGCGAAAAATGATCCTACTCGAAGCCGTTGTGATCGGCGTCATCGGGATTGTGACGGCGGCTATCGCGGGCGCCTTCAACACCTATTTCTTGACGCGAACGGCGGCCGCGATAATCGGAGGGTACACGATCCCATTCGTGTTTCCGGCGTCGATCATTCTTTTCGCGTCGCCGATTGTGCTGGCGATCGCTCTCCTGGCCGCCTGGTGGCCGGCGCGGAGAGCCGTAAACCTGAGAGTTGTCGAGGCCATCGGGTATGAATAACCATTCCATCTTTCAACCGAAATATGCGCCAATACGGAAAATAAAATTGGTGGTAATGACTGCCTTGCCAGTCCTGTTCGGCCTGGGAACGCTATTTGTCCTTTTATTCGCCGGTTTGAGCGTGCGGCTTTTATCCACAATGAAGACCGTCGCCGCCGCCGGTAAGCTGCTGGCGTTGCATCCCGCCAATCCACACTATTTCTTCTTCCGCGGCAAGCCCACGGTCATCATCACCTCGGGCGAACATTACGGCGCGGTGATGAACCTGGACTTCGATTACGTGAAGTACCTGGACACGTTGCGACGCGACGGGATGAATCACACGCGGATGTTCACGGGCGCGGCTTACGTAGAGCCGCAGGGCGCGTTCAATATCGAACGTAACTCGATGGCGCCGGCGCCTGGTCGGTATATTGCGCCGTGGGCAAGAAGCGCGACAGGCGGATATGCGAACGGCGGGAACAAATTCGATCTGAGCGAATGGGACGAGAACTACTTTCGCCGCTTGAAAGACTTCATCGCGCAGGCGGGTAAACGCGGGATCATCGTTGAGGTCAATCTCTTCTGCCCGTTCTACGGCGACGCGCAGTGGAAGCTCAGCCCGTTCAACGCGAACAACAACGTCAACGGTTTGGGCAATGTCGGGCGGCTCGATGTTTACACGATCGATAAACACGGCGGCCTGCTCGAAATTCAGGAACGGTTCGTCCGCAGAATCGTCGCTGAACTGGAGGACTTAGACAATATCTACTACGAAATTTGCAACGAGCCTTACGCGACCAGCATTCCGATGAATTGGCAGGAGCGCGTCATTGACGTAATCGCTGACGCGGAAAAGAGTTTGCCAGCGAGGCATCTGATCTCGCTCAACATCAGTAACGGCTCGCAAAAGATTGAGAAACCTCATCCGGCGGTCTCGATCTTCAATTTTCATTACGCCGCGCCGCCCGACGCAGTCGCTTTGAATTACGGCTTGAACAAAGTCATCGGCGACAACGAGACCGGATTTCGCGGCGTGAGCGATGATCCGTACCGAATGGAGGCCTGGGATTTCATCGTCGCGGGCGGCGGCCTCTACAACAATCTCGATTACTCCTTCACCGTAGGCTACGAAGACGGAACGTTCGCTTACCCGGACACGCAGCCGGGCGGGGGCACAGCGTCGCTGCGCAAGCAATTGCGCATCCTGCGCGATTTTATATACGGCTTCGATTTCGTGAAGATGAGGCCGGACAATTCGATCATCAAAGAGGGCGTCCCACAAGGGATGACCGCGCGGGCATTGGTCGAGCGTGGAAAAGCTTACGCAATCTATCTGCGCACGGTAAGCCATACGCGGCTCTCCGCTTTTGCTCGGCCAAAACCTTCAGAAACAATTTTGACTGTCGAACTGCCTGCCGGCGAATACGCCGCGGAATGGGTTAACACGAAAACCGGCGCGATCGCCGAGCGCGAAGAGTTCAAACACGACGGAGGAGCGCGCAAACTGACCGCGCCCGATTATAAAGACGACATCGCATTGAGGGTGAAAAGATGATTTTGAAGAAGTCCGTATTACTTTCTATCTTGTGTTTGCTGACGTTCGCCAGCGCAAGTCGGGCGCAAGACGCCCGAAAAATCATGGAGGGCGTTTACAAGCAGGACACCAGCCGCGACACGACCTGGCGCGGAAAGCTGGATGTAGTGGATAAGAAAGGGGCTGTAAACAGCAAGAAGTTCACGATGCGCAAACTAGGCGGGCTGGGTAATAGCAAGACTCTTGTGCGATTTACCGATCCGCCGGAGGTGCGCGGCGTCGGCCTGCTTTCGATCAACCAGGGCGGCGTGGCTGACCGTCAATGGTTATACACTCCCGCGATTCGACGCGTACGCCGCCTCGCCGCGCAGGAACGCCGCCAACGCTTCTTCGGCGGCGATTTCACCAACGAGGACATGTCTGAGCGCGTGCTCGACGATTTCACTTACAAGCTAATCGGCGAGGGCGAAGAGATTGACGGGCGCAAGACCTACAAGATCGAGGCGCGCCCCGTGTCGCCGGAAAAATCTCAATACGCTTATGTCTATATCTGGGTCCCGAAAGATGCGCCTTACTCCACGCTGGTCGAGATGTACGACAAACAAGGGCAGAAACAGCGGATTCTGAAAGCCGGTAATCTAGAAAAAATCTCCGGCGTCTGGGTCGCAAAGCGCATGGAGATGAGCACACCCGCCGAAAGCACGAAGACGATCTTGACGCTCGAAGACATTCGCTTCAACACTGGGTTGAAAGAGGATATGTTCACGCAGCAAGCTTTGGAAAATCCGGATATATTTTGAGTAAGCGGTTCCATCGGCCAATTTCATCAATGAGAAGGAACGACAACCAGTTGCGACGAATGGCGACGCCGAGGGTAGTTTTCCCATTAGCTGTAGACAATCTACAGACTATGATGTAGGTTGTCTACAGCCGGAAATCAGGACACTTTTGCTTTTTGGAGAAACACCATTCTTCGCCGCGTGAGCGGCGGCTGACTTTAGCCCAGTGCTTTAGCGCTGGGTAAGTTAGCCAAGGTGTTTCGCGTCACGTAGTGACGCTTGAAAGGCCTGTTGGTAGTACGAATTTCAACCGTCGCTACGCGACGAGAACAATTCGTGCGCCGATTCCCGGCGTTGAAACGGCCGGGCTAAAGTCAGCCGCCGCTCACGCGGCGAAAGCCATAGTCTTTTTTCAAAGATCTCCTGACATCAGGTCTACAGCCTATTTTCATAAAGCGGAACACGCCAACCTGGAGCGGCTGACGACTGCGATGACAGGTCCTACATCCAACTGGCGGAACAGGAGCGCGAAGCATGAAATTCTTAAGATGGCGGCGGCGCAAAGAAGCGGCTCTCGACGCGGAAATCCGCAGTCATCTGGAGGAAGCCATCCGCGACCGCATCGAGCGCGGCGAGACGCCCGACGAAGCGCGCGCCAATGCGTTGCGCGAATTCGGCAATGTCGAATTGGTCAAGGAAGTCACCCGTGATATGTGGGGCGGGAATTCGCTCGAACAACTATGGCAGGACTTGCGGTTTGCTCTGCGCAGTTTGCGCAAGCATGCGCTGTTATCGCTGATGGTCGTGGCGACGCTCACGATCGGTATTGGCGTCAGTACGGGTGTCTTCACCTGGTTCAATGCAGTATTCCTACGCGGCCGCATTGACAAAGATCACGCTTCTTTCGTGAAAGTCTATGCGGCCTATACGGACGATCCCACGCGCTTTGTCATTCCCCGAGATATCACATGGGAGGATTACCAGACTTTCCGTGACGGCGCGAAGTCGCTGCATACGCTCTCTGCGCTGGGAGAATTTTCCGCGCCCTTCGGCCTGGATGATCCGGCGGTGACGCGCGCCGCGCTGGTGACCTGTAATTTCTTCGCGCTCTATGATCCGGGGCGACCGCTGCTGGGACGGTTGTTGCAAACCGAAGACTGCGCCGCCGCCAATCCGGTGGTCGTGCTGAGCGAACGCCTGTGGCGTCATCGGTTTGCGGCTGATCCGCAGGTGGTGGGTCGGGTTACGCATTTCAATGGGCAGATCGTGACCATCGTGGGCGTAGCGCCAAACTTTGCAGGGATGGTGAATGGCGCGCGAGCCTGGTTTCCCTACCCGCTCGAAAGCTACCTCAAACTAGGCGATCACTTGCAGCATCCGGGCGAGGCTCCGTGGCTCGCAGTGACTGGCCGCTTGCAGTCGGGCTTCTCACGCGAGCAGGCCGCCGCCGAGCTCGGTTTGCTTGCGAGCAGGCAGAATCGCCTTCATCCGGGACGCAGCACGACAGTCTTCGTAACCGACGGCTCTGAAATCCAGGAACCCTTTCAGGGCAGGGATTTTGTGGGAGGGTTGGCCCTGATTCTCGGCGCGCAGACGGTTTTTGTCCTGATCGTCTGTGTAAATGTCACGACGCTGTTGCTGGCGCGGGCGGCTGCGCGTCAGCAGGAAATCGCAGTGCGAGTGGCGCTGGGCGCGGGACGATTGCGGCTGATTCGGATGCTGCTCGTCGAAACGTTCCTTTTGGCTTCCGTGGCGGGATTGGCGAGCGTTTACCTCGCTTATAAATCGCCCGGCGTTTTGGATCGCTGGCTCACAAACGCCTGGGGCGAAGCGGGCGGCGTCTGGTTTTCGCTGTCTCCGGACTGGCGTGTGTTCTGCTACTTGACGCTGGTGACGATTCTGGCGGGCGCGATGGCTGGGCTGACGCCTGCGCTCCAATCTTTGAAGGTCAATCTGTCGGAGATGTTGAAAGGCCGCCAAAGCATGCCCAGCGGCGGCAAAGGCTCGCGGCTTTACGGAATCCTGATCGGGGCGCAGGTGGCGCTAAGCTTGTTTTTACTGGCTGGCGCAGTCCTCTTTGTTCGTACTTCACAAAAAACTGTCAGCTTTGCGCCGGGGTTTGAAACGAAGCGCGTGCTCGTGGCGCAGGCGCATGCTCCCGGTAAGTCGGAAAAACATTCGTGGGGGATATTCCACCGCGACCTGACCGAGCGGCTGACGGCGCTGCCGGGCGCGCAATCAGTAGCGTGGTCTTACTGGTCGCCGGTGTATGTCGGCGCGAGCGAAATGAACGTTCAATTAAAGGGACAGCAGTTGCGCCGAGCGCACTTCAATACTGTGTCGTCAAATTATTTCGCCACGCTGGGAATCCCCCTCATCAGCGGGCGCGCGCTCGGCGAAAACGATCAGCCCTGCGACAAGGGGCTGTGTTCCGTTGTCGTTTCCGAACGGCTCGCCCATGAGTTCTGGCCGAATGAACAGCCACTCGGCAAAACATTCCAAACACAGCGGGGCCATACCTACGAAGTCGTTGGCGTCGTCCGCGATGTTTCCAGCACGAGGCTCGGCGGGCTGGATGACCCGATGTTTTACCGTCCATGGAATCCGAATGGCGACGCCCCGGCCAACGCCTTCGTGCGGTTCGCCGGAGACGAAGCGGCGATTACGCGCGGCGTCCTCGACACTTATCGCGCAAACGCGCCGGAGCTTCCCGTCGAAGTAGTGACGTTGCAATCGCTACGCGAGCATACGATGGAAAGTCTCAGGAAACTTGCGCAACTCGTCGTCTTCATCTGCGCGATCGCCGTCATTCTGGCAATCGTCGGCATATACGGCGTCGTCGCCTTCGCCGTCAGCCGCCGCACCAGAGAAATGGGCATCCGTCTTGCGCTTGGCGCGCGCCCTTCAGACATCTACAGCGCAGCGCTGGGGGCGAGCGGGAGACCAGTGGCGATAGGATTGGCGCTCGGGCTCGCGCTCACGACCGCCGCGTTCTCCGCCCTTGCGCGAATCGCCAGCAACCCGGAATTCGCCGTCAACGTGTGGGACCCGATCATCTTTGTGAGCGCCCCTGCGTTGTTAGTCGCGGCGGCGTTACTCGCCATGCTTGGCCCGGCCAAGCGCGCGACGAAAATTGATCCGATCACAACGCTGCGACAGGAATAGACCGGCGCTCACGCCGCCATCCGGTCAATTCCATGCCCTATCACCAGCGAAGGCGTTGTCATCTCTTGAGCGTGGCCTGAGTCGATATGGGTCAGGATGTCTTCAGGGGACTTTATCTGCCCTTCTTGATAAGTCTTCAAAAAGCAATTGATCGTCTCCATGGCGTCCGCCTCATCCTGATACGCGCCCAAACAAACCGTATGTCCCTTGTTCAAACTGACCCAGGCTCGATACTGCCCTGCGCCGTATTGCCTGATGACACAAGCGACGAGTTGACATCGTGGTTCCATGCGGCCTTTCCTTTCTTCCACTGTTCGATGGATGGTTGAGCCAGACACACTTCGCCGAGTTTACGTGATCGGACGATTCACGGAATCGTTCTTCGCCAGTTTCTGAGTTCGGGTGTTAGAAGTCCGCACTGTCCATTACGCCGCCCGCCCATCGTGGTTGCAAAAAATCTTTGATGACAAAACGCCCAAGTTGAGTGAAGATCAATCGCCTGACGTTGCTTAAAGTCCCGCGAAGATACACTAAGAAAAAAACGTATGAACCGATTCCTTTCACCTGTGATAGTGGCGCTGATGCTGGCGCTCAACCTGCAGGCGCAGACCGCGCCGGACGCCGACGAACTGACCAGGCTGCTTAAAGAGTTTCTGGCCGGGGCCTCGCGCAACGACTCCGCGACGCATGACCGCTTCTGGGCCGAGGACTTGATCTACACCAGCTCCTCCGGCCGGCGGATCGGCAAGGCGGACATCATGCGCGACGTGCGCTCGGCGCCAGCCCCGAAGCCTGGCGATCCGACGACCACTTACGCCGCCGAAGACATACGCATTCAGCAATACGGCGACGTCGCAATTGTCGCCTTCCGCCTGGTCGGCAAGACCGAGAAAGACGGAAAGAGTGTGGTCGCGAATTACCTGAACAACGGAACCTTCCTCAAGCGCAACGGCAAGTGGCAGGCCGTGAGTTGGCAGGCGACCAAGATGCCCCGCTCAGGGGAAGATGCCAAAGAGATAAAAAAAGAAATCGCCGCGGCCCAGGCCGCCTTTCATCAAGCCATGCTCTTCGCTGATCTAAAAACACTGGAAACATTGTCGGATGAAAGCTTCATCTGGACGCATCGTGACGGAGAGCAAATGACTCAAAAACAAATGCTCGAGCAGTTGAGGTCCGGGCAGTTGAAATATTCGAAGCTGGAGACCACTAACGTGACGGTCTACGTTTATGATGACACTGCGGTTGTGCGCGGGGTTTCACTGCGCCAGCGCAGTTCGTTTCCTGGCTCTGGCGGCTCCGGGGACGCCAGCCCATTCACTGCTTTTTATACGCTGACGTTTATCAACAAAGGCGGGGCTTGGAAGGCGGTGGCGATGCATACGAGCCGGCCCTAGACTCACCGATTGGCCCAGCTTAGACACTGAAACAGCGAAGCGTCAATGTAATTCGTGAAAGGAGCCGACCCATGAAAACGGCGCTCGTGGCAAGTATTCTCCTGCTGGGCGTCCTCGCAGGCGGCGCCGTGCAGAACGGCAATGGCGACAGAAGTCTGAAGTTCACGAAGAAACAACTTTTCGTGAGCCCTTATGAGAGCTGCGCCGTCGGCGATCTCAATCGCGACGGCCACCCGGACATCGTATATGGCGCTTACTGGTTCGCGGGGCCGGACTTCGCGCCTCGCGCGTTTCGTCCCAACCACGCGGCTAAAGAATATCTGCGCGCCAACAGCGATCACATCTATGACGTGGACAAGGACGGCTGGCCGGATGTGATTGCTGGAGGTTGGGAAGAAGACGGTATCTATTGGTTCAAGAACCCGGGCAACAGCGCGGCGGAGAGCGGCAAGCCCTGGGAGATGCACAAGCCATGGGAAGCGCGATTGCTGGCCAAAACGCGTGGAACGATGGAGATGTTTGCCTTGCATGACTTCAATGGGGATGGCGTGCCTGAACTTTACTCAGCAAACTACCGGAAACAGCTTCCTCTCGAAGTCTGGCGCTTCACCAAGAGTCCGGACGGCGCCCCGGCTTTGACTCCCTTCGTCCTTGGAGCGCAGGGAGGGGGTCATGGGTTTGCGTTCGGCGACGTCAACGGCGACGGGCTTGAAGACGTACTCTGTGAAGTCGGCTGGTACGAAAGGCCCGCGGGCGACCCTTTCGCCGGGCCGTGGAAGTTTCACGGTGAAACCGCGCTGCCACACCCGAGCTGTCCGTTTGTGGTCAAAGACCTGAACAAAGATGGGCGTCTCGACATCATCTTTGGCCGTGGCCACGATGTTGGCTTGTATTGGTGGGAACAACAGGCGCCAAATGTGGATGGCTCGACTGTGTGGAAGCAACACGTCATTGATGAGTCCTGGACACAGGCCCACGCCATCTCTCTGGCCGATCTGGATGGGGACGGCCAGGAGGAATTGATCGCGGGCAAATGCATCTGGGCGCATGACGGGGGTGATCCCGGAGCCGGCGATCCGCCTGCCATTTATTACTACAGTTGGAACAGACCGACTTCTAACTTCACTCGGCACACAATCGCCGCGCCTGGCGAAGGCATCGCCCTTGGCAGGCAGTTCAGTGTGGTTGATTTGAATGGTGATGGCCGGCTCGATCTGACCGCTCCGAGCAAGCTCGGACTGTGGGTGTTCTTCAATCAGGGATACAAATAGGAGATGGCAGCGCGGATTGCGGTAGTTCTCTCATAGTCATGGGCGCGGCGGCCGGAGCTGATACACTTCGAAATTGATACTGGTCGCAGTTGGCGTTGCCAGACGCTAATGGCGTGTCTTGCCTATCATCAAAAGACATTGAAATCGTTATCGGTAACGGATATATTGCATTCAAGGCCTGTGTATTTCTCAAGATGCTTGATCATTTATATCTTCTGCGCCGCAACGTTTTGAGATAAGCATTCAGAAATGCGGCCCTAAATCGAACCAGGTAGCATTAGAGGGTAGCGGATATTCTGCGAATAAATGGAACAGCTAGGCGCTGGCCCTCCGTCTGACAAAGATTTGCCTAGAAAGGATACGGAATGGACGACAGTGGAAACGCGTCTCTAGCCAGGCGTGAGTGGTTTAAAGAGGTCTCTATGCCTCTCATAGGAACTTCGCTCGCCCCGGGGCTGTTAAGCGCGAACTTCGGCGCGGCGGAACAATCGAACAATGCAGCCGGCAATGACAAGGACCTAGGCGCCCGCGTCTACAACGTCCGCGACTTCGACGCGAAGGGCGACGGAGCCACGCTCGATACTGCAGCAGTCCAATCAGCTATAGACGTATGCGCCAGGGACAAGGGCGGAACCGTGCTGGTTCCCGCGGGTAATTTCTTGGTCGGCACACTCGAACTCAAGAGCAACGTCACGTTACACCTGGCTGCGCAGGGGCGGCTCCTGGGCAGCGGCGTCGCGGAGCACTACAAGGCCGGTAATGGCATTCCTCCCGGCAACGGCAACATCGTGCTGATCTCCGCCGCAAACGCCGAGAACGTTGCGATCGAAGGGCCAGGGACTATTGACGGGAACGGGGCGAAGTTCTTTACGGGTAAAGGGGATAATACAGGCCCCGGACAAAATTCCGCTGAAGGGTATTTCCAGCGCCCACATTTAATGGTCTTCTACCGCTGCAAGAATCTGCTGATCCGAGACGTTTTCCTAACCGCCAGCGCTTATCACTGCGCGCGCATCCTCCAGTGCCAACGTGTGCGACTGGACGGAGTTAAGATTCATAACCGCGTTAACTTGAACAACGACGGGTTTCACATCAACAGTAGCGAGTACGTCCACATCGCGAACTGCGACGTGGCCTGCCAGGACGACGCGTGCGCGCTCTTCGGCAGCAACAAGTTCGTGACCGTTACGAACTGCGCATTCAGCACGCGGTGGTCGGTGTTCCGCTTCGGCGGCGGACAGGCCGAGAACATCACTATCTCCAATTGCGTCATCTACGACACCTACGGCTGTCCGATCAAGATGCGGTGCGGGGCGCGGTCACGCTTCGAGAACATCACGTTCTCAAATCTGATTTTGAAGAATGTGACCGGCCCGATCTCGATCGGCCTTGATTCGAGTCGTGGAGGGGCGGCCGGGGCGGCGCAGCCGGTAAAAGGTATAGTTCGCAACATCGCCTTCAACGGTATCCGGGCCACGGTCGTGGCTCAAGGGCGGCAGCACGAAGACCTGCCCTGGCCGCAAAAATTCCGGCCAGGCGAGACTCGGTCATGCATCGTCGTTAACGGCGTCAAGGATGAATTCCTGGAAGAGATCAGTTTTCAGGACGTTCACGTCGTCTACGAAGGCGGCGGCACGGCGGAGGAAGCCGCCAAGGAAGCGCAGCAGATCGCCGGCGAGTACTTCGAAATCGGCACCCCGCCCGCTTACGGCATCTATGCGCGCAACGTGCGCGGCCTCACGCTTCACAACGTCCGGCTCGAGGTGACCGCGCCAGACCTCAGGCCGGCTGTCATCTTCGATCAAGTAGTGGACGCGGCCGTAAACGGCCTCAGCGCGCAAGGCAGCCCGCAGGCCGAGTCGCTGTTACGTTTCGTCAATACGCGGGACGTCTTGCTGACGGCGACTCGCGTCCTCACGCCGGCCGCCGTTTTCCTCCGCCTTGAGGGCGCGGCTAACGATGGGATTACCGTTGACGGGGGCCACCTCTCAAAGGCCGACAAGCTCCTCGCATATGGCGGCGGCGCAACCGAAAAAGCTGTGAAGCTGCGCGTATGAAGCGGGATTGAATCGCCCGGTTACAGCGAAACGCCATCCACGATTGACAGGCGTCGAGATGGATCGCTATGCTGTCCGCGTTCGATTTCTCTGTGACTGATCATCTTTGGTTGATAACATAAATCAAAAGCGGTTTGGGGCAATTTCCATTATTGCTCTATCTCGATTGACATATGAGAGAGGCCGGTTTTAGACCACCAAATCGTCACATCGCGATACTCTTTATCGCCTTCGTGGCTTGCAGCCTTACTCTACTCGGTTACGATGTGAGGGTCAGCCGACTGGAGACCCCTGACACATCGGATCATTTACTTGTCAAGTCTATAAGGATGGACCATGAGCGCGCCGTGTCTAGCGTTCAGGTCGATGGCACAGAGAATATTCAATCCGAACATGCGCTTGGCGTCGATACCGGTAATCAGGTTCTGGCGCCAATCCTGCCGCCGCCGGGCGCCCCGCCCAATCTCCATCTCGATTTGATAGCCTATTCCAGCTATCGACGTCCCCCTCCAGCCTGCCAGTAATCCACTCGCTTTGAATCATTCCCGAATCCCCTGGGAGCGCAGGCATTCTTGCCTGCGGCTGCCCCTTAACGAACGATGCGCCGCAGGCAAGGATGGGCGGCGCTCCCAGGGTCGAGAGACGAGACCAAGAATTGAGGATTCATACATGCCCAGGAAAGCTCAATATATCGCCTTTTATTTGCTGCTCAGTTTGGCCTTCTCTTCATGCTCGCGATTGGCGCGATCGGAGCCGGTCAAGAAGAGTAGCGAGTCCGATGCGAAAGCCGGGGCGGACAAAGCCGTCACGGTCGCGGTAGCCAGGGTCGAACGGAAGGACCTGTCCCAAGGGCTGACGCTCGCGGCGGAGTTCCGCCCCTTCCAGGAGATTGATCTGCATGCGAAGGTCGCCGGGTACGTGAGAGAAATCAACGTCGACGTCGGCGACCGGGTGAAAGAGGGCCAGGTCATCGCCACGCTCGAAATCCCCGAATTCAAAAGTGAGTTGATGCAGGCGGAGGCGACAAAGAGGCGTAGCGAAAGCGACGTCGTGCGCGCGCGCAGCGAATTGCAACGCGCGCAATCTGTCTACGAGGCCGCCAAGCTAACTCACTCGCGCCTCTCGGCGGTCGGTAAGGCGCGGCCCAACCTGCTCGCCCAACAGGAGATTGACGACGCGTTGGCCAGGTTGCAGGTGGCGGAGGCTCAACTCAATACGGCCAAAGCCGCGATCACAGTCGCGGAAGAGCAGGTACGCATTCAGGAAGCGAATGAAGCGAGAGTCAAAACGCTCTCCTCGTACGCCGTCATCAGCGCCCCGTTTTCCGGAGTAATCACCAAGCGCCTCGCTGACAAAGGAGCCCTGATCCAGCAGGGTACCGCGTCACAGACGCAGGCGATGCCGGTCGTGCGACTCTCCCAGATTGACCATCTGAGATTGGTACTGCCTGTCCCCGAATCGGTTGTCCCGCGAATCCGCCTCGGACGGGTCGTGAAAGTGAAAGTCCCATCGCTCAATCAGAGTTTTGACGGAAAAGTGGCACGCTTCGCCGAAAAGGTAGACACCGCGACCAGAACTATGGAGACGGAGGTAGACGTCCCCAACCCGCGCTTGATCCTCAAACCTGGGATGTACGCCTATGCCGACCTTGAGCTGGAACAGAAGGCGAACGCGATCGCGGCTCCAGTTCAAGCCATCAGCCGCAAGGAGAACAAGGCGACGGTGATGCTCGTCAACGCGCAGAAGAGGCTCGAACTGCGCGAGATCGTGACGGGGATGGAGACGCCCGACAGCGTCGAGATCCTTTCGGGGTTATCCAAGGATGAACTTATCGTCATCGGCAATTTGAGCCAGTTGAAACCCGGACAACTCGTCGAACCGAAAGAGAGAGCCGTCCGCGCCGACAAAGGGGGGGATTGATGCCGCGGTTCGCGATCCGGAATCCCTACTTCATCACCGTCGTCTGCCTCATCATCCTGGTCGTCGGCGCCGCCAGCCTGGCGCGCATGCCCGTCGATATGTTCCCAGCCATCCGCATCCCCGTCGTCGTCGTCGCCACCTTCTACTCCGGCATGCCACCCGAACAGATCGAGGTCGA
>DASTMP010000167.1:0-8872 GCA_035714085.1 Blastocatellia bacterium
GCAAGTCGCATCCGGCGCTGCGCTTCATAGTTCTCACGACTTACGACGGCGACGAGGACATTCACAAAGCGCTCGAAGCCGGCGCGCAGGCTTACATCTTGAAGGGCATGTCGCACAACGAGCTGGTCAACGCGATACGCATGGTTCACTCCGGCTTGAAGTACATTCCTCCATCGGTCTCCAAGAGCCTGGCGGAACGGCCGCCGCATTCGGAGCTGAGCGCGCGCGAGTTGGAAGTGCTGGAATTGATTGTCAAGGGACACAGCAATCGGGAGATCGGTGAAGCCCTAGGCATCAGCGAGGCGACGGTCAAATGGCACGTCAACATCATTCTCAGCCGCCTCAACGTCAGCGACCGTACACAGGCCACAGTGGCGGCCTTGCAGCGTGGAATTGTGCATTTGCCATAGCGCGGACCGTCGCAATTCCTTATGGGATTCTGGCTCGGTTTCTTCACCGCGTCAGCGGCGGAGAGAGCAGGGCCGCGATTTCGCGTGAACTTATGGGTAAGGAAGCCTTGTTATGCGACGATGCGGTCTTCTTACAATTCTCGTTTCACTTGGCTGCGTCAATTCGACCGCGTCCGAGATTGCGCCGCCGGACGCCTCAACCTACAGCCGGCGTGTTTGGCGCAGCGCGGACGGCCTGCCCGAAGACTTTGCGCAATCACTCGCGCAAACCCCTGATGGTTATCTATGGATCGGCACGAGCGGCGGGCTGGCGCGTTTCGACGGCGTGTCGTTCGTAGTCTTCAACCGTGAGAATGCGCCTGCATTTCTAGATGACAGCGTTTATTCACTGCGTGTCACTAAGGATGGAACGTTGTGGGCTGGCACAGAGGGCGGCGGGCTGATCCGATACAAGGACGGCGCGTTCCGCGTCTTTGGCCCTGCGGAAGGACTCACCAATAGCTTCGTCCGGGTCATCTACGAAGACAACTCTGGCCAGCTCTGGATTGGGACGGATTCCGGGCTTTTCCGTCTACAGAATGATTCGCTGATCCGCATGGATGGGCATGGCGACACGCCCAGGATAAGTGTTCATGCCATTTGCGAAGACCGCGCGGGACGTTTGCTGGTCGGAGGTAAGGGATTGTTGGTTTTGCGCGGGCAGGAAGCGACTTACTACACTTCTAATGAGAGCCTGGCCGACAACAGCATTCGGACAATCCGCCAAACATCCGATGGGGCGCTCTGGATTGGAACAATTTCCGGTCTCCGCAGACTCGGCCAGGGCATCAACGGCGATCCATTCATGACCCCCAAAATACTAAGCGGCGCCAACATCAGCGTGCTGCTCGAAAGCCGCAAGGGGGAGTTGTGGATCGGCGCCTACGGTCAGGGGTTGATGCGTTTTCAATCGGGCCGGATCATCAGGTTCTCAGCGCCGTCTTCGCTTCCAAACAACAACGTGCTCGCTCTCTTCGAGGATGGCGAAGACGACGTCTGGGTCGGCACCCAGGGCGGCCTGCTCCGTCTGAGCCCGAGCGCCGCCAGTACGATCACTACTGCGGATGGCGCTCCGCAGAGCATCAATACGATCTACCAGGACCCACGCGGCGCCCTTTTTGTGACGGCCTTGAACGGCAAATTATTCCGGGTTGCGCGACAGACGCTCGCGCCCATCCAACTTCCCGCCGGCCTGGGCCGAATGTCGGTGCGCAATGTGTTCCGCGACAGCCACGGGGCGCTGTGGCTCGGCGCCGACGGGCAGGGGATCGCGCGAATTGACGCGGACGGAATCGTCCGGTACACGATGAAACAGGGCCTCGTCAATGATTTCATCCGCGCCTTCTGCGAAGACCGGGAAGGCGGCGTCTGGATCGGCACGGATAGCGGCTTGAGCCGCTTCCATCAAGGCGCGTTTCAGAATTTCAATACCGATAACGGTCTGGCATACGGCAGCGTCCGGGCGCTCTTACTGGATCGCGGCGGCGACCTGTGGGTAGCGACCGATGGAGGCTTGAGCCGGTTTCATGCCCGCCTCTCCGTCGCCGATCCGATGCTCGAACGATTTCGCGGACTGAAGATCTGGGCGCTGCATGCGGATGCCGAGGGTGGACTTTGGATCGGCACGCACGGCGCCGGCCTCTTCCTGCTCAAAGACGGGGCGCTGGCGCAGTTCACGACCAGGGCAGGACTGCCTAGCAACAAGATTCACTTTATAGCGGAAGACTCGCAGAGCAGTCTCTGGATGAGCGGGCCAGGCGGTATCGTCGCGGTTTCCAGACGCGAGCTTGAAGCTCTCTCCCGGCGCCCTCTAGATCAATCGGCAGGCCAGTTGGCGGTGCGCGTCTACACCGCCGCCGAAGGATTGAGCACAAATCAAATGAACGGCGGCGTTCAACCGGCGGGCGCGCTGCTCCCGTCCGGCGAGTTGTGGTTCCCCAGCGCGAAAGGCGCCGTCCGCATCGAACAAAATGGCCTGGATCGCAGAAGCGCCCCGCCGGCGCTGATTGAACAGGTGTTGGCCGATGATCGAGCCGCGCCTTTTTCCAAACATCTCATCCTGGACCCGGGTCAAGGCAAACTCGAAATCCATTTCACGGCGATTCGCTTGCGGTCGCCAGACCGGATCCGTTTCAAGTTTCGCATGGAAGGCTTCGATCAGGGGTGGACGGACGCCGGACAGCGCCGCGTCGCTTATTACACCAATCTGCCGGCGGGCAAGTATCGTTTTCGCGTGTTGGCTTACGAAATGGACGATCCGCGCGGCGCGACGGAACAGGTCCTGGGCATCGAGTGGCGGCCTCATTTTTATGAGACTTCGTGGTTCCAGGTTCTCTGCGCGCTCTTCGCCCTGGCCGTTGCCTGGGGCTGGTACAGGCTGCACGTGCGCAACCTGCGGCAGCGATTCGCCGCCGTGCTCGAAGAGCGGAACCGCCTGGCCAGAGAGATGCACGACACCTTGATCCAGGGCTGTGTCGGCGTCTCAGCGCTGCTCGAAGCCGCGTCGAGCGCGCGGGAAGTCTCGCCGAGCATCAGCGACGAATTGCTCGACCGCGCGCGCAACGAAGTCCGGGCGACCGTGGATGAGGCCAGATTGGCGGTGTGGAATCTGCGACAGAATTTCGGCGAAGGCCTGGCGCCGGCGATTTCACAACTGATCCGCCGGCTCAGTCTGGAAACCGGGATTCCAATCAGGTTCGAGATCTCCGGCGCGCCGCTCGACCTGGGGGCCGAAAGCGAGAGGAGTCTGCTGATGATCGTTCGCGAGGCGCTGCAAAACGCCCTCCGGCACGCGGCGCCGGAGCATGTTTCAGTCGCGCTACGTTCCGATCGTCGCGGCCTGCAAGTGGAAATCGAAGACGACGGGCGCGGCTTTGATCCCTCCATACTCAACTCGTCGAATGGACAACACTACGGCCTGATAGGCATGCGCGAGCGCGCGGAGAGGATGGGGGGCCAGCTCTTTTTGACAAGCGCCCAAGGCGAAGGCACACGGGTGCGGCTGAGCGTCCCCAAAATAGAACATAATTTCAGACACGAATGAACACGAATTTCTTTCTAAGCGCTCGCCGCCAGAAATAGGTTGAGGGTTGAGTGGGCGTTACGGTAGGGGGGCGACCTGGGAATCGATCATGTGGCCTCTTGATAAATGCTCAGGTCGCTCACGCTCCCCGTACCGTAACGCCCGACGCCTCACTCCTCTCAAGGGATTTCTGGCTTCGTTATTATTCGTGCGCCTTCGCGTTCATTCGTGGCGGAGATTCCGCAGGCCTCCGAGAATAGAATTCGACCACACTCTCTGCGCGATCAACGAGTTTCCGTCGCAGATCCCGCGGCTCCAGGACTTCAATCTGATCGCCGAATCCCAACAGACATTCGCAGGCGTCATCCTCAAACTGAAAGCAGATCGAAACACGCTTCCATCCATTTTCATCCGGCGGATCAACACATTCGACGCGCGAAAATCTGCCGATGATGTACATTCGGTTGACCGCTTCCGGATGGACGCGCGCCGTCACCGGATAACGCGGAAATCTCGACTTGAATTCGACAGCGGATTGGCGCCAGTGCGCGACAAGGTCGAAGGTTTCGGGGCGGACGAAGGTTTGATCCGTCATCTCGGCCTCGATCACGCGTGAGACACGGTAATTGCGAATATCGCCGTCAACCGCCGCGACCAGATACCAGGCGCCGCCTTTTGCCACCAGCCCGAGCGGATCGCCCTCACGTTCAACCTCACAATCGTCGCCGCGTTGATACTTGAATCTCACTGCGCGATCCCTCAAAACCGCCTCCTGCAACAACGGAAGGAGTGGAACGGATTCTTCGCTTTGATTCCACCTGGCGCCGTCTACGTATATCCGCTGGCTAGCCGATTCGGCGTCGCGGCGCATCGCGGGCGGGACTGCGGCGAAGAGCTTGATGAATGCGGCTTCGGCGGCCTTGCCCAATCCTAGGTCGTCGAGCAGGCGTGGCGAGCGCGTCAGGAAGAGGGCCTGAATCTCGGCCTCGTTCAGTCCGGTCAGATTGGTTCGGTACTCGCCCAGCAAAGACCATCCGCCACCGGCGCCTCGTTCCGCGACGACGGGAACGCCGGCCGCGCTCAAAGACTCCATATCGCGGTGAATCGTCCTCTCGGAAACTTCCAGCCGATCCGCCAAATCATGAGCGGTCATCCGCCGATAGGTTTGCAACAGCAACATAATCGAAAGCAGCCGATCAGCGCGCATACATTTCCTCGCTTCCAAAACTTTTTTTCGCGGCAAGACTCGAAATATGACACAAGGTGTCAGGAATGATCGCATATGCTCGTGACATCTCCTACGCCGAAACCGCGCGTCAGGAGGAATCGAAATGATCTTCAACGGGCGTCGCCCTGAAACGGTGAAAACATGCCACGTAGTAACGAATAGTGGTCCTTGAAAATTAACTGCAACAACAGTGTAGGGGCGGGTTTTCCCCGCCCAGGCCCGTGATTGTCGCACCTGGGCGGGGAAAACCCACCCCTACACCGGATTGCGTAATTGTAGTTGATTTTTAAGCGCCATTATTCATCACGACTTGGCTATTTCCCAGGAGACAAAATATGGCGACTACGAAACGATCTTCGAAGAAGAACCAGGCCAACCAGGAGACAGGCCAGGAAACTGGGCCAAAAGCAAGTCGACCTCACATGCCCGGCTACGGTGTGCCCAAGGACAAGAAAGGATTGCTTCATTGGTCTCACGTGACCGAACAGATGGCCGAGGCTCAGAATTATTGGGTCTGCACGGTAAGCCCCGACGGGCGGCCACACGCGACTCCGGTCTGGGGCTTGTGGCTGGATGACCGGCTCTATTTCGGCGGCGGTCCTCAAACCCGACGCAGTCGCAACCTGGCCGAGAATCCGGCGGTGTGCGTCCATCTGGAAAGCGGCTCCGACGTGATCATCCTGCACGGCGACGCGCAAGAGTTGCGAGCGCCGGATCGGTCGTTGGTCACTCGATTGATCGAAATTTCCAAAGGGAAATATGGCTATGCGCCGAAGCCTGAGGACTATGAAACTCCCGGGACGTATGTGTTACGGCCCCGCTGGGCATTGGCCTGGAAGCAATTTCCGAAGGACGCCACGCGCTGGCAATTTCATGAAGGCGATTGAACTATTCCCCTGACCAATGGACGGCCATTATCGTCAAATCATCCGACTTGCGCGCTTCGCCGCTGAACGTCTTCAGGTCTTCCAGACAGGCGCTGATCATTGCCCGGGGCGATGACGCGCGAATGTCAGGCGCCAGTTTCGCCAAACGTTCTATGCCGTATTCGTCGCCGTGGGTGTTGCGCGCCTCTGAAAGCCCGTCGGTGTAAAGGAGCAGTGAGTCGCCGGGTTGCAGGCGCACGGTGTGCGACGAAAACTCTTGTTCGGAAAACACGCCTACAGGAAGACCGGTAGCGTCAATAGTCTTGACACCGCCGCCGTTCAGCCAGAGAACCGGCAGGTGGCCGGCGTTGCATATCTCGACGACGCCCGCGGCGTCCGCCTTCCCGCAAACCAGAGTGGCGTATTGTGTGGGCAGCGAGCTTTCACATAACAGGCGGCTTGCCCTCTCGACTATTTGCGTGAGATGGAGGCCGACCGATTTCAACGAGCGGAACATGGCGTGCAGTTGCGTCATCAGCATTGCGGCGGAGACGCCTTTGCCGGAGACGTCGCCCAACATGAAAAATAGGCTGCCGTCTCCGTCAGGCGCCAGATCGCAATAATCGCCGCTGACCGGCCCCGCCGCTTCGTAGTGGCGCGCGACATGCCATGAGCCGAAAGAGAACTCCGGCTTCGGCAAAAGTTCCGCCTGTATCCGCGCCGCCAGTTCGAGGTCTCGTTTGAGCATCTGCTGCTCGTGCGGCGACAAGTGATCCAGACAGAATTGCGCCAGCGGATCAGCTATCAGCCGCTCCGCTTCGACCGGATCGTGACAGACCTTGCATAATCCGTATGTGCCGGCGCTCAAATGCTCCAAAGCGTCATCCACCTCTCGCAGCAACTGGCGCAGGTGATTCGATCCACTGAATTTCGCCAGCGCGATCTCCAGCTTCCGATGCCGGTCCAATAACTGATCCCGCACAATGATCTCTACCTGATTTACCATCTTTATCTCCTTCTGCGCCACGCGAACCACTTCCGGAAGATTTTTCGCACCGTGGGCGTGAGCCGCGCGCGGTTGTAAGCGTCGCCGATCTTTCGTAAAGCCTCGGCCTGTGTTGGGTACGGATGAATTGTGGCCGAGAGCGCGCCCATCTTCAATCCGTTCGTGACCGCCAGCGTCAGTTCGCCGATCATCTCGCCGGCATGACGCGCGACGATTGTACCGCCTAAGATTTTGCCTGTCTTGCGGTCGTAATGGACTCGCGCGAATCCTTCGTCTTCGCCGTCCAGAATCGCCCTATCAATGTCTTCAAACCTCTCCGTAATTGTCGCCACGTCGAAACCCGCTGAGCGCGCGTCGGCTTCATAAAGGCCGGCGTGAGCGATCTCTGGGTCCGTGTAAATCACCCAGGGCATGACCATCGCGCTCATCCTCGCGCGGCCGAAAAACAGCGCGTTGCGCAGCGCCACGCGAGCCATCGCATCCGCCGCATGCGTGAATTTGAATTTCGAGCAGACGTCGCCCGCCGCGTAGATTCGCGGGTTAGACGTGCGCAAATAATCGTCAACGATCACGCCGTCACGCGAATAGTTTACGCCGGCGGCTTCGAGGTTCAATCCCTCGACATTGGGCGCGCGGCCCGCCGCTGACAAGATCGCGTCGCATAAGATTTCCGACTCCTCGCCATTGAGGGAATAGACAAGCGCCTTATCGGAGCCGCGACGCTCAACCCGCGTGATCCGGGCTTGATTGATGATCATCATTCCTTCGCGCTCGAACTGGCGGTGTATGATCGCGGCGGCGTCCGCGTCTTCACCCGGCAATATTCTAGCGACGTCGTTAATGACCGTGACCTGGCCGCCGAAGCGAAGGAAAGCCTGCGCCAACTCGCAGCCGATCGCGCCGCCGCCGATTACGGCCAGGCGACGTGGCAGTTCCGTCAATTTGAAGACGTTTTCGTTAGTGAAGTAGCCCGTCTCTTTCAAACCGGGAATTGGCAATTCCAGGGGACGGCCTCCTGTCGCAATCACAGCGCGGTCGAATTGCAGTCGTTTGCCGTCGACCTCGATCTCGGCGGGGCCGACGAACCCGGCGTCGCCGAGATAAACGTCAACCCCGAATTCGTTTTGGAACCGGGCGACCGAATCGTTCGGGCTGATGCGAGCGCGCAGCCGGCGCATCCGTTCCATCGCTTCGGCGAAGTTGACTTCAGGCTCGGAAGCCAGATGCGCTCCGAACTCTTTCGCCATTCGCAGGTCATAAACGGCCCGTGCGGCGCGGATCAGCGCCTTCGACGGCACGCAACCGACGTTCAAACAATCGCCGCCCATCAACGCGCGTTCGATGATCGCCGCTTTTGCGCCAAGGACGCCCGCTCCCCCAGCGCTGACCAATCCGGCGGCGCCCGCGCCAATCGCGACCAGATTGTATTTGCCACTTGGGATCGGGTTGACGTGATCGAGTGGATGGCAGTTCTCGATCACCCGCCGGTCGTGCGCGTCGTCAACGAGCATCATATGCTCGATTGCGTCAGATACTTTCTTCACAATCACCCTGACGGCGTTTTAGCGCCGAATCCGAACCCAAGATACAATCAGCGCGTATTGTCGGTTAGCGATATATTCACGAGAGGTGAGATTATGCATTGCCCGAATTGCGGAGCCAAAGCTCCCGCAGGTCAAAAATTCTGCCGCGCCTGTGGATTGGGCCTGGAACGCTTCGCGCAATTACTCGCGGAACCGCTACCGGATGGGGAAGATGAGAATGTAGCGCGGGCCAGGCGACGATTGCGCCAGTTGGAGAAAGCGGTAAAGATCGCCGGGTGGACAGCCGGGTCGGCCTTAGGAATCCTGTTTGCTTTCTTGGGCGTCTTTATGATGACGCAAGTCAGTGTCCCCGGGGGCATTGTTGTATCGCTGTTTGGAGTTGTGGTTATTGCGACAATGTTGGTAATGGGCTATCAATCCTTTTTGAACAAACAGGTCTCCGGGCGCTTTCCTTCGCAGCCAACGCCGCAGTCGGCGGAGACCACCAACAAACTCCTGTCTGAGGATCAGCCTGGGATCGCGATGAGTGTGACGGAGCAGACAACCGCGCGCTTGGGCGAGAAAATCGAATCGCGCCATTGAGATGAATTGCATTTCAAGGAGTCCTCTATGCATTGCCCGACTCGAAGAGAAGATCGAAGCTCAAATCAATTAAAAAGCGTTTTCACTTTGTTTCCGCAGCGCCTTAGGAGCCACGCCCAGCATTCGATGCATGTGACGCGCGAGATGACTCTGATGAGCGAAACCGCTCTCTGTC
>DASTMP010000168.1:0-10645 GCA_035714085.1 Blastocatellia bacterium
TCTTGTAAGCTGGGCATAGTGGGTAGTGGGTAGTGAGCGGTGGGTAGTGGACAGCGAGTTATACTACCCACTGTCCACTACCCACCGCCCACTGATTCAGGCTCCTGCGCTCTTGGCCTGAGCGTTGTAGCGCTGCTTGAATTCATCGAGCGCGGATTTGAGCTGCGCCTTCAGCCCGTCGTCAATCGCCTTCTTCTCGCGAATCGCGGCGAGCGTCGTTCCCTGGTTTTCGAGGAATTTCAACAGCTCGCCCTCGAAGTGCCGGGCGCCATCGACCGGGATGTCGTCAACGTAGCCGTTCGTCGCCGCCCAGATCACCGCGACCTGTTTCTCGACGTCCATCGGCTGGTACTGCGGCTGTTTGAGGATTTCGGTCAGACGCTGGCCGCGCGCCAACTGCCGCTGCGTGGCTGCGTCGAGGTCGGATGCGAACTGGGCGAACGCCGCCATCGCGCGGTATTGCGCGAGTTCCAATCGCAGTGTGCCTGCGATCTGCTTCATCGCCTTGATCTGCGCGTTGCCGCCCACGCGACTAACCGAATTGCCAACGTTGATCGCGGGGCGGATGCCGGCGTTGAAGAGGTCGGATTCGAGGAAGATCTGGCCGTCGGTGATCGAAATCACGTTGGTCGGGATGTAAGCTGAAATGTCGCCCGCCTGCGTTTCGATCACGGGCAACGCGGTCAGACTGCCGCCGCCGCGGGCGTCCGAATATTTCGCGGCGCGCTCGAGCAGGCGCGAATGCAGATAGAAGACATCGCCGGGATAGGCCTCGCGCCCCGGCGGACGGCGCAGCAGAAGCGAAATTTCGCGGTACGCGGCCGCGTGCTTCGACAGATCGTCGTAGATGCAGAGCACCGCCCTGCCACGATCCATGAAGTATTCGCCGATGGCGCAGCCGGCGTATGGCGCCAGGTATTGCATCGCCGCCGGCTCCGAGGCCGAAGCCGCGACGATTATCGTGTAGCCCATCGCGTCGTACTGTTCGAGCGTCGCCTGCACCTGCGCTACGGTCGAGGCCTTCTGGCCGATAGCCACGTAAACGCAGATCACGTCCTTGCCCTTCTGATTGATGATGGTGTCGAGCGCGACGGCGGTCTTACCCGTCTGGCGGTCGCCGATGATCAGCTCGCGCTGGCCGCGGCCGATGGGGATCATCGCGTCAATCGCTTTGAGACCGGTCTGCAGAGGCTCTTTCACCCCCTGGCGGTCAACTATGCCCGGCGCGATGCGCTCAACCGGCATGTAATCTTTGGTAACGATCGGGCCTTTGCCGTCGGCGGGTTGGCCGAGCGCGTTGACCACGCGGCCGACCATCGCGTCGCCCGCCGGCACTTCGATGATTCGCTTGGTGCGTTTGACGATGTCGCCTTCTTTGATCGTCTGAAATTCGCCGAGCAAGACCGCGCCGACCTTGTCCTCTTCGAGGTTGAGCGCGAGTCCCGACGCGCCCTTCTCAAATTCCAGCAGTTCGCCGGCCATCACCTTTTCGAGGCCGTGAATTTCGGCGATCCCGTCGCCGACCTTAATCACCGTGCCGACCTCGGCCACGGTCACGCCAGCGTCGAAATGCTCGATCTGTTGCCGAATGATTTTACTTATCTCGTCCGCTCTGATTTCGTTTGCCATAATCTCTCCAGGCGTGAGACGCCAGGCGCCAGGCGCCAGGCGCCTAATGCTGATTCATCAATTCTCTCTTCATTTGCGCCAGTTGATTTTTGATCGAGCCGTCGTAAACCAGACTGCCGATGCGCGTAACGACGCCGCCGATGATCGCGGGGTCGATTCGGAATTGGAGCCGCACCTCCTTGCCGGTCGCGGTCTTCAACTGGCTTTGCAGCGCAGCCTTCTCCTGCTGGCCGATCTCTCGCGCCGTCGTGACTTCAGCCGAGACGATGTTCATGCGAGTGTCAAGCTCGCTGGAAAGCGCGTTCAGCATCTGATCCAGATCGTGCAGGCGCGAATTATCCAGCAGGAGCCGCAGGAAGTTGGCGGTCGTCTGGCGAAGGTCGGCGCGCGCTAGCAGCTCATCGAGCACGGCGCGCTTGCGTTCAGTGGCGATCACCGGGCTGGCGAATACATCGCGCAGTTGCGGATACTCAGACATCATCCGCTCGAAGTCGATCAGCTCCTTAGCCACCTCATTGGTCTCGTGGCGCTCGACGATGACATCAGCCAACGCGCGCGCATAACGATTTGCGATTGTGGTTCCGGTCATAAGTTGGTGGTTGGTGATTGGTGGTTGGCAAGAACGCCGAATCTAACTTTACCAACCACCAACCACTCTATTTCCCTTTGCTCAGTTCTTCACCCACACGCGCCACCAGTTTGGCGTCATCGGCGGGCGTCATCTCGCGACGGATCATCTGCTCAGCCAGGTCGACGACCGTCGTGGCGGTGAATGCTCGAAGATCGGCCAGCGCAACCTGCTTGGCGGCATCGACCTCCCGCACGGCCATTTCACGAATCTTTTCAACGTCCCTCTTGGCTTCGGCGTCCATTCGCGCTCGCTCGGCCGCCGCATCACGGTCGGATTGCGCTCCGATCTCCCGAAGATCCACGTCCAGCCGATTGAGTCTTGAGTCAAGCTCCGCCATCTTCGCCGTGGCCTGCTGTTTCTCCCGCGCCGCCCTTTCGAGCGTCTCGCGCACGCTGGCCAGGCGCTGGCGGAAGAATTCACGCGTCGGTTTTCGCAACAATAGATATAAAATCGTCAAAAATATGACTAGGTTGATCAGCTTCGGAAAGCCCGTAGGCGAAGTCCAGAAACCGCCTGACAGCAATAATGGATGAAGGTCAGGTAACGCAGGGGCAAAAAGCGCCAGCGAACAGTGTTGTTTGGTCATTCGGCTTTAATCTCCTCCCGCGCTGACCGAGCGGCGCAGAATTCGAGAAGAGATAGTGGCGGCCATCGCGCGAACTTCTTTTTCGAGGTTTTGCTTCGCGCCCCCCGCCTGTTCCGCGATCTCCCGTTTGGCGGCGTCGATTCGCGCGGTCGTTTCGGCCTTTACTTCGGCAACCAGTCGCTGTCGCTCAAGCATCGCCTCACGACGCCCAGCTTCCAAACGCTGATAGGCATCGCCACGGGCTTCGCGCAGCCGAGATTCATATCGCTTCAGCCGCTCCTCGTATTCACCCAACATCTGCCGCGCTTCGCCGATCCGCCCCGCCCCCAATCGCTCGCGCTCCTCCAAAACCCGATTGATCGGCTTGAAGAGCGTGTGATTGAGTATGTAGATCAGCAAGAGGATGGAAAAAAATATGAATAGAAACGACCCGTCAATGCTCAGAACGCTTTCCGCAAGAGCTAATCCAAATATTGGGATTGTCACGGCCGCAGTCAGTCACTCCTCTCTTTCAAGAGTTCAGCGAGCGCCACACAGTCAACTGTGGCATAAATACCTCTTGCACGGTCAACTGTGGCGATAAATACCTCTGTTAGTTAAGCTGAGATAATTAGCACATGATTTCACAAAGTGTCAATGATCTAGGCAAATATGGGTTGAAAGGGTATGTTTATGAGGATGACTCAGACGATTTATGAATCCATCGGCGGCGAACAGATAGTGCGCGCGCTAGTGGATCGTTTCTACGATTTAATGGACACGATGCCTGAAGCTGTCGGTATTCGCGCGCTACATCCTGAAACGTTAGACCATTCGCGCGAGAAGTTGTTTCTGTTTTTAACGGGTTGGATGGGCGGGCCGCCGCTCTACATCGAACGCTTCGGCCATCCGCGACTACGCGCTCGCCACCTGCCCTTCTCGATTGGCGAATCTGAACGCGATCAGTGGCTGTTGTGCATGAACCGCGCGCTGGATGAGGTCGTCGAGAACGCGCTGATGCGAGTTCAGATTGCGCGTTCATTCGCGCAGCTCGCCGATTTCATGCGCAATAAGGAAGGCTAATCGCTCTTTCCCATTTTACGCCCACGCCAAAATCTCTCGCTAAGGCTTCATTTTAGTTTGTGGAAAAACGCGGCGGCGCCATAATCCGAGTATTGGATAGACTTCAGTCTGTCCTAACAGTCGACAGGCTAATGGTGTTTGAGAAATTTGACATCCTCTCCATCTAGGCCTGACGGCTCTAGGTGGAGATTCCTACGCTGAACCCGTGTCGGATTCATATCTCGTAGGCGTAACTTTCCCGGCGCCCGACCGGGTAGGAGACTCAAATGAATCCCAGTTTTTTCACGGCGCCGTCGCCGTTACATATGTTTGCAATTGTCGGCATGCTTGGTTCTCGCTTCGCCGACTGCAACTCTATCTTTAGCGTTCAAACTTTTACCCGGCAGACTTCCTGCCGGAACCGCCAAAATTGAGTTTCAAAGAACTGTGCCAATGATAGCACAAGCTAATCACGTGCGAAACGCCCACGATGCCAAATTCATCTCCATCCAAGCCTGCGGCTATGGATGGAGTATTCTTTGGCGGATTTAGATAAGCCCGTCCCACATTTTACGGAGGAGATAATTATGAGTTCAGGCGCCGATAAAACCACCCATTCCGATTCCGTTCAGAAACACAAGGATTTTCTCTTCCCGGCTGTGTCGATGTATTACCAGGAGCCTATCGCGCTCGAACGCGGCGAAGGAATGTACGTCTGGGACGAGGGCGGCAATAAATACCTCGACTGCTTCGGCGGTGTGCTGACAACCAGCGTCGGCCACCTACACCCACACGTTACAGAAGCCATCATCGATCAGGTCAAAAAGCTCAACCATGCTTCGACGCTCTACGCCAACGGCCCGCAATCTCGGCTGGCGGCGAAGCTGGCCGAGATCGCGCCGGGCAAGTTGGAGAAATCCTTCTTCACCAACAGCGGCACCGAGGCCGACGAGACAGCTACGATGGCTGCCAAGCTTTACACCGGCCGGCAGGAGATCATCACCTTGCGCCACAGCTACAGCGGGCGTTCGGCGGCGGCGCTGACGGCGGCGGGACAAAAGTCGTGGAAGATTCTGCCCGCGCAGGTGCCGGGCTATCATCACGCCCTGGCGCCGTACTGCTACCGCTGCCCGTTGAAACTCACATATCCCGAATGCGGCATTGCCTGCGCCAAAGATATGAAGGAGTTGATCGAGACCTCGACTTCGGGCCAAATCGCCGCGTTCATGGCCGAACCGATCTCGGGCGCGGGCGGCTTCATCGTCCCGCCCAAAGAGTATTTCAAAGAGGCCGTCGCGATCATTCGCCAATACGGCGGCGTCTTCATCAGCGACGAGGTGCAGACGGGATGGGGCCGCACGGGCGACAAATGGTTCGGCATCGAGCATTGGGACGTTGAGCCGGACATCATCACCTCCGCCAAAGGCATGGCAAATGGCTCGCCCATCGGCTGGACGATCGCGCGCAAGGAGATCGCCGACGCCGTGCCCTCGCTGAGCTTTTCGACCTTCGGCGGAAACCCCGTGACGATGCGCGCCGCGATGGCCACTATTGAAGTGATCGAACAGGAGAACCTGGCCCACAACGCTAAGGTCGTCGGCGATTACCTGCGCGAAAAATTGATGGGCTTGCAGGAGCGATATGAAGCGATCGGCGACGTTCGCGGAATGGGTTTGATGCAGGGCATGGAGTTCGTCAAAGACCGCAAGACCAAAGAGCCGCATCCGCAGGCAGTGTCGAAAGTTTTTGAAGAGACGAAGAAGCGCGGAGTGTTGATCGGCAAGGGCGGGTTGTACGGAAATGTGATCCGAATTGGGCCGCCGCTGGTCGCGACGAAGGACAATATGGACGAATTGGTCACTGCTCTGGATGAAGCTCTGTCGACGGTATAAATTTTTCCACTAAATCACACGAAGAATCACGAAGACTTTATATCAGTCTCTTTGTGTCCCTTCGTGTAACTTCGTGAACGAAAAATGGACGAGGACTATG
Organism: Blastocatellia bacterium; assembly: GCA_035714085.1. GTDB lineage: Bacteria > Acidobacteriota > Blastocatellia > RBC074 > RBC074 > JAJVID01. The sequence goes on from DASTMP010000168.1 coordinate 5,880, forward strand.
AAGACTCTGATCAAAAACGGCCACATTGTCACCGCGGTCGATTCCTACATCGCCGACATCCTGATTGACGGCGAAACCGTCGCGATGATAGGCAAAGACCTTTCATCCGTCCATGGCGTCGGGGGCTCGGTAGACAAGACGATTGACGCGACCGGCAAGCTGGTCATCCCCGGCGGCATCGATCCGCATACACACATGGATTTGCCGTTCGGCGGAACGTCGTCTTCCGACGATTTCGAGACTGGCACGCGCGCGGCGGCTTTCGGCGGGACGACCACGATCATCGATTTCGCCGTGCAGTACAAAGGCCAGGCGTTGAATGAAGCTCTTGACGCCTGGTTCGCCAAGGCCGAAGGCAAGGCGGCGACCGATTACGGCTTTCACCTGATCGTGACGGATCTGCCTGACGAGCGATTGCCCGAATTGAAGGCGATGATCAATCAGGGCGTGACAAGCTTCAAATTGTTTATGGCCTATCCCGGCGTCTTTCTTGTGGACGACGGAACGATTTTCAAGGCGATGACGGTCGCGGGCGAGAACGGCGGATTGATCTGTATGCACGCCGAAAACGGCGTCGTGATCGATGCGCTGGTCAAACGCGCAATCGAGCAAGGCCGCACAGCGCCGAAATACCACGCGCTGACTCGTCCCACGAAAGCCGAAGCCGAAGGCGTACACCGCGCCATCGCAATCGCCGAGATGGCCAATTCCCCGGTCTACATCGTGCATTTGAGCTGCTACGACGCTCTGAAAGAAGTCCAGGCCGCGCGCGATCTCGGACTGCCCGCATTCGCCGAGACCTGCCCGCAATACCTGCTGCTCGATTATAGCCTTTACGAAAAGCCCGATTTTGAAGGCGCGAAGTACGTGATGACTCCGCCGCTGCGCGATAAGGAGAATCAGGAACTGCTCTGGCGCGGATTGCGGGGCGACGACCTGCAGGTGATCTCGACCGACCATTGCCCGTTCTGCTTCAAAGAGCAGAAGGAATTGGGCCGCGGCGATTTCAGCAAGATTCCGAACGGCGGCCCCGGCGTAGAGAACCGAATGAGCTTGATCTATCACCACGGCGTAACGCAGGGTCGCATCAGCCTTAACCGTTTTGTCGAATTGACATCGACCGCCGCCGCGAAGATTTTCGGTCTGTTTCCGAAGAAAGGAACGATCGCCGTCGGCTCTGACGCCGACATAGTGATCTTCGATCCGAACCGCGAACAGACGATTAGCGCGGCGACCCATCACATGCGAGTTGATTACAGCGCTTATGAAGGATGGCGGGTGAGGGGCGTGACCGAGACTGTGCTGTCGCGTGGAAGGGTGATCGTGGAAAACAACGAATTCAAGGGCAAAGCTGGCGGCGGGCGATTCATAAAACGAGGGGTCTTCGCTGGGAGGTAATCGGTATGGCTCGGATGATCCGCTTCGGCAGGCGATCCTGTCTGATCGCCCTGAGCGCTGGATTGCTGCCGCTTACAGGGTGCGTTTTCGCGCGCGGACAGCGATACAATAACTTCACCACTCCGACGCCCGTGGAGGAGAACAAGGTCTTGATTCTCGGATTCCTGGGTGGACGCGAGCCGTGGGACAATCCGCATCGCAACGTCCGGAAGCTGGGGTTGAAATTGCGCGCACAGTATCCGGATAAAGCCTGGGTCGAGACGGTCGAGAACAGGAAACGCCATCTGGCGCGCGAGTTGATTAGCCGCGCGTTCGATCGCAACCGTGACGGCCAACTCGACGCGCAGGAGCGCGCCGAAGTCAGGTTGATTCTCTACGGCCAGAGCTTCGGAGGCGCGGCCGTCGTAAAGCTGGCGCGAGAGTTAGAGCGGATGGGCGTTCCGGTTCTGTTGACTGTGCAGGTGGACAGCGTAGGACGCGGTGACGGGATTATCCCAGCGAATGTGGCGCTCGCCGCCAACTTGTTTCAAAGAAACGGACTGTTCATTCACGGCGAACCTAAGATTCGCGCTCAAGACCCGTCCCACACAACGATCATCGGCAATTTCGAGTTCGATTACAGGAATAAGAAGATCGATCTGTCCAAAGTGTCATGGATGAAGAAGTTCATCCGCGTCGCTCACATCAAGATGGAATTCGATCCGGCGGTCTGGGCACTCGTCGAAGAACTCATCGATAAAGAGATCAAAAGACTGGACGATGAAAGACATAATTGAAAAGCATCTTCCGCATACAACGGCCGCATTTCAAAAACGCGCAAGAGAGATCTTGTAGCGCGACTCGCGCGGCTCAAGGGTGACGAACATGTCCAATCAAACGGCATACTCTTCCGAAGCCATCCTTCACACAGACGGTCGCGTCGAACTGCGCGATCACTCGACAATCGAATCCAGCCCGCTTTACAACGAAGACCTCGCGCCGGTCCCCGTGGCGAAACGCAACTGGACGACGTACAACTACGCCGCGCTCTGGATCAGCATGGCGCATTGCATTCCGACCTACATGCTCGCGTCGGGACTGATCGCGTCGGGGATGAACTGGCGGCAGGCGCTCTTCACGATCCTGCTGGGCAACACCATCGTGCTCGTTCCGATTCTGCTCAATTCGCATCCGGGGACAAAATACGGCATTCCCTTCCCGGTCTTCGCGCGGGCAAGTTACGGCGTGATCGGGTCGAACCTGCCGGCGTTGATGCGCGCGCTGGTGGCTTGCGGCTGGTTCGGCATTCAGGCCTGGATCGGCGGCGAGGCGCTGCATACTTTCTTCAAAACGATTATTCCGGGATGGCAGACGCTCGCGGGCGGACCTGTAGTCGGGCACGCGCCTACAGAGTGGTTGTCGTTTCTGCTCTTCTGGGGAATGAACATCTACATTATCTATCGCGGGATGGATTTGCTGCGCGCGGTCGAGAACTGGGCCGCGCCTTACGTGCTGGTGATGACGGCGATCCTGCTCGGATGGGCGATCTGGCGCGCGCAGGGCCTGGGCAGTCTGTTGCGTGACGACGGCAAGTTTCAAACTTTCGGCGAATTCTGGCCCATTTTCATTCCGTCGTTGACGGCGATGATCGCGTTCTGGGCGACGCTCTCTTTGAATATGCCTGATTTCACGCGCTTCGGGCGCAGCCAGCGGGAACAGTCAATCGGGCAGGTCGTCGCGCTTCCGACAACGATGACGGTCTTCGCCGCGATGGGCGTGATGATCACGTCGGCGGCGATAGTCATCTATCCTCAGATGAAACCGAATGAGTTGTGGGATCCGCTGAAGGTGGTCAGCCAGTTCGACAGCGTGCTGGTCGTGGCGATCTCGATGTTCACGGCGGTGGTGGCGACCCTGGCGGTCAACATCGCGGCCAACGTCGTCTCGCCCGCCAACGATTTCGCCAACGCGTTTCCGCGCTCGATCTCATTCCGCACGGGCGGATTGATCACCGGCGTCATCGGCATCGTGATGCAGCCGTGGAAGCTGCTGGCCGATCCGTCGGCTTACATCTTCACCTGGCTGAACGGATATTCGGGCGGCCTCGGTTCAATCGCCGGAGTCCTGATCGCCGATTACTGGCTGGTTCGGGACAAGAAACTGGCGCTCGGCGACCTTTACCGCACGAAGGGCATTTACACTTACGTGAACGGGTGGAACTGGCGCGCGATTGCGGCGACGCTGATCGGTTGCGGGTTGGCGTGGATCGGCCTGATCGTTCCACAGCTCAAACCGCTCTACGATTTCGGCTGGTTTGTCGGCTTCGGGGCGTCGGCTGTGATTCATTACGGTTTGATGAAGTCGTTTCCGCCGCAAAAAGAGATCAAAGTTGAAGTGGAAGCAATGCAGAGAGGAGCATAGGTTATGTCGCGCATCGTCAAATGTGGTCTGATTCAAGCGAAGAACGCCGCGCCAACTGACGCGCCGATCGAAGAGATCAAGAATGTCAACATCAAGAAACACCTCAGTCTGATCGAATCGGCGGCCAAGCAGGGCGTCAAGATTTTGTGCATGCAGGAAGTTTTCACCACGCCTTATTTCTGCGCAGAGCAGCAGACGCGCTGGTATGAAGCGGTCGAAAAGATCCCCGACGGGCCGACCGTGAAACTGATGCAAGATGTGGCGCGCAAATACGGGATGGTTTTGATCGTTCCGATTTACGAGGAAGAGATCACCGGCGTCTATTACAACACGGCGGCGGTGATAGACGCAGACGGAAAATACCTGGGCAAATACCGTAAGAACCACATCCCGCACGTCGCGCCGGGATTCTGGGAGAAGTTCTATTTCAAGCCGGGCAATCTTGGCTACCCGTCGTTCGATACTGCCTACGCGCGCATCGGCGTCTACATCTGCTATGACCGGCACTTCCCCGAAGGCGCGCGGGCCCTGGGGTTGAACGGCGCCGAGATCGTTTTCAACCCTTCGGCGACGGTCGCGGGATTGTCCGAATATCTCTGGAAGCTCGAACAACCCGCGCACGCCGTGGCCAACGGCTATTTCATCGCCGCGATCAACCGCGTTGGATATGAGGCGCCCTGGAACATAGGCGAATTTTACGGTCAGAGCTATTTCTGCGACCCGCGCGGCCAGATCATCACCCAGGCGCCGCGCGATGAAGACGCGTTGGTCGTGGCAGATTTGAATCTGGACCTGATCCGCGAGGTTCGCAATACCTGGCAGTTCTTCCGCGACCGCCGGCCCGAAACATACGAGGCGCTGATAAGAGAGTAATCCAATCCACAAAGCCACACGAAGAAGCCATGAAGAGTGATGTGAAGATTTCGTGTTTCTTTGTATAACTTCGTGGACGATTTCTTTGAGAGAGA
>DASTMP010000169.1:0-1622 GCA_035714085.1 Blastocatellia bacterium
GCTTGTGGAAGCTTCCCACCGCGATGGTGGGGAGACGTCGGTACGGCACTAGAAGATACCCCTGGTTAGCGCCCCGACGCGCTCCAAGAGGAAGCCAGGCACACCGAAGAACGGTGAACGGTAGTCAAACCCGGCCGCCGATGACCGCCCGGACGATAGCACGTCAGATCAGTTTCGCGACCTTCACTGCAATGCCTCATCGCGCGTCATGCGGCGCGGAATGCTTTGGTCGCCCAAAGCTTCTAGTCGCCGGCTTCAACCAATTTGAAAGGATTGGATGATTCGCTTTGGTCGCGATTCGAGCGGCGGAGGGAATCATGGCTGGGAAGGACATTGCGGTAAAGAAGTATGTAGTGCGGCTGAGTGCGGAGGAGCGCGAGCAACTGCAAGCACTTGTCCGTAAGGGCAAAGCTCCGGCGCGACGGCTTCTGAAGGCGCGCATTCTCCTAAAGGCCGATGTCTCGGAGGGTGGGCCAGGGTGGAGTGATAGTAAGATCATTGCGGCTTTGGACTCCAGCTTGTCGATGCTCTACCGCGTGCGCAAACAACTGGTGGAAGAAGGGTTCGAGGCGGTGTTAAGCCGCAAGCAGCGTGCGACGCCTGCTGTGGCGCCCATTTTCGACGGCGAGAAGGAGGCCAAGCTGATCGCGCTTGCTTGCTCCAAACCGCCGAAAGGACGTGCGCGCTGGACGCTGCGGCTGTTGGAGAACAAGGTTGTGGAACTCGGCATCGTCGATCGCGCGAGCGACTCAACGATCCACCGCACGCTTAAAAAAACCGTCTCAAACCGCATCGCCGGCAGTGCTGGGTAATCCCGCCGAAGGCCAACAGCGCCTTCGTAGCCGCGATGGAGGACGTGCTCGCCGTCTACACGCGGCCGCACGATCCTGAGCGGGTGCTGGTGTGCCTCGACGAGACCTCCAAGCAACTCATCGCCGAGACGCGCGTGCCCATCCCGATGAAGCCTGGACGGGCGGCCCGTATCGATTACGAATACGAGCGCAACGGCACCGCCAACCTGTTCATGCTGTTCGCGCCACTCGAGGGCTGGCGCCACATCAAGGTGACGGACCGCCACACCGCCATTGACTATGCGCACGTCCTGAAAGACTTGGCCGATGTTCACTTCCCGCACAAAACCGCCATCGTGCTGGTCCAGGACAATCTCAACATCCACAGTAAGGCGTCACTTTACGAGGCTTTCCCGCCGGCCGAAGCCAGACGGCTGGTCGAGCGGTTCGAATGGCACTACACACCCAAGCACGGCAGTTGGCTCGATCTGGCGGAATCCGAGCTTGGCGTCCTTGCCGCCCAATGCCTCGACCGCCGCATTCCCGACAAACAGACTCTCATCGACGAAATCGCTGCCTGGGAGTGCGACCGCAATGTCCATCACACCAAGTCAGACTGGCACTTCACCACCAAAAACGCTCGTGTCAAACTCAAGCATCTATATCCTTCAATCTGACTGAATCAGGCGACTAGGAGCATTGATGCTTGGCTTTCGCCATGGCGCGTATTGCGTTGGCTGTTGCTGGATGCTGATGACGCTATTGTTCGTTGGCGGCGTAATGAACGTGCTGTGGATCGGCCTGCTCGCGTTGGTCATCCTTCTGGAAAAA
>DASTMP010000170.1:0-4945 GCA_035714085.1 Blastocatellia bacterium
GCGCCGATCAGCCTTTCATTGTGATCAATTGCGCGGCGATCCCGGCGACGCTGATCGAGAGTGAATTGTTCGGGCACGAGAAAGGAGCATTCACCGACCCACTGCTGGTGGGGCGTTGCGATCCGCAATCCCAATAGCGGCGGCCCACCATAATGAGCCTCCAACCCCTTGCGCCGCCGGCGCGCTGCGAATTGCTCCGCGCGGCTGACATCTTCCGCCTTGCGGATTTTTCCCCTCACAGTTCGTAATTTTCCCCAACACAGTCAGACTTCGCGTTACCAGGTAAGGATTTTCGCGCGGCACAGGCATTGCCCTTGAGAAGCGCAGGAGGGCGTTGCGCAATCATGCAGCGTGAAAATCAATGAGAAAAGCGATGAAAATTTTGTTGGCGGTGGACGGTTCGGAAACCAGTCTCGCGGCGGTCGAAGAAGCGGCCCGAACTCCGTGGCCTGAAGGGAGTATGGTGAGGATCGTTTCCGTCACTGATATTCCTTTTCCGACACAGAAGTGGGCAATGCCTATGCCGTCAGGCTCTTACAAAGAATGGGAGCGGGTTTTTGAAGAACGCTCCGTCGAGAACACGACGCAAGCGATGGCGCGATTCGGCGAGATCGCCGGCGCGCAAACTGAGATGACGGCGAAAATACTCAAGGGCGATCCGAAAATAGCCATACTCGACGAGGCCGAACATTGGGGCGCGGATTTGATCATTGTCGGGACGCACGGTTACAACGCGCTGGAGAGGCTCTGGCTCGGTTCGGTGTCGCGCGCCGTCGCTTCACACTCGAAATGTTCTGTCGAGGTCGCGCGGCGAAGTGAGGCTCATGGCGCCGATGGAAGGGCGATGAGGATTCTGCTTGCGATTGACGGCTCCGAATTCGGCGATGCGGCCGTGGAAGAGATCGCCAATCGCCCCTGGCCGCCGGGCAGCGAAGTTCACGTCATTTCCGTAATTCATCTTCCCTTCGAGCCGGGGCCCGAGGTGTGGGCGTTGCCAGAAAGCCATTTCTTCAGGCTGGAAAACGCGGAGCGCGAGCGGGCAGGATCTGTGATCAACCGCGCCATCTCGCGATTGCGCGAAAGCGATACGGAACGGGAGACGCCTCTGACATTGACGAGCGAAGCCATCGTGGGCCATCCGGCGGAAACGATCATCGAGACGGCGAAGAAGTGGAGCGCCGATCTGGTCGCGCTCGGATCGCACGGGTACAGCGGATTTACGCGCTTCCTGCTCGGATCAGTCTCATATGCGGTCGCGTCGCACGCGCCTTGCTCAGTCGAGATTGTTCATACAATACCGCGCGCGTAAGCAAGCGGCCGACCGATGAGACTGCCGCTTGCTTACGCGCGACTGTACCAAACTTTTAGCGGGAGGGGAAAAATGAATATCGGCAAACTTAGAGACACTGATGCGCTGGCGATCCTACGCGAAGGAACCCTGGGAAGGCTCGGCTGTATCGCCTCGGGATGGCCATACGTAGTGCCGGTGAATTACATCTTTGATGGCGAGGACATTTACATCCACACGCTGCCGGGCAAAAAGCTGGACGCGCTGCGCGCCAACCCTCGCGTTTGCCTGCAAGTGGACGAGATCAAGGATTCATATAACTGGCGCAGCGTGATCGCCTATGGGACATTCGATGAGGTTTCAAGCGAGGAGACGCGGGAGAGCGTTCTGACCAAGCTGTACAGTCGTTTACCGCATATGACGCCGGTCGAATCGAGGCTGGTTAAGGGGATGAGAGAGACCATCGTTTTTCGCATCAAGGTGGAAGAGGTGACGAGCATGGCCGAGGAATGGTGAATTATACTTTTGTTTAAGAGACTGAAAACGATGAAAACCAATGAGCCCCCTGTCGCGGATGATCAACATCAGTCGCAGATCGCCGCCTCGCTGCGATTGAGCGAGGCCAAGCTCGCCGGCATTCTCGCTTCGGCGATGGACGCGATCATCACCGTCGACGAAAACCAGCGCGTCGTGCTTTTCAACGCGGCAGCTGAGAAGATGTTCCGCTGTCCGGCCGCCGAGGCTCTGGGAGAGTGTTTGGACCGTTTCATCCCGGAGCGGTTCCGCGCGGCGCATCGCGAGCACATCCGCGTCTTCGGCGAAACGAACGTGACGCAGCGAACGATGGGCAAGGCGCGCCCACTTTACGGCCTGCGGTCAGACGGCGAGGAGTTCCCGATCGAGGCTTCGATCTCACAGATTGACGCCGACGGCCACAAGCTCTTCACCGCCATCATCCGCGACATCACCGATAAGAAACGTCTCGAATCACAGTTCCTGCGCGCGCAGCGGATGGAGAGCATCGGGACGCTCGCCGGCGGCATCGCGCATGACCTGAACAACGTGCTGTCGCCGATCCTCAACGCGCGCGACGCGATGCCGCACGGCGGGAAGCTTCGCATCGAGGCGGAGAATGTCGAGGTTGACGAACATTACGCGCGAATGAATGTCGAAGCGAAGCCGGGCAAGTACGTCTCCGTCGGCGTAATCGACACGGGATTTGGAATTCCGGAACAGAATCTGAGTAAGATCTTCGATCCGTTCTTTACGACCAAAGAACACGGGCAGGGGACTGGTCTCGGCTTGTCAACAGTCGCCGGAATCGTTCGCAGTCACGGCGGATTCATCAACGTCTACAGCGAAGTCGGCAGAGGGGCGCGGTTCAAAGTCTATCTGCTCGCCATCGAATCGGCGCCGGCGGCGGCGACGAAACCGCCGCGGCGCGATCTGCCGGTGGGCGCCGGAGAGTTAGTGCTGGTCATTGACGACGAGAACGCTATTCGTGAAGTGGCGAGGGAGACTCTGAGCGCTTTCGGCTATCGAGTGATGATCGCGAGCGATGGGGCGGAGGCGATGGCGGTCTTCGCCGCGCACAAGGACGAAGTGAAAGTGGTGATGACGGACATGATGATGCCGTATATGGACGGCCCGGCGACGATCCGGGCGCTGCGCAGGATCGATCCGAAGGTGAAGATCATCGCGACCAGCGGGCTGAAGGCCGAAGACAAGATTTCGGACGCCGCGCAACTCGGCGTAACAACCTTTCTTCCGAAGCCGTACACGGCCGAGAAGCTTTTGAAGACTGTGGCCGCAGTGTTGAAAGAGGAATGATATTAACGTTAGACGCTCACTGGCGCGGCGCTTAGGACATATAAGAAAGTCTTTTCCCGAGGAAAAAGAATGCAAAATCACAATGAAGTTCACCTTTCCCCTCGATGGATGCTCCCCACAGCCGAGGGGACATGTGCTTTTGGGCATAACGTAACGGCGAGTGGCACATACCGAGAGATAAGCGGTCGAAAGCCAAAGTTCTGTTCTTTAGATGGTCGCGTGGCCCCCCTGTAAAGAGCGAAATGAGTGAGCGGAAGTGGTCCCTCAGGTCGCGGTGATTGTTGTGTCAGCAGAGCGTCGAGCCTTCCGGTTCTGCCGCCAGGAGGCGTCCACATTGAGCTTGCCGTGGACCGTCTTGGTCATCGGATGTTTGACTTTTACGATCCGGCGCTGCTGCTCCGGAGGGCGGGCTTGACACGCAACTGCGTTAAAGCTAGCATCTGCAAATCTTCGCAGATGCTAAATCCTACGGTCACCTGACTGCGATTGTCTGAATGGAGAGTTCGATGAGGCAAAAGTTGAGCAACTTCAAAGCGGATTTCTTCAAGGCCTTGGCGCACCCACTGCGGATTTCGATCCTTGACGCCTTGCGGGAGGGGGAACTGACGGTCAATGAGATCAGTCAGAAATTCTCCGTCGAGCCAGCGAACGCCTCACAACAACTCGCGGTTTTGCGCAATAAGAGCATTGTCGTCGCGCGCAAGAAGGGGTCTAGCGTATATTATTCGGTGATCGACCGGACCATCTTCAATCTCCTCGACGTGGCGCGCGATATTTTCAACAACAATCTCGCCGGAGTTCAGAAAATCCTGAAAGAAATCCGGCTCGATCAACCGAAGAGAGCGGCGCGCAGTTAGCGACGCCTCGGGCCTGCGCGCCGGGCCAGTTTTTTTTACAGCACATCTGCAAATATTCGCAGATGTGCAATTGCTTGAGGCTATATGACTGTTGGTTCAATTGTGATTCGAGAGGAAGACTTGATTGGGCGATTGCTCGCGCAGCATCCATCCGCTAAGGCGACGGTGGAGCGATTGCGCGTAAGGCTCGACAGCGGGAGCGGCTACTCTGGGCGTTTGCGCCGATCAGAAACAGGAGCTGCGGGACCTGCAATGTGACCATTGCAGGGGGGGGCTCCAACGCGCCCAAGTGGGAGCGTTTATCACTTGCGGCAATTGCGCCCGCTTCCTCTACACCGCCGTCGCTGAGTAACGCCACGCCCTGAAATGATGAAAGCGCCGCGTAGTTACGAGATTAGACGTGTCGCCACGACTAATCTCGTCGCCACGCGGATATTTCCCCTAGGAGAAGTCTGTCTATATGCAAAATGAGAACGGCCCGAGCCGGACGGAGGCTCGCAAAGAAGCGGGAAGAGCGCCGAGCGCGTCTTACAGCATCACGATGCGCGTGCGGATCGACAACAAAGTGGGGATGATCGGCGAAGTCATTTCGGCGATCGGCCGCGCCGGGGGCGATGTCGGCGCGATTGACATCGTCCAGGCCACCGGCGCTCACGTCATCCGCGACATTACGGTCGACGCCGCTTCGGTCGAGCACAGCCAGGAGATCGTTGACCATGTTGGGGAATTGCCCGGAGTCGAGGTCATCAACGTCTCGGACCGCACGTTTCTGTTGCACCTCGGCGGCAAGATCAAATCCGAAAATAAGGCGCCATTGAAAACGCGCGCCGATCTATCGATGGCCTACACGCCGGGCGTGGCGCGCGTCTGTATGGCGATCCACGACGATCCCGAAAAGGCTTATACGCTGACGGTCAAGAAGAACACCGTCGCGGTCGTCACCGACGGAACGGCGGTGCTTGGTTTGGGC
>DASTMP010000171.1:0-57371 GCA_035714085.1 Blastocatellia bacterium
GCGAACTGCCTTTTCGCGTCATCGGAGTGATGAAAGCAAAAGGGCAGGACGCGGGGGGGCGCGACCAGGACGACACGGCGTTTGCGCCTTTCACGGCGGTTCAAAAGAAATTGCTGTCGATCACCTATGTCCAGTTCGCCCACGTATCGGCCATCTCGCCGGCGGCGACCTACACGGCGCAGGAGCAGATCACCGAACTGCTGCGCCAGCGCCACAAACTGGCGCCCAATGAGGAGAACGATTTCTTCGTCCGCAATCTGACCGACGTCGCCGAAGCCGCCGATGAGACCAACCGGATTATGACGATCCTGCTGGGCAGCATCGCCGGCGTCTCGCTGTTGGTGGGAGGCATCGGCATCATGAACATCATGCTGGTCTCGGTGACCGAGCGCACGCGCGAGATCGGCATCCGCATGGCAATCGGCGCCCGCTCGTCGGCCGTCCGAACGCAGTTCCTGATCGAATCAATCGTGCTCAGCCTGACCGGCGGCGCGATCGGAATCGTATTCGGCATAGCCGTCTCTTTCCTGATCCCGATGATGTTGGGCTGGCGCACGCTCATCTCCTTCATTGCGATCGTCGGCTCGGTAGTCTTCTCCGTGGCGGTCGGAATCTTTTTCGGCTACTACCCTGCGCGCAAAGCTGCCGGTCTCGACCCGATTGACGCATTACGCTACGAGTAGATGTCGGATGTTATAGACAGGATTGACAGGATTTTTCAGAATTGCGGCCTCTAGAGCTGAATCCTGTCAATCCTGTCAATCCTGTCTATTTTTCGGAGCTGAGGAAATGACAATGACAGCGACGTTGAACGGAATCGAGGATGTGCTTAGAGAGCGCAACGTCACTGAAGCGACGCTCTCGCCCGCAGAGAAGGAATCTCTCGATAAGCTCGGTTACGTCATATTGCCGGATGTCATTGACGCAGGTTGGCTGGCGCGGTTACGAACAGCGTTCGAGAACGCCGTTGACCATAAACAACCGGCAACCAACAGCAAGCAGAGCGGCACGCGACACGCCAGCGACCTGATCCAAAAAGACGAGGCCTTCGACGGCGTCATCACACATCCGAAAATACTCGCGACCGTCTACCACGCGCTTCGGCGCTCGTTCAAAGTGTTGGCGTTGGGCGGGCGCGATCCTCTGCCGGGGTACGGTCAGCAGGCGCTGCACACAGATTGGTATCCACGCGTATCATCATCCGAACCATTCAGCGTCGTCACGGCGCTCTGGCTACTTGATGACTTCATAGAGAACAACGGCGCGACCCGGCTGGTTCCGGGGAGTCACCTGTGGCTTAAACCGCTTCCGAAGTCACTGAGCCAACCTGAGGCCAAACATCCCGACCAGCGCTTCATCGTCGCCAAAGCCGGTTCCGCGCTTGCCTTCAACGGACATCTGTGGCACAGCGGCGCGCGCAACGAATCGAATCGTCCGCGCCGGGTCATACAATGCCAGTTCGTAGCGCGTGAATTGGGGCTCATGGCCCAGGTCCAGCCAGACATTCCCGCGCGTTTAACGCCGGCCGCTCGATATATCCTCGGCTTCTAACTAGCCAAACACAAGACCGCCTCCGGCGCGCATAATCAATAAGATACAACTACCTGCATCCGACACGTACAGTGTTTTGCCGTGGCGCCTCAATCGCTTACTGCCGGCGCGCCGGCGCCGTGTGTGAAATCGCGCGTAGAGGCTCCAGCGCAAGAGTGGCGCCGTTGGCGCAGCATTTGCCGCTGGCGCAGCATTTGCCGCTGGCGCAGCATTTGTATGACGGTCGATTGATCTGTCTGAGTCGATCGTAATCGAGAGCGATGGAAACTGACTGTGTGCGCTTCCGGACGGAGACTTGAGAGAACAATCGAATGGCGGAACAACGAACAGTCGCGCGCTCTCCGGAACAGGGCTGGCGGACGCGATGGAGGACACTAAGGCAGGCTGTCGGCTCGCGCCTTCGCCGCCTCACCATTCTGCTTCTCCTGCTCGTCGCGGCGGCGGCTGCGGCGTTTCTGATTTGGAAGATGTTCTTTGCAAAGCGCGGCGTTCCTGAGAACGTCGTCATTCTGAGCGGCCGGATCGAGGGCGATGATTCCGCCGTGGCGCCGTTAACTACCGGGCGCATTCTCGAAATGCGTTTCCGAGAGGGCGACTGCGTCAAGGCCGGAGATACCATAGCGATTCTCGGTTACGAACAGATTCTGGCGCGCGAGGAACAGGCCCGGGCCGCGCTGCGGCAAGCCGAGGCGAGAGCGCAGTCGGCGCGAGATCAAGTCGCTGTCCTCACGCAGCAGTTGCGAGAGAACCAATTGCAAATGGAACAGGCGAAAGTCGACGCGGAAGGGCGAGTGCAGCAGGCGCGGAAAGATATGGCCGCGGCCATGGCCGACCTCGTAGATCAGGAAGCCGCTTATCAGCTCGCGCTCTTCGACAGAGACGCTTACACCCGGCTGGCGAGAACCGGCGCGGTTTCGGAACGCCAGGGAAGGGAGGCGGCTTCGAAGGCCTCTCAACAGGCGGCGGCGGTGGCTGCCGCGAAGCGTCGGTACGAGGCTGCATGCGGCGCGCTGGAAACGGCCAAAGCGAATCTGGTCAACCCCCTGATTCGCGGGGCCGCGGCCGAGGCCGTGCGCAAGCAGATGACGCAGCAGCAGGCTGAGATAGCCGCCGCCAACGCGAGCGCCAAACAGGCTCGCGCCCAACTCAGCGAGGCAGAGGCGAACCGCCAGGACCTGATCGTCCCCGCGCCGTTCGACGGCACGATCACGACGCGTTCCGCCGAACCGGGAGAAGTGGTGACGGCCGGGACTCCTGTCGTCACTATGTTGGACCTGACCAAGGTTTATTTGCGGGGCTTCATCCCCATAGGAGAGATAGGCAAAGTCAAAGTGGGGCAGCCGGCGCGCGTCTACCTCGATTCCAATCCCGATCAACCCCTCGAAGCCTACGTCTCACGCATCGACCCCGAAGCCACTTTCACGCCGGAGAACACCTACTTCCGCAACGAGCGCGTGAAACAGGTCGTCGGAGTCAAGTTGCAGTTGAAAGCCGGCTTCGGTTTCGCCAAACCGGGCATGCCGGCCGACGGCGAGATTCTCATTCAAGGCGACAAGTGGCCGGAGGGTAAGTGGAGGAGATGATGCGCGGGGGGTGGGGAGTAGGGAGTGGGGAATGGGGAGTGGGGAGTGGACGGATGAATAACTTTGAAATGATAAGACGAGAAACACACGAACAACAGCGGGCGACCGGACACTCCAACTTCTCATTCCCTACTCCCCATTCCCCACTCCCTACTCCCGCTTCTGCCATCCGAGTCAAAGCCCTCTGGAAGCGCTACGGGTCTGTTGAAGCCGTTCGGGGCGTCAGTCTGGAGGTAAACGAAGGCGAGATCTTCGGATTGATTGGCCCCGATGGCGCAGGCAAGACGACGACCTTTCAAATCCTCGCGGGCGTGATGGAGGCGGACTCGGGCGCGGCGGAAGTTTTTGGCCAACCGGCGCGAGAGATGCGCGCGCAAACCGGATACCTCACACAAACGTTCAGCCTCTACCCTGACCTCAGTGTGATGGAGAACATCCGCTATATCGGAGACCTGCGCCGCGTTCCGCCTGATGATATCGTCGAGCGAGGCCGCCGTTACTTGCGGATGTTCGATATGGATCGGTTCGAGAGCCGGCAGGCCGGGCGGTTGAGCGGCGGTATGAAACAAAAACTGGCGCTCGCTTGCGCCCTTGTTCCGCAACCTCGCGTGTTGTTGTTGGACGAGCCTACCACGGGCGTCGATCCGGTGTCGCGCCGCGAATTCTGGGACACTCTCGCGCATCTGGCGGCCGAAGGTTTGACGATTCTTGTCGCCACTCCTTACCTGGACGAAGCCGAAAGGTGCCGGCGGGTCGCGCTGATGCGCCTGGGCGAGATTCAGCAACTGGGCGCTCCCGCCGAACTGCGGGCCAGCCTGCGGGCTGTGCGGATAGAGTTGCGCGCCTCAAACCTCAGCGAAGCCGAACGAGTCATTTCGGAGATCAGCGGGCAAGATAAAGAGGATAAAGAGGGCGAAGAGATAGTTGACGTCCAGCGGTTCGGCGACCGTCTCGATCTTATTGCGCGCGATCCGGAAGAAACGAAACGCATACTGGAAGAGAGAATGGGCGCCGCCGGACTGCGAATCGAGGAAATCCGCATCGATGAGCCTACGCTCGAAAACACTTTCGTCGCGACGCTGCGCGGGCTTGGGCAGGAGCCGCAAGAGACGCCGTTCCCATGCCGACACGATCACAGCGAGCTGCGCGGGCAGGTTGCGATCGGCGCCGATAACCTCATCAAACAGTTCCATTCCTTCACCGCCGTGAAGGGCGTCAGCCTGCAGGTCCGGCAGGGGGAGATTTACGGACTGCTCGGCGCGAACGGCGCTGGCAAGACGACGACCATCAAGATGCTCTGCGGGCTGCTCGAGCCGACGAGCGGTGAAGTACACCTCGCGGGCGAACGCAGCCTGCGCTCCGGCGGCGTGCGCCAACAGATCGGCTATATGTCGCAAAAGTTTTCTCTCTATAACGATCTCTCGATAGGAGAGAACCTCGACTTCTTCGCCGGCGTCTACGGTGTGCCCGATGAGGAGCGCAAAGAAAAAAAGCGATGGGTGCTCGCGTTTTCTGGACTCGAAGGCAAGCAGGATCAAATCACCGGCAGTCTGCCCGGAGGCTGGAAGCAGCGCGTGGCCTTCGGCGCGGCGATCATGCACGAGCCCCGCGTGCTCTTCCTCGACGAGCCGACTTCCGGCGTCGACCCGCTGGCGCGCCGCGCATTCTGGAAAATGATCAACCGCCTGGCCGACGCCGGCGCCGCGATCCTCGTCACCACGCATTACCTCGAGGAGTCCGAACAGTGCAATCGCCTGGGCATGATGGTAGCGGGAGAAATTGTGGCCGAAGGCAGCCCGAGCGGCCTCAAGAGCCAGCAGACCGGTCATCTGCTGGAGTTCATCGTGGATCAACCGCAACGCGCGGCGGATTTGCTGAAGAAAGATGAAGAGCGATGGCGAGTTTCGCTCTTTGGCGACCGGCTTCACGTCATTACTGATGAGGACCCGGAAATCGGTAAGCAGGCGACTACGGAGAAACTCGAAGCGAATGGGATTCACGTCCGTCAGGCGAGAGTCGGGCGATTCTCGATGGAAGACGTGTTTATCAGCGTCGTTGAAAAGGCGCGACAGGAAGGCAAAGTCGCGTCTGAGGACTGATCAGGTGTCAGGTGTCAGGTGTCAGTACAAGATCGAAGCTAACTGAAACCTGACACCTGACACCTGACACCTATTGAAATGAGACGAATAATTGCGCAAACCCGTAAAGAGTTGACCCAGATTGTTCGAGACTGGCGGACGCTAGCGCTGGCGCTCATTCTTCCCATGATCTTGCTGGTCTTGAACGGATCGGCGATCTCGCTGACGGTCACCAATCTTCCGATCATCGCCCAGGATTATGACGATTCGCCGGCGTCGCGCGAGTTCCTGGACGCCTTCCGCGCTTCGCTCACATTCCATATCGTTCCCTTCCCGATTGACAAAAAACCGGGAGAGGCGTTCGCGTCAAACGCCGCGCACGCCGCGATTATCATTCCTTTTCATTTCGGGCGCGACATGGCGCGCGGATTCAATTCGCCTGTTCAGCTCATGCTGGACGCCTCCGACGCCAACACCGCCAGACTGGTCGCGGGCTACGCCGCCCAGATTACGCAGGCTTACAACCGGCGAATAGCGGGAGCGACACGTTCCGAACCGATCCAGACGGAAATTCGACTCTGGTACAACCCGGGACGTTCGTCCAAGAAGTTTTACGGTCCGGGGATTTTCGTTCTTGGCATCTCGATGTTCCCTCCACTGCTGGCCTCACTCGCCATGGCGAAGGAAGGAGAGCAGAAGACCATCCTGCAGGTCTACGTCTCCAACGCGCCGGCTTCGGAATTTCTACTCGGAAAGATCCTCGCTTTCGTGGCGGTGGCGCTGGCGGAATGCCTGCTCGGGCTTGTCCTGCTCTTTACTTATTTCGGCCTGGGCTTTGCCGGCGATCCGACCCCGTTCATCGTAGCCACCATCCTGTACGCCTTCTGTGTCGCGTCGTTCGGGACGATGGTCGGGGCCGCCATTCCGAGCCAGGCGGCCGCTATGCAGGGGGTGGCTCTCGGCGGTTTCCTGCTGGTCTTTCTGCTCTCCGGCCTTCTGTTTCCGGTCGAGAACATCCCGGCGGGCTTGCGCTGGCTCTCTAACTTCGTCTGGGGAAAGTACTACATCGAGATCGTGCGCGACGCGTTGTTGCAAGGCGGCGGGTGGCCGGCCGTATGGTTCAAGGTCCTTATCATCGGCGTCATCGGTCTGGTCTTTTACGCGCTGGCGTGGGGCAGCATGCGACGCATGCAACTTAAGGAGTAGGGAGTGGGGAATGGGGAGTAGGGAGTGGGAAACAGCTTCCTTGTTCCCAATTCCCGATTCCCCACTCCCTACTCCCTATTCCCTGCTGTTATGAGACGACTGCTACAACGACTCTACAACCAGCGAGTCCGCGCCCTGATGCGAAAGGAATTCAACCAGATCAGGCGCGACCGGCGACTGGCGTTCTCTTTGATTCTGCCGCCTATGCTGCAGTTGTTGCTCTTCGGATTCGCTTTGAACGCGAAGGTGACGAATCTACGGCTCGGCGTGGTTGACGACAGCAAGACGCCTGAGAGCCGTGAGCTGATCGCGACGATGAGCGAAAGCAAGAGTTTTCGCCTGGCCGGTTACTACCTTTCAACTCGAGATCTTGGCGACGCGATCAATCGCAACGACCTCGACGCGGGTCTGGTCATCCCGTACGACTTCGCCCGCGATCTGCGACGAGGCCGCGGGACCACGGCGCAAGTTCTCCTGAACGCGACAAACGCGAACACGGCCGCCATCGGCCAGGGCTACATCGAAGGCATTATCCTGACCTACAACCGCACGCTTCTGGCTGAAGGAATCCGCGCCGACTTTCGGCCGATCGCCGCGTCGAGGGTCAGCAGGCGCGGCCAGGCGCTGTTGCAACCGGCATTTCTTTACAACCCCGGTCTGGTCGACTCGTGGTTCATCGTGACCGGCGTCTTCGGGTTGCTGTTGATTCTCAACAGCTCGCTCGTCGCCTCAGGGGCGATGGTCAAAGAGCGAGAGGCCGGGACGATCGAGCAGTTGCTCATGTCGCCCGCCAGCGCTACTGAGATCATTATCGCCAAGATCGCGCCACTCTTCGTTCTGCTGTGCCTGATGGCGCTTCTGGCGATCGGAATCATCAAGTTCGCCTTCCGCATTCCCTTTCATGGCAGCTTGACGCTCGTGCTCGGCGCCGCCGCGCTATGCGTGCTTTCCGGGATCAGCATCGGCACGGTTATCGCCACCTTCAGCAAGTCGGCGCAGCAGGCCTTGCTGACGAGCTTCTTCGTCAACCCTCCCCTCGCGACGTTGTCTGGAGCCTTCAACCCCGTGGAGGCGATGCCGCGATGGTTGCAGCCCCTGACCGTCATCAATCCGATTCACCACTTCGCGACCATCGCGCGCGCGAGCATGCTCAAAGGAAGTGGCCTCGCGGATCTCTGGCCCAATTTCCTGGGCCTGCTCGTCATCACGCTCGTCCTGTTTTCGCTGAGCGTGTGGCGCTTCCGAAAACAGCTTAGCTAGGGAGGAGTTCAAGACCAATGAAAAGACCGACAGGACTGGCAATTCGACAACCGAGGATCGAGGATCGAGGATCGAGGATCGAGGATCGAAGGTCGAAGATTGAAGATCGAAGATTGAAGATCGCCTTGCGTGTGATAACGCGGTCCTTGATCTTCGATCCTCGATCCTCTATCCTCCGCGCGCTCCGCGTTATTCCGGTCGTCATATTGGCGATCCTTACCTGCTCGCCTTACGCATTCGCTCAATTCCGAACGACAAGCAGACAGGTGTCGGAGACACAGGGCTCGCAAGCCAATCAGCTTCCACTCTCGGGGCGAAGCGGGCAGACAGGGTCGGTGACGGCGACTCAAAATCCGACGCCCGGCGCAACGACCAGCATAAACACCATCAATCCCGCGATCCAGACGCAAGGCCCTTTCTCGGGGAGCGTCTGGGGCGTGGCCAGGGCGCCGTTCTCAGGCAGGCTCTCGCTTCGTGAAGCCGTGGCGCGTGGAATTGACTTCAACCTGGGCGCTGTCGGGCTGACGAACGCGGTGATCGAGTCGCGCGGCCAGCGCAAGGTCGTTCGAAGCGCCCTGCTCCCGAACATCAGCGGGTATCTGAGCGAGACCGTGCAGCAAATAAACCTGAGGGCGACGGGCTTCAGCTTCGACCAGCAGATCTCCCAACTGATTCCGGGCGTCTCAATTCCTTCAGTAGTCGGGCCGTTCAACTATTTCGACCTTCGCGCGACCCTGACGCAAAAGGTGATAGACATTACGGCATGGAAAAACTACGGTTCTGCCAAAGAGATCGTGCGGGCCAACGAAGGGACAGCCGAAGACGCGGAAGACCTTGTCGTGCTGGCCGTCGGCGGCGCTTATCTTCAAGTGATCGCGGCTAAAGCTAGGCTGGACGCGTCGCGCGCTCAGTTGGAGACAGCCAACGCCCTTTATCAACAGGCGATCGAACAGCGCAGCGCCGGCGTCATCGCGCAGACGGACCTCAATCGCGCTCAGATTCAGGCGCTCACTGAGCAGCAGCGAATGGTCACGCTCCAGAATGATCTGGCAAAACAGAAAATCAACCTGGCTCGGCTGACAGGCCTGCCGCCGAACGAATTCTACGAAACCACCGATCTGGTCCCCTTCTCGCCCGCGCCTCCGATGGGGCTGGTTGAGGCTTTGAGGTATGCGATGGAGAACCGCGCAGATTTGAGGGCGGCGGAGGCGCAGGTACGGGCGGCGGAGAAAACGCTTTCGGCCGCCCGCGCCGAACGTCTTCCCTCCGCATCGATATACGCCGATTACGGCGTGATCGGAACGAACCCATCGCAATCACACGGCACCTTCACTGTAGTCGGAACGGTGAGCTTTCCGATCTGGCTGGGCGGGCGGATCAGTGGAGATATCCAACAGGCGAAGGCCGCTCTGGCCCAGCGGCGCGCCGAACTCGAAGACATCAGAGGGCAGATAGAGCGTGAAGTGCGCCACGCCTTTCTCGACATGCAAGCGGCGGCCAGCCAGGTCGAAGTGGCGATGAAGAACATCCAGTCGTCTTTGCAGAACCTGGACCTGTCGCGGCAGCGCTTCGACGCCGGCGTGAGTGACAACACCGAGATCGTACAATCTCAGGGGAATGTGGCCAACGCGCAACTCGATTACATCAACAGCATCTTCGCGCACAATTTGGCGAAGCTAAGTCTGGCGCGGGCCATCGGGTGCGCGGCGGAGAGCCTGCCGCGATTTCTGAGAATGCAATGATCGTCGTTTTAGCCTCTTAAAAGCGACGGACAAAAAATAGGGGGCAAAAAATAGGAATAGAAAAATTTTTCTATTCCTATTTTTTGCCCCCTATTTTTTGTCCGCCCCTCCGAAAGGCATAAACGATGAACAGAGCCTTCATGAAATATAACTCGACATCGTCATTGGCCCAGAAAATGCTCAATGCTTATCGACGTTGAACGAGTTATCCCGGCAATGACAAATGACAAATAACCAACGACCAACGACCAATGACCAGCGACAGCGATAAATGACGGAGAACGGATTCATCATCAATCGCGTGTTCCGGCCTCACTGGAAAGCGCTCTCGGTCGCTTTTGTGGCCGTGCTCATCGAAGGCGCCGCGAGCCTCTTCGACCCGTGGCCGATCAAGATCGTGCTCGATTACGCCCTCGGCTCGCGCCCTATGCCGGAGTGGATAGCGCGATTTATTCTGGCGACGTTCGGCGAGGGTAAGTTGGCCATCATTTACTTCGCGGCGATTGCGACCGTCGTTGTGGCCGCCGTGGGCGCCATCGCCTCTTACACCGAGAATTGCCTCACGACCAGAATTGGCCAGATGGTCATGCTCGACCTCAGGCAAATGCTCTATCATCACATCCAGCGCCTGTCGCTCTCCTTTTACGACCGGACTAAAATCGGCGACCTGATCAGCCGAGTGACGACGGACGTGGACGCGATTCAAAACTTCGTCTCGACAGCTCTCCTGGGATTAGTGGTAAACGCGCTGACGCTGGTCGGGATGCTGGCGGTGATGTTCTATTTCAACTGGCGCTTCACGCTGATCGCGCTCTCCGTAGCGCCGATACTCTTCCTCCAGGTCTACACCCTGACCCGCCGCATCAAGCAGGCGACGCGCGCGGTCAGGAAGAAAGAGAGTGAGATCGTCTCGGTGGTCGCCGAAACGCTCTCGTCCATTCGCGTGGTGAAGGCCTTCGCGCGCGAAGATTACGAGGAGAAGCGGCTGGAGAAAGAGACGCTCGAAAGCATCGAGATGGTCTTGCGCGCGCGCAGCATCAAAGCCAGGCTCGCGCCGATTGTGGACGTGATTGTAGCCACCGGCACATGCATCGTGCTCTGGTACGGCGCGCGATTGGTCCTGCAGGGCCAGCTCACGGCGGGCGCGCTGGTCGTCTTTTTGCTCTACCTCGGCAAGATGTACAAACCGATGCGCGACCTGTCGAAGATGACCGACACCGCTTCGAAGGCGGTGATCGGCGCCGAGCGGATCAGAGAATTGATCCGCCTGGAAGACCGCGTTAGCGACCTTCCACACGCCCGAATGGCCCCGCGCTTCAGAGGGAGAATCGAATTCGACCGCGTCTATTTCGGCTATCACGAGACCCACCCGGTGCTCAAAGACATCAGCCTGCGTATCGAACCAGGCCAATACGTCGCGCTCGTCGGGCCGACCGGCGCGGGCAAATCCTCAATCATCAGCCTCATCCCCCGCTTCTATGACGCCTTTTCGGGCCGGCTCATGATTGACGGAGGGGACGTGCGCGACTTCACTCTGAGCTCGCTGCGCGAACAGATCAGCTTCGTTCTGCAAGAGACGATCCTCTTCCACGCGCCGATCTGGCAGAACATCGCCTACGGCAAACCCGAAGCCTCCCGCGACGAGATCATCCGCGCCGCCCGGCTCGCCAACGCTCACGAATTCATCGAGCGGACGCCGGAAGGCTACGAAACAATGGTCGGCGAGCGTGGCGTGACGCTCTCCGGCGGCCAACGCCAGCGCATCGCCATCGCCCGCGCCATCATCCGCAACTCGCCGATCCTCATCCTCGATGAGCCGACCTCAGGGCTTGACGCGTCATCCGAAAAGCTCGTGCTCGAAGCGCTCGGACGCCTGACCACAGGCAAGACCGTCATCGTCATCACCCACCACCTGGAAACGATTATCAAGGCCGACGTCATCTTCACGCTCAAAGACGGACGCATCGTCGAGCGCGGCGCGCACCAGCAACTGCTCGCGCAGGGCGGCATCTACGCCCATCTTTATGAAGATCAATTCCGTGACGAGAACGAAGCTTACTAAACTGATACAGCTTTCGTCACCCGCAACGCTTCCCTTCGGCGCGCCGTTCGCGTTCGCTACGGCCCCATTCGTGCATCCGGTCGCGAATCCAATTGCCCAACTCTTCGGGATTGAAATCAACGCCGGCGCCCCAGCCCGGGACTTTGAATCCGGCGGCGAACCCGCGCGGCCAGAACTCATCCTCCACTTTCACTTCGTCTTCGTAATAGGAGACGACCTGGCGGCAAGCCATTGCCACTGTTATGAGCGAACTGTCGTCGGGCAGCGGCTCGAAGACGATCTTGATGTTCGGATCAAGATCGCCCAATCTGGCCAGGATTTTGTTGAATTGCGACACGGCGAAGCGGGTTTCACTCTCTCCAGCGTTCATCCACTGCACGCGCGTCGCCGAACGCGCGGTTCGGTGCAAGACATTGATCAGTTTCTTGAGTTCCTGTTCTCTTTCCATTTCGATCTCCGATGTTTCAGCTATTGATCGACGACTTGGCTTGCTTCGGCAAGCCCTCCTTCTCCGGCTCGAGTTTTTCGCGCAACAACTGCTTCGCTCTGCGCAGTCGCCATTTTACGGTCGTCAGCGGCAGGTCCAGGAAATCCGCGATCCGCGCGAGCGGCATCTCGTCGTAAAAACGCAGCTTCAGGATCAGCCGGTGGTCTTCATCGATCGCATCGACCGCCGCGCGGACCCAGGCTTCTTCAAAAGTGTCTCGCGGCGCAAGCGGGCGCGAGAACGCCTCGCTATGCTCGATCAACGCCTCGTCCAAATCGACCCACTGGCTGCGCTCCCGTCGTGAACGCTGGCTCATCCGCAGCGCCACGCGCCGTGTGATGGCGTATAGCCACGAAGCGAATTTCGCCGGCTCTTCAATCGATGGCAGCGCCTTGAAAGCCAGCAACAACGATTCCTGCACGGCGTCTTCGGCCAACTCATTGCCAGCTATCGATTGCGCCACCCGATATGCCGCCGAGCGGTAGCGCAGGACCAGCGCATCGAACGAGCGCAGGTCGCCCAGTATCGCCGCAAGCGCCAGCATTTCGTCGGGCAGATTTTCCGGTCTCGTCTCGGCCATTCGCGTCACCCGGTCGCGTTCATTTCCTGCCTGCATCTGACTAGAGACAGGTAATACGAAAAAAGATAGGCGGGGTGATAAAAAAACTGTGGCGGTAGTTCGACCGCAAAAATGCCTCAGGGTCGGGCTACCGCCACAAAACTCGCGCTATAAATAAAGAATATCAGCCACGAATGAACACGAATACTCACGAATGACCGCAAGAGAGTTAAAAAATTGGATAGTAATGATCAAGAAAAAGATTCGTGTTCATTCGCGCTCATTCGTGGCTGATATTCTTTTTCTTGAAATCAATACCTTCTAGCGATTTACACTTTCTGCTCTTTCCACTTTCCTCGCCTGAAGACCAGCATCGCGATTACGGCCAGGACCGATTCCGCAATGGTGATCGCCAGGAATACGCCCGTCGTCTCCAGCCCGGTCCATTTCGCCAGCGTGTAAGCCAGTGGGATTTGGATCAGCCAGAAACAAATCAGGTTCATGATCGTCGGCGTGTAGGTGTCGCCCGCGCCGTTGAACGCCGCCGCCATCACCATTCCGTAGCCGTAAAAAATGTAGCCGAAACTGATGTAACGCAGCGCGTCCACGCCAAATGGGATGACCGTTTGATCAGGCGTGAAGACGCGAATCAGGAAATCTGGAATGAGGACGAAAACAACGGCGACTCCGCCCAGAAAGACCGCGTTGCTGTGCCCGGCCAGCCAGACCGACTTCTCGGCGCGTTCGGGTTTTTGCGCGCCGAGGTTTTGTCCAACCAGCGTCGCCGCGGCGTTGCTCATGCCCCACGACGGCAGGAGCGCAACGATGATGATGCGGATGGCGATCGTGTAACCGGCCTGCGCCGCCGCTCCGAACAGCCCGACAATGCGCATCAACAGCATCCACGCAGCGGTCGCCACCAGGAATTGAAACATCCCGCCGAGCGAGATGCGCAGCAGATTCTTCATCAGGCCGAAATCCGGCAGCAGCCGATTGAAGCTGACGGGCACACGGCTTCTGCCCCCCGAGAGCCTGCTGAATTGATAGATCACGGCGCAACCGCGCCCGATGGTCGTAGCGACGGCCGATCCGGTCACGCCCAGTTCCGGGAACGGCCCCAAACCGAAGATCAGACACGGATCCAGAACAAGATTGATCAGATTGCCGATCCACAACGCCCGCATCGCAATCGCGGCGTCGCCGGCGCCGCGAAAGATCGCGTTGATCAGAAACAGCAGCATGATCACCATGTTCGCGCCGAAGATGACGGCCATGTAACCGCCGCCTACCAGGCTCACGCCAGCTTCGGCGTTCATCGCCTGAAACAATTGTTTGCTGAAGAGCGCGCCGACTATTCCGATGGGAATCGAAATCAGAACGCCCAACAGGATCGCCTGCTCGGCGACGCGGGCCGCGCCTTCTGGGTCCCTTTCTCCGATGCGGCGCGCCACCATCGCAGTCGTGCCCATGCTCAATCCCAACGCCACCGTGAAGACGATGGTCAACAGCGATTCGGTGACGCCGACCGCGGCCGCCTGCTCCTTGCCCAGATGCGCTACCCAGTAGACGTTGACGATGCCGAAGAGCGACTCCATCATCATTTCGAGCACCATCGGAACAGAGAGCAGAAAAATCGCCCGGCCTATCCCGCCTTCGGTGAAATTCTGTTCCGACCCGCGTATGGCTACTCTCAATGTCGCCCAGAACCCTGGGGACCTGCTCGGCACAGTCGCTGTCGCCGCTCCGACAGTTTCAATCGGTTCTTGCATACTCCCTCTCTTCTCCAAATCAAGAGGCGGGCTTTTGCCCGCCATAATCTCATTTTCTATTTCGCGCTTTATTGTCGGCGCCTGTCATTGGAATAGACTTGCTCAGGCAACGACAAATGCGGAATATAATATGGAAAGTGGAAAATAAAAAATAAAAACAACCGCATATCGCATCCGGAAGGAGATCAAAATGGATCAAAAACTTGATGGATATAGAACGCTGGCTATAGAAACGGCCAAAGAGATGGGGATTGACTTAATGCCCGGCATTCCAGCGACCGCTCCTCTTTATGATAAGTGGGCGTTTGTTGACCACGTCGGATTTATCCCTGACAACACATATCCCTCTGGCATTCTCTACTTCACGGAAAGCGGTCTCATGTTGCGAGAGATAGTCAAATGGGAATCATTCCATTGGCCGCTCAGCCAGGAAGACAGGGAGAAGTACAAGCAGCGTGTAAGAGATACAATCAAGACTCTTCAGCGGCTGAGAGAGAGATCCTAGCGCTTATAGCGTTTTTTAGTTGGGTTTTGCGGAAATATAGAGACGCCAGAGATTGTATCTCTACTGACTGCTGATTACTGTCAATTGTCGACTGAGGACAGATAGACATACGCTCGTAGCCAATCGCTTATCGTTTATTTGTGCCCAGTGATCAGCCGTCAGTGGCCAGTTGTCGGTACTATCGCAATCCTGAACACTCATATCAAAAGCGATGTAAGACCTTACAGGTTTGTCGAATAGTTCAAAGTTTGAAATTAGGACACTATTCAATCGGCTTTGATGTTTTCGGGTTTAACGCGGAAACCCATTCGTCTCCGTCACCCGCTGGGCCTGGGCGAAGTGGCGTCGCTCGTGAGCCACGATGAGCCGAAACGTGTCGAGCAGGCTGTAAACCACCACGCTTATGAATGGCGACGTGATGATCATCTCCGCCGGGTCTCTATCCTCCATCGACCTCATCTTCGCCAACGTCTCGCGCTGATGCGTGACGAAGCGTTCGACTATTTGCGGATCAATCGAGCTTGAGGAAGGCTGCGCCGAGCCGGGCGCTTTGAATTTCCGAGGGGAGTCCGGCGACACCACTTTGATCATCATCCTGCCGAACATCGCAGGCAGGAACGGCAAACGATGCAGGATCGTCATCCTGTATTCGCCTTTCAGTATTCGGTCAAAGACCGGATAGTACTCGCGAGTGGATGAGACCAGATGGTCGAGGCATTGCGCGACGCTCCACGAATCGGGGGCGGCTTTCCAGTTTAGTTGCTCCGGGGTCAAATGGCCGAAGAGAATCTTCGCGTCGCCGGCGATGGCTTCGGCTTCATCGAATATCTGTGGGAGCGTGAGGTTTTGATAGTCCATATTGGCGCTTGGTGGTTGTGGTTGGTGGGCAATTGAAAACTTGCCTTCAACTAACCACCAGCCACTAACCACCGACCACTAACTTACAGTTTTGCGTCCTTGGCGATGATCTCTTTCATGATCTCCGAAGCGCCCGCGCCGATGGTGTTCAAACGGGCGTCGCGCCAGGCGCGGCCAATCGGGTATTCGGTGGTGTAGGCGAAACCGCCCATAATCTGCATACAATCGTACATCACGCGCTGATCCAGTTCGCTGCAGAAGAGTTTAGCCATGGTGATTTC
Organism: Blastocatellia bacterium; assembly: GCA_035714085.1. GTDB lineage: Bacteria > Acidobacteriota > Blastocatellia > RBC074 > RBC074 > JAJVID01. The sequence continues at coordinate 15,942 of DASTMP010000171.1, forward strand.
TCGCAAGCATTTCTCTTTGCGGTTCATCAGGTCGAGCGCGCGGTAACAGAGCCATTTCGCCGCTTCGATGCTGGTCAGATGCTCGGCGAAGCGATGTCGCCATACCTGGAACGAGCCGATGGGCTGGCCGAAAGCCTCTCGCTCCTTGCCGTAATTGATCGCGTACTCCAGAGCGCGCTCCATCCTGTAAACGGCGCTGAGCGCGGCGGCCAGGCGTTCGCCCTGGAAATTGATCATCGTGTAGTAAAAGCCCCGGTTCAATTCTCCGAGCAGGTATCGGCGCGGGATGCGGCAATTGTCGAAGAACAGCTCCGCCGTGTCGGAAGAGAGGTTGCCGATCTTCTTTAGCTTCTTCCCGACGCTGAAGCCTTTGGTCTTTGTCGGGAAGAGTACCATCGAGATCCCCTTGTGCCCTTCGCCGCCGGTGCGAACGGCGAGGATGATGAAATCGGCGCGCACGCCGTTGGTGATCCACAGCTTCTGCCCAGAAATCACGAAATCGTCGCCGTCGATCCGCGCGCGCGTCTTGAGGTTGGCCACGTCCGACCCGCCGCTCGGCTCGCTGATGCCCAGCGCTGCGATGTAATCGCCGGCCACCGCCGGCTTCAATAACTCTTCCTTCTGCTCGTCGGTTCCGAGCTCTTCGAGCGCGGGCAGCGTGATGTCCGATTGCACCAACAACGCCATCCCGACGCCGCCGTTGTTGGCGTATGACAGGCCTTCGAGATATGCGGCGGTCGCCCACCAGTCCAAGCCACTGCCTCCCCATTTCGGATCGATCCGAATGCCGAACAGCCCGAGATCGCCCGCCTTCTTGAAAATCTCACGCGGGAAGATCCCCTCTTCGTCCCACTCCTCGGCGTGCGGCGCGATCTCTTTCAGGCAAAACTGCTTGACCGTCTCGCGCAACATCGCGTGCTCTTCGGTGAAATAAGGATAGGTTTGTTGTTCCGTAACTGGCGCTATTGCTGATGACATTGTTTCCTCCGAAATGATCAGTCGTTAAACAACGGCTTGTTGTCCGGACATTCGTCTCTTATCCACTGGATTCGCGCGGAATAAACACCACCACCGCCTTCCTTGCATCTTGTAACAAGCACAATCATCGCTTTTTCATAGCCAATTATATCCATTCCGGTGCAACCATCGTTTGCGTTAGCATGCCCGGTGATTTTCCCCCTCTTTGCCTCAGGAATTATTTCATCCACAACTTCTTTTGCAGTCTCTGAGGGCATGACTTCAGAACCATGGTCCTTCGACGCGGTTGAAGACATCGGTTTAATTTTCGCTTCACATGCATCGCCACTCCGCGTCGCTTTCACTTTCATAACTATTCCAGGGCGGACTATATAGCCTCCTGATTCATGACGCTTGTATTTTTGGCCGAATTCATCCGTAGTCTGCTTTACAGATGGCAGGAATAATAACGCTATGGCAAGTAGTATATTCATGGCCATATTTTAAAGATGATTACCGCTTTATGCCGATATGATCTGTACCAACAATTGGCCTGGCCCCACGATTTCCCCGTCACTGACCAAAATTGATTGGACGACTCCATCCAACGCCGCGCGCATCGTGTGTTCCATCTTCATCGCTTCGAGAATGATCAGCGGATCGCCCGCCGAAACCCCCTGCCCCGTCTCGACCAGAACCTTCAGTATCTTCCCCGGCATGGGTGAATTGGCCGAAGCCTGCTCCGACGCGGACTGGCCCGCCGGGTGCCTGGGAGGCCGTTTAATCACGCGCGATCCGAGAGACGAATGGACATAAAGTTCATCGGCCGCCTCGGCGATCCTGAACGCGCGTTGAACGCCGTCAATCTCGATTCGAATAATGTCGGGGGTTGAGGATAGCACTTGCGCTGTGACAGTTGAATCGAAAACTCGCGCGCGGTAAGCGCCGGCGCCGGTTTGGCTCCACGAGACTTCAACCTCGTCAGAGCCGATCTGAAGCCTGATTGATGGATCGCGGTAAGGGCTGTTGCGATAGCTCGGCGGCAATTCGGCCAGCAATTCGTTAGACGCCCGCCATTGATCTTGCAAATAGAGCGCGGCGGCGACGAGCGAATCACGATTGAGTCGCGGGTCATCGTCAGCGATCAATTCGGCAAGATGTTCGGCGATGAAGCCCGTATGCGCCCTGCCCTGTTTGAAGTCCTGATGATCGAGCAGCCGGATCAGAAAATCACGATTGGTTCGCAAGCCCTGAATTGACGATTGGCGCAGCGCGTAGGCCAGCTTGCGGATCGCCGCGTCACGGCTCTCGCCGCGCGCAATCAGTTTGGCCAGCATCGGGTCATAATGAATGCCAACCTCCATCCCACTCTCGATCCCGGAGTCAATCCGCAGCCCGGCGCCATCCTGGATCGCGGGTAAATGCAGATCGAATATCTTCCCGGTTGAAGGCAGGAAGTCGTTGGCCGGGTCTTCGGCGTAAAGCCGCGCCTCGATCGCGTGACCTTCGGTCTTCAAATCGGCCTGGGCGCAGGTCAGTGGGCGGCCTTCGGCGATCTCGATCTGCAGCCTGACCAGATCGAGTCCGGTGATCATCTCGGTGACGGGATGTTCGACCTGCAACCGCGTGTTGACCTCGATGAAGTAGAACTCGCCCGAACGCGGCCAGGTCGTAGAGAGGATGAATTCGACCGTGCCCGCGTTCGTGTAACCAATCGCGCGGCCGATATTGACAGCCGTGTCGCCCATCTTCCGCCGCAATTCTTCATCGACCGCGGGCGAAGGACTCTCCTCGATGATCTTCTGATGGCGGCGTTGCAATGAACAATCGCGCTCGAACAGATGAACCAGATTGCCGCGCGCGTCGCCCAGAATCTGGACCTCGACGTGCCGCGCCTCCTCGACGTATTTTTCGAGCAACAGCGAGCCGTCGCCGAAAGCCTTCTCAGCCTCACGACGCGCGGCCTCGACAGCTTCATCGATTACGCTTTCAGCGCGCACGACGCGCATGCCTTTGCCGCCGCCGCCGGCCGAAGCCTTGATCAAAACCGGAAACCCGATTTCGATCATCCGCGCGCGCAGCGTTTCGACCCTTTGATCCTCGCCGTCGTAACCGGGGACGACAGGCGCGCCGGCCTCCGCCGCCAGCCTGCGAGCCGAGCTTTTCAATCCCATCGCACGAATCGCAGCGGGCGATGGGCCGATGAAAACGACGCCCGCCGCAGCGCAACTTTCGGCGAACTCGGCGTTCTCGGATAAAAATCCGTAGCCGGGATGAATCGCATCAGCGCCAGTTTGTATAGCCGCCTCAATGACCTTCTCGATCCTCAGGTAAGATTCTTGGGCCGGGGCCGCGCCGAGATGAACGGCCTCGCCGGCGAAACGGACGTGCGGCGCATGAGCGTCGGCGTCGGAATAGACGGCCACGGTCTCAATGCCCATCACGCGGCAGGACCGCATCACGCGCAAAGCTATCTCGCCGCGATTGGCGATCAGAATCTTACGAAACGTCCTTGCCTCCATTTCAGATCAACCGTCCGTAATACATTTGGGTGACGTACTCGAAGACGACTTTGCCATCATCCTGATAAGCCTGAAAGATCCTCTCAAGCTCCGCGAGCGCCGGCTCATAATTCGGATTACCTTCTTCAGGCGCGTAGGACGATGAAAGTAATCTACCCTTCACACCATCGTAATCGAAGACCTGGGCGTTTTTGAACTGTTTCAGCCTGAACCGATCGGAGCCGAAGAAATCGCGAATCACGTCATCGTCAATCCGCCGGTGATCGACCTGCTCGTAATCGGTCGAATAGTCTTTCAGCAATTGTTCGTAAGCGACGAGAAAAGGCGTCGTATTCGTGAAGCGCTCATTCCATAGCAACGCGATCCAACCCCGCGGCCTGAGAATGCGGGTGAACTCTTCCCTGGTTTTTTCCCGATCGAACCAGTGAAACGCCTGTCCCGCCGTAACGAAATCAACGCTCGCGTCGTCCAATGTTGTCTCTTCGGCTCGCCCCGAAACGCTGTGAAACCGCGGATAATCTTTCAGCAATCGTTCGGCGGCCTCGCGCATATCCCGGTTCGGCTCGACGCCGTAAACCTCATTGCCGTTCCGCAACAATATTTCGGTCAGAATGCCAGTGCCAGAACCGACGTCGGCGACGATCGAATCAGCGGTCAATTCGCATTCGCTTCGTAGCGTTTCGATGACTTCATTCGGATAGCCGGGGCGGTATTTGATGTAGTTTTCAACTCGACTAGAGAAGCGTTGTGTTACGTCAGTCATTTTGCTCCATGCTCAGTTTTCGCCGCAGCCACGATCTTGCCAGCCGCCAGTCGCGCCTGACCGTTTCCGTCGAAACGCCGAGCGCGGCGGCTATCTCATCTTCGGTCAAGCCGCCGAAGAAGCGCATCTCAACGACCTGCGCTTTGCGCGCGTCAAATTGGGCGAGCGCCCCGAGCGCCTCATCAAGCGCCACCAAATCTTCATCCGTCCCCTTATCAATCATCACCGCCTCGTCGAGCGAGACCTGACGCGCTCCGCCGCCGCGTTTCTGACAGCCTCGTTCGCGCGCCATCGCCACCAGGATCTGCCGCATTGCGCGGGCAGCCACCCCGAAGAAGTGCGCTCTGTTTTGCCACTCGACCTGCGCGGCGTCGATCAACCGCAGATAAGCCTCATGAATGAGCGCCGTGGTTTGCAACGAATGCCCGGCGCGTTCTTTGCGCATATAACTCCTCGCCAGCCGGCGCAACTCGGCGTAGACCAACGGGAAAAGACGGTCGAGCGCCTCTCTGTCGCCCTCGCTCCAGGCTAACAGCAGTTGTGTGATTTCGTGTAATTCCGGCGCCATAAGGTTCTTGAATCGCCGCCGCGAACTGGCGCCGATTTCCCGGTTAGTCGGCTAAATAAATGTCGCCGCGATTATACCTCTGCCTGAAATTGCGGTGTTAGGCAATGCGGCCCAGGCCAAAAAAATTTTGGCGCCGTTACCGTTTTTTGCCGCTGTTTGCACATGAGGAGGCGAGTACGAAGATGTGGAATGAAAATGCTCAGCAAAAGGAGGGAAACATTTGCTCAGCCATCGAATCATTAAGACAGTAGCCGCGCCAGCGGCGCTCGCGCTGGCCTTCGCAGCCTGCGCGGCCGAGGCGCAATCGCCGCCCGCCGCCGAGGATCATCACAAACGCGGTCTTGTCCTTGGGCATCGTGGAGAGCTTGACCGGGCGATCGCCGAATTCGACAAAGCCATCGAGCTCAGCCCGCGTCTGGCCGACGCCTGGTGTAATCGCGGTATCGCGTATAGCTCCAAAGGAGATCCCGATCGCGCAATGGCAGACCTCAGCCAGGCCATTGCGCTCGATCCGCGTCACAGCATTGCTCATTACAATCGCGGCGTCATTTTCCAGTCTCGGGGAGAAGCGGAAAAAGCGATGGCCGATTTCAATCGGGCCATTGAAATCAATCGCCGCTTCGCCGAGGCATACACTAATCGAGGCAAAATCCGCTATGACATAGGCGACGTGGACGGCGCGGTCGCCGACTACGAGAAGGCGATCAAGTACGGCGCCGAATCTTCGGCCAGGATTTCCTCCAGCTCTTACCTGGTTAGCGCCTCCAATCCGGTTCTGGCGATGGCCTACAACAATCGTGGCGTAGTGTACCGGGACAAAGGAGATATGAAGAGAGCGCTGGCCGATTTCAGTCGGGCGATTGAAGTCGATCCGCGCCTCGCCAGGGCATACAGCAATCGTTCCACTATCCGACTCAACGGCGGAGATGCGCGCGGAGCGATGGCGGACCTGGATCGCGCTATTATGCTCGATCCGCAATTGAGCGAAGCCTGGAATAACCGTGGCTTGGTTCGCCTCGGAACCGGAGACACTGACGGAGCGCTGGCCGATTTCGACCGCGCCGTTGAACTTGATCCGCGCAATTTCGAAGCGCGCCTCAATCGCGGGAGCCTCTGGCGCGACAAAGGCCGGTTTGATGAAGCCATCGCCGAATTTGGTCAGATCACTCTACTCGCCCCGCGTGATACGCGCGCCTGGTTCAATCGCGGTAACTCCCGGCAATCGAAGGGCGATTACGCCGGGGCCGCGGCCGATTTCACGCGCGCCATCGAACTGGATCCGCGTCACGCCATCGCCTACGTCAATCGCGGCAATGCGCGCCGCGCCAGCGGCGATCTGGCGGGAGCGATGAACGATTACGACCGGGCGATCATCCTCGATCCGCGCTGCGCCCTGGCATTCCTCAATCGCGGCATCGGGTATTTGCAGCAAGGGCTCGGGGCGGAAGCGCAGCGCGACTTCGATCAATGTCTCAAGATAGCCCCGGCGTTGAGGCCGGAGCTTGAAGCGGTTGTAGGAGAGGCCAGGCGAAGGCTCAAAGGTTTGAGATAGTTTTTTGTTTGAATCGGTTCGCGATAGAATCAATTTCAACCGCGATTATCGTTACTCATTCAGGCGACGCATCTGCGATCATAAAATGGCGCCTACATCTTCCAGAACCCATCAGGCATGACATCGAGTTCGAGTTTCGACAAAGTAGCGTCGCAGAACTCATAGAGAATGCGTGAGCGAGCGTATTATCGATCAGCTTAACGATACAGCGCGTCTGTAGAAAAAAGGGAAACTCCGGAGCTTCCCTAACTCAAGTTGAGTCGAGGTTCACGCGAAAAATTTTCCATCTTCTTAGTCTTCTTACATTGGCCTGTCCTGTGGTGATTGCGGCTAATACTATACTGCCGTCTCAGTCCAAATGAAGATTCGGTCCACTTCTATTTCGCGATCTGGATCTGTGATGACCTCTTTGAGCAGATCTCCGTTATGATTGTAAACGCTCACCTTCAAGAGCTTAGCATTGCGATCAGAGTACTTACGTCTCTCCTTTCGCTGGCTAGTCGGGCAACTGTTCGTATCCCTGGCAAATGAGTGGTCATTGTTATCTATTCCGAGTTCGAGTTGCGACGATCCTCCTACGCCCGCTGTTCTTATCGTCATGTTGGCTTCGCCACTAACGGATCCTTTGACCCATAATCGAATTTGGCCTCCACTGGCGTTCAGATTCTCTCCGTAGTAATCGGCCAGAATCGTTCCATTAGTATTGATGACTCGCACCCATTTGATTTGTTCGCCCCTCTTAATAACGTGCTTTCGAGGATAAGCGCCTGATCCGTTACTATGATCTTCGACATGATCCTGAGTATGGAGGAATACCGAACCAGACGAAATCTCGATTGGTGGGATATGATCTTTGAAGATCACCGGAGCTAGAATTGTTGACGTGGTATTGGAGGAGCGCGCCGGCTCAGTAGCTTCTGCGCCAGGCTGTGGCGAAGGGCCGTACTCAGAAACGAATGGCGCCGCCGCAAGTGAACAGGCGATTGATTTGGTAAAGCTACGCCGTGAGGGCTTCTTTGCGGAATTATGTTGTTTCATTTCTATTCTCCTTGTTGTCTAACCGTTGGTGAGTTACCGAGCTGAGGCATTAATACCGTTCAACCTCTGGCGATAAAATTTAACGTCTTGTCTGTTTAGATAGCCGTTATAAGCTTCGTCGCCCCACTGTTGCCGAAGCGCTGCGAGTTGGCTCTCTGCTTGGGCGGCATGTTCACGAGCGGCCCGGCCGTCATTCATCTGTTGACTGGAGCAGGCGGCCAGATATGAAGCGCGCCATTCCGACTCGATTTGAGCCGTATGCGCGAACGTCTCGCGCGCCTGTAACGCCTTGGCCAAGGCTTCGGTTGGTTTGGCGACCTTGAGCATTACTTCGGCCATCGCCAGCCGGGCATTAGCAAGCTGGTTTTGATAATCCATAGGGGCGGCTAAAGCCTCCTCGCAAAGCCGCTTCGCCTCTCGCCCCTGACCGGCGTAAACACTCGCGACCGCTAGTGTGTATCGCGCTGCTATCGCCGTGTATTTAGCCGTCTGATCAGCCAGCGCTAGAGCTTGCTGGCCGTATGCCCGAGCCTGCGGAAAATTTCGTTCGCTGAGGAGCATCCACGCGTCAACTAAATGCAGGCGCGCCTGTAGTATCGCGCCGTACTTGTTATCGAGCCGCGCGGCGACTGCTGACGCCTTAGCGTGTAAATCGCGGGCTTCCTGATAGCGACCCAACCGCCAGAGCATGTCACTGCGATCCAGCAATGCATAGCCGATATCCACCTGTCTACCGAGCGAGTTATAGATAGAATAACTTTTCTCGAAATGGCGCAAAGCCTCTGGATAAACCTCTTGATCGGCGAATGCGCGTCCGATCAGAGCGTGTAATCTCGCCAGATGCGACCGGTCGTTTGCCTGCTCGGCGCGTTGAAGCTGTTCGTTAAAAATGCGCAGCGCGGCGTCATAATCACCCTGCTGTAGTTTAGCCTGCCCGAGCAGGGAAATAGTTTCCGCGATCTCTTGGCGGTAGCCGCCTTTTTGAAAGAACGTCAGGGCATTCTCAAGACGCCGCGCCGCCTCGTCCATCTTGATGTACTGTCGCAAATATAATCTTCCCAGTGATAACTGGGCTAACGCCTCGATGCGCCGCCCTTTGGCATTGCCCGCGAATTCGAGAGCGCGGTTGAAATGCGTCTCCGCTTCTTCATACTCGCGGCGTAGATAGAGGGCGTTACCGAGGTCAATAAGGCCTTGAGCCTTTAAGTTTTCGAGGTCGTTGTCGCGGGCCAGATCCAGCGCCTTCCGGGCGTGCTCCCGCGCAGGCACGGTTTTACCTTCGGCATAATAGGTGAGGCTCAGTTGCAGTAAAGCCGCGATCTGCTGGGACGGATTTTGGTCCCCCTGCGCTTTGTCGTGCGCCTTTTGCAGAGCATCTCTGGCTTCTCCGAATAGCTCGCGCTTGCTGGCCAACACGCCTTGCTGATAACGCACTTCGTTTAGACCTTCGGCGTTGGACAAAGCTTCATAACTCCTTCCGGCTTCGGCGAATTCCGCCGCGGCTTTGTCATATTCCCTTTGCCGGCTGTAGAGCAAGCCCAGGCGCAAAGGCGCGGCCGCGTATAGTGGATTGCGCTGTTTGGCCTGCTTGTAATGGCTCATCGCCTGCTCTACCTCTTCATTCCTTTCGTAGGCGCGCCCCAAGTCCAGGTATGCGAATGCCCTCTCGGCCTCCGGTGTTTGCCCCAAAATGTCTCGGTAGATCTCAACAGCGGCGACGAAATTATGCTCAATGGTCTGGTTGAGGGCTTCGAGGTAGAGCTTGTCTACCGAGGCCATCCGCGCAGGTTTTAACATGGAGGCGCGCCGAAGTTCGTAGTTTGCCTTATCGGTATAATCCAGTTCCATCCAGGCCTCGGCCAGGCGCGCGTGTGGGATTGCTTGTTCCCCATCTGCGCTGATCGCTGTTTCGAAGGCTTTACTCGCTGTGTAATAAGCCCCATCACGTAGGTCGTTGAGCCCCTTTTCGTAAAAGCGTCTGGCCTGGAGTGAAGGGGAATAGGGCGAAGGCGCCCACCACTGAAAGGCCATCCAAACGCCGGCTAAAAGTATGGCAAGCGCAATGCCGAAGATGGCTCGCGCCCGGCGTGAATGCCACAAGGTTGAGAATACCTTGGAGGTGAAACTGGCGATTCCGGGGAGCGCGGGCGGCGGTCCGGGCTGCATGAATGCTTGGGCGCCTGATGTGGCTGGTTGCTCGGAGCGCGCGCCCAACCACCCGTACAAAGCGACATAGGCCGCGCGCAGGTCGGCGATCAATTCGTCGGCCGATTGAATCCACACGCCGGGCCGTTTGGCGAGCGATTTGAGTGTGATGTGAATTAATTTGTCTTGTTCCAGGCGACTCTTTAGTCGCTGGAGATCGGCCAGCAGTTCAGTAACGGCCTGGTAACGCTCGTCCCGGTTCTTGCTCAGCGTCCTGCTGAGGATTTCTTCCATCTCCGGCGGCGCATCGGGCGCGCATTCGGCGAGCGGCGGCGGTTCGTCTCGCAGGATCGCGGCGATGGTCTCGTTCGGCGTCGCGCCCACGAACGGCTGACGACCCGTGACCATCTCATAGAGCACCACGCCCAGACTGAAGATGTCCGTGCGCACGTCCACCTTCTCACCTCGCGCCTGCTCCGGCGACATATAACGCGGCGTGCCCATCACCATCCCCGCCGCAGTGCTGTTCCTGGCCAGTGTCGAAGCTTGCGAATCAATGACAGGCGACGCAGGTTCGGTCAGCTTGGCCAGTCCGAAGTCGAGCACTTTAACAATGCAGTCGCGCCGCACCATGACATTCTCCGGTTTGATGTCGCGGTGCGCGATCCCGGCTTCGTGCGCGGTAGCGAGCGCAGCGGCGATCTGCGCCGCCACATCAAGCGCCTCAGCCAGGCTCAAACGCCCTTGCGGCGCATTCGCCATGCGCTGGCGCAACGTGGCGCCTTCGACGTATTCGGTGACGAGGTAATGCGTGTCCCCGGCTTCTGTCCGGACTTCACCGATCTCGTGAATGGTGATGATGTTCGGGTGGTTGAGCGCCGAGACCGAACGCGCTTCCCTCGCGAATCGTCGCACTCGACCTGCATCGGTCGTGAACCTGGCTGGCAATAGCTTGACGGCCACTTTGCGCCCAAGTCGCGTATCGAGCGCAAGATACACCTCACCCATCCCACCGCGCCCAAGCGGCTCAAGCAATTGGTAGGCGCCGATCCAAGAACCCACGATAAGACTCCCCATCGAGCTAGTTGAAATTTCGATAGGCGGCTTGGCGGCCATCGCCCTCGCCGCAATTTCGATGGCGGGCGATTGGATGAAACTGTCGCTCAGAATATCCCAGGCGAGCAGCCCCGCGACTTCGCTGCGCAGAGATTCATCACCCGCGCAGGCATCGTTGAGGAATGCTTCCCGCGCATCCGGCTCGCATTCGAGCGCCGCGTGATACAGCAGTTCGATCTGTTCCCAGCGGTCAAGCTCCATCAGTTTGCTCCCCGCTCAGTTATGTAATTTAGTGTGACGCCGGCGTCATAGAGGCTTTGATCTCAATTGGTCGGCCAAGTCAGCTTCGTCGCCATTGTACCTCTGCCTGAAATGGGGTGTATAGCGTAGATGGCCCGGTGAGAAAAAATTTTCGCTGAAGTTACCGCTTTTCGCCCCAATTCTCACATGCCTGATTGAGGGGCAAGCGCAAACCCGAACGCCAGAAGCAAATCGGATGGCGCCACGCTCATGCCGTCGTTCGGCCAGGCGGATAAAGTCCGGCTGCCGCTGTCGAAGGGCGCGTCGGTCAACGCCACAAGCAAACATGAGCCTACCGCCTCAGAAAGGTAAGAACTTTTGTTGAAGAACAAAAAAGGAGATGAAATGCGCGTAAGAAGAGGATTGTCCGCACTGGTCTGCGCGGCGTTGATGATGGTGGCGGGTTGTGATAATGCGGAGTACAGACAACAGATCGCAACTTTTCAGCAAAGCATTGGTAACACGCGCTCAGCCGTTGAGTCGTATTACCTTGAGATGAACCAGTTCGAACGCGATATCTATTTCCTTCGGCTCGAACTGGATAAAGGAAAGAAGCTGGGCATCAAGTTTTTGAAGGACTCAGACCGGCGGGAAGTAACAGAAGATTTGGTGGTCGACGGGCCGTTCCCAAGGGAGGCCATCCAGGCGCGACTCGACTCCATCAGTTTGTTGGGACTGTACGGAACGCGATTGGCGGAACTAGCCGGCGCAAAGGCGCCCAGTTCGAAGACGGAACGGCGCAGGTTACCGCCGCAAACAAACTTATCAAAGCCGTCAACAAAAGACTCAAAGAAGCCGCGGATGAGATTCAAAAAGCGGCCGAGACCTTGGCGGCGTTGAATGAACTTGTGTCAACACTCGACGATTTGATTAAGCTGCCGTTTTCCGTCCGCTAGATCCGTCCTAAACAAGTTTCAGTTCGCGCTCCTTGGGACTGCTGCCATTGGTCTAAGCCTAACGATCCGCCCCTCGCCGCGTCTCGCCGCCGCCTAATGGCGGAATACTCCCCAGGCCATCGTTCCCTCAAACGACCTCTGATAGGCGGCCATCAGTGCGATTGCCAGAATCGTTCTCGTTACGCGCGGATCGATGATTCCGTCGTCCCACAGCCTCGCAGTGGCGAAATAGACATCCGACTCTTTCTCTATCTGGTCTTCGAGCGCTTTCTTCGCCGCCGCCTGTCTGGCTTCGTCGATCTCAACGCCCGCGCGGGCGGCGGCTTCGCGTTTGATGATGTCCATCACGCCGGCCAGCTGTTGCCCGCCCATCACGGCGATGCGGTGGTTGGGCCAGGTGAAAACAAATCGCGGATCGTATGCGCGACCGCACATCGCGTAATTGCCCGCCCCGTAACTGCCGCCGATCATCAGCGTGATCGCCGGCACGGTCGAATTCGAGACCGCGTTGATCAGCTTCGCGCCGCTGCGGATGATTCCCTGCTCTTCGTAACTGCGCCCGACCATAAATCCGGTGATGTTCTGCAAAAACAACAAGGGGATGTTCTGCTGGTTGCAGAGGTGAATGAACTGCGCGCCCTTCTCCGCCGCTTCTGAGATAAGCACGCCGTTGTTGCCCAGAACGCCGACCAGAAAGCCGTGAACGCGCGCCCAGCCGGTAACGAGCGTCGCGCCGTATTTCGCCTTGAACTCTTCGAACTTCGACCCATCGGCGATGCGCGCGATCACTTCTTTGACATCGAAGGGCACGCGGATGTCGGACGAGGCGACGCCGAGCAGTTCGTCGGCAGGGTAGAGCGGATCCTCTGTCTTTGCGCGCGGCGGCGGAGGTTTTGGTTCGAGATGGGCGACGATTTCGCGCGCGATGCGCAGGCCGTCCAACTCGTCTTCGGCCAGATAATCCGACAGACCGGAAATCTTCGAATGCATCTCGGCGCCGCCCAGTGATTCTTCATCAACGATTTCGCCTGTGGCCATCTTGACCAGCGGCGGCCCGCCGAGAAAGACCTTCGCTTGATTCTTCACCATCACTACGTAATCGGACATTCCGGGCAGATAAGCGCCGCCCGCCGTCGAATTGCCGAAGACGACCGAGACGCTCGGTATTCGCGCCTTCGAGCGGCGCGTGATCTCTTTGAAGCCCGCGCCGCCTGGCACGAAGATTTTATGCTGAACGGGAAGATCGGCCCCGGCCGATTCGACCAGCGTGATCGTGGCGAGATGATTCGTCGCTGCGATCTCGGCCAATCGCGCGTTCTTGCGCTGGCCGATCTCGCTGACCGCGCCGCCTTTGACCGTGGCTTCGTTGGCGATGATCAGACATTGGCGGCCCGAGACAAGCCCGACGCCTCCTACCACGCCCGCGCCGATGAATTCGTTCTCCATGCCGTGCCCGGCCAACGGCGCGATTTCGAGAAAGTACGAGCCTTCGTCGAGCAGCGTCTCCACGCGCTCGCGCGGCGGCAGCTTGCCTCGCGCCAGATGGCGTTTGACGTATTGTTCGCCGCCGCCGAGAGTGGATTTCTTCAACTCGCTCTTCAGCCTCTCGACGCCGGCCAGATTGGCGGCGTAGTTGGCGCGATAGGATTCCGAATTTTTATCAACGAGAGATTTTATCGGTCGCATTTCGTTCGGCTCCGGGCTTCAGGGTTATGCAAAGATTGACAGCGTTGGGATTTTCGGGGACAGTAAGCAACGCAATTCCGCTTGTCAAGATTACCGACAACCAGGCATTTTTCTTGAAAGATATAGTCATTCAATGTCTTCTTCTTCGATTACTCCGATCAGCAGGGGGTTCGTGCGCGCGACGTTTGTATCCGCGGCGATTGCGCTGCTCGCCCATTCCGCCGGCGCGCAACAGCGACCCGCGCAGCCCGTTCAGGAAAAATCCAACAACGAAAAGGCGGTCGAGGTTGAAAACAAGCAGCCCGAGGCGAACAAACGCGTCGAGATGAATCTGCTCGGCAAAACTGACGCCGCTGCGGGTGAAAGCCGCCGCAACGAAAATATCCAGTTCAACCTGGTCAATAACAACGCGCTAAAAGATTTAAACGTCAGACTCGGCACGACCGCCACCATCGTACGCGAATTCGATCCGGCCAACGGTTATTTCGGAGCCGAATTCGGCAACGCCCCGAAATCATCGATCACTATTCCCGGGCCGATCAAATCCGGCTTTCACGGCCGGCTGTACGAAACGCATCTCAATAGCGTCACAAGCGCGCGATCTTTCTTTCAAGTCGGCGGCGTGAAACCGGCGCATGAAAACGATTACGGGTTCAATTTCGGCTTCGGCGCCTGGCCGGGCGCCAAACTTTTCATCGAGGTTTCTCAACAAAAAATTCGCGGCAGCGTCAACGGCAACGCGCTCGTTCCGAAGCCGGACGAGCGCACGCCGCTTGCGACGGATCCTGCGGCGCGGGCCGTGGTCGCCAGGTTTCTGAACGCGTACCCGAAAGAACTCCCGAACCGCACCGACATCGACCCGCGCGCGTTAAACACCAACGCGCCCCAATCAATCGACAACAACCAGGCGAATCTTCGCCTCGATCAAAACATCGGAAGCAAAGACGCCGTTGCGCTGCAATACCAGTTCACGTCGCAAAGCGTTAACGCGTTCCAGCTCGTGGCCGGTCAGAACCCCGACACCGATACGAAATCACACTTGGCGCGAATCGTCTGGACGAGGAATTGGGACGCAAAGACGATCACAACCTTTTCCATCAGCTATGATCGGTTGACCTCGTTACTTCGGCCCGACGAGAACGCCGTAGGGCCATATGTCTCCCCCTCAGGGCTAACCAGCCTTGGCCCTGATGGAACCATCCCGCTCGACCGCGCGCAGAATCAAATTCGAACGGCCGCTCAAATTCGCCGCACGCAAGGCGCGCACGATTGGTCGGCCGGGTTTGGCCTCACGCGCCGTCAGGTCAATGGCGAAGAGACAGACGTCCATCGCGGCTTCTTTTCATTCGCAAACGATTTTGGCGTAGACGCCGTTACGAACTTGCGGCTGGGCAGACCTTCGCAATACATCGTTTCCATCGGCGATGTTCATCGGGGCTTCCGTCTGTGGGATGCGCAGCTATATGCGGGCGACAAGTTCCAGGTTAATCCGCAGCTAAATATAGTCTACAGTCTACGCTGGCAGCCGGCGACAAAACCGACCGAGGTCAACAACCTCAATGTGATTCCTTACGACAGTGACTGGAACAATCTCGCGCCGACCTTCGGATTCGCGTACCGGCTGGCGAAAAACCTCGGCGTTGTGCGGGGAGCCTACGGCGCGCATTTCGGCGAGATTTTTTTCGTCACGTATCAACAGATTCGCTTCAGCCCGCCGCTCAACAACAAGATAGTCGTGACCGCGCCGGATCTGCTCGATCCCCTCGGACACGGGGTCGGAAGCGGGGTCGGAGGGGGGTCGGGCGGCCAGATTCCCTTCGCCCGCCCGACGATCTACGCGCTCGACCCGGAACTGGCCACGCCGTATTCGCACCAGTACAACCTGAGCTGGGAGCCGGAATGGAACAAGAGCGCGCGATTACAATTCGGCTACGTCGGCAGCCGCTCCAACAAATTGTTTTCGATGTGGTACCTGAACCGCGCGCATCCGGCGCCGGGAATTCCCCAAACAACGGCGACGATCAATCAAAGGCGACCTGATCCGAACATCGCCGATTATCGGCTCGTAGTGAACGGGTCACGCGGCTATTTCGACGCCGCGCGCATTTCGCTTGTTCTCCCGGGTTGGAAAGGCTTGAATGTCGACGCCTCATACTGGTTCAGCAAGGCGATTGACCTTGGCAGCAGTTACACCAACACGGCCAACGAAATCGACTCGCGTAAGGGGCGCAGCCAGGATGAATTTGAAACACAACGCGATATGAAAGGGCCGAGCGATTTCGACCAGACGCACGCGTTTCTTTGGCGCGCAAGTTACCTGGTCCGCGCAACGAAACTCCCGCGCCTGATGTCAACGTTCTTCGACGGATGGAATGTTTCAACAGTCGTGTTAGTCAAAACCGGCATCCCGTTCAACGTCGCCGCCGGATCCGACGGCCCGGGCTTCGGCAACGTTGACGGTAACGGCGGCGACCGTCCAAACCTGCTCGACCCCATGATTCTGGGCCGCACAATCGCAGATCCCGATACCTCGAAACAGTTACTGCCGCGCTCATCGTTTCAATTCATCAATCCCACCGACGCGCGCGGCGACCTGGGCCGCAACGTCTTCCGTAAAGGCCCGGTTCACAATGTTAACGCGTCGCTCCAGCGTTCGTGGGGATTCAAAAAAGATTTGCGGCTCACATTCCGCGCTGAATCAATCAACCTCTTCAACACGCCCCAATTCGCAGAGCCGGGGTTCGAGTTGGCGAACCCGAACTTCGGCGCAATTACCAATACACTGAATGAAGGGAGAACTTTCCGATTCATGTTGCAGATCGGGTGGTAAATATGGCGGTTAGCGAATGCGATTACGGAATGGCGAGCGGTACGGTACAGGGAGCGTGAGCGACCTGAGCCTTGATCAAGAGACCTCATGATTCATGATTAATGATCAGGTCGCTCACGCTCCCCGCACCGTTATAAATCACGAAATCGTCCTTTTGCCCTGGAAGGGCAATGGAAATTAGCCGGTGGCGGTGAGCCACCGGGACTGTGACAGCCAGATGCCCGCGCCCTGAAAGGGCGCAGGACTGTGACTGGGCAATAAGCATTGGGCGTCGGTCTATCGCCCCTGCCGGGGCTTAAAACCGTTTACTACGAAGTTCCCGGTGGCTTGCGCCACCGGCTAATTTCCTCCAGCGCCTCCGGCGCGAAGAATAGCGATTTCACGATTTACTGACCGTACCGGAGATCCCGCCTCTTTCCCGTACGCGCCATCGCAAGCTGATCTAAGCGTTTCCAAGACCGATTTGCGCCCTGCTTCGGACAATTTGACTAGACCTATGAAAAAGAAGATCAACGTTGCGATGATAGGTTATCAATTTATGGGCCGCGCCCACAGCAACGCCTGGCGGCAGGTCTCGCGCTTCTTCGACACCCCGGTCGAGCCGGTGATGAAGGTCGTCTGTGGCCGCAACGAAGACGCGGTCAGGAATGCCGCCGGCGCGCTAGGCTGGGAGGAACACGAGACCGACTGGCGGCGGGTTATGGAACGCGATGACATTGACCTGATTGATATCTGCTCGCCCGGCGACGCTCACAAGTCACAGGCCATCGCGGCGGCGGAGGCCAAAAAGGTGGTCTTCTGTGAAAAGCCGCTGGCTAACACGCTGAAAGAGGCCGAGGCGATGCTCGAAGCGGTCAAGAAGAACCGCGTCATTCACATGATCTGTCACAACTACCGCCGCGCCCCCGCCGTCACGCTGGCCAAACAGATGATCGAAGCGGGCGAGATCGGCGACATCTTTCATTATCGCGGCACGTACCTGCAGGATTGGATCGTCGACCCGATGTTTCCCCGCGTCTGGCGTTTGCAGAAATCGGTGGCGGGTTCCGGCGCGCTAGGCGACATCGCGTCGCACTCGATCGACCTGGCGCGTTACCTGGTCGGCGAGATCACCGAAGTCTCGGGGCTGCTCAAGACCTTCATCAAAGAGCGCCCGTTGCCCGACAACAAAAAGCAGATGGGCAAGGTCGACGTGGACGACGCCGCGCTCTCGCTCGTCAAATTCCGCAGCGGCGCGATCGGTTCGATAGAAGGCACACGCTTCGCCACGGGGCGCAAGAACTACAACCGCTTCGAGATCAACGGAAGCCTTGGCAGCGTCGCCTTTGATCTCGAACGGATGAACGAGCTTGAGGTATATAAAGAGGAAGGCGCGAACAGCGGCTTCAAGACCATCCTGGCGACCGACGCCTCGCACCCGTACATCGGCGCATGGTGGCCGCCGGGTCACATCATCGGCTACGAACACACCTTCACCCACACGGTCTACGACCTGCTCAAGGCTGTCGCCGGCGGCAAAGTCCCGACACCCAACTTCGATGACGGCGTGAAGAACCAGCGCGCGCTTGACGCCATCGAGCGTTCGGCGAAATCGAGGCAATGGGAGAAAGTGAATAGTTAAGCGCCTTTCAACACAAAGTGACAAAAGGTCAAAGTGTCAAAGAGAGCCAAACACATTTGTCCCTTTGTCCCGTTGTCCCTTTGTGTTGATTGGATCATCCGCAATTGAATTTGTGGTCTTAAGCGCCTATCATCCTGCCGCTGTTGCGCTCTTCTTTGCTGTATAACACCGGCCATAACATCGAACATCGAGTCGTCGTAGCAGCCGCTCCCTCACTTGGGCCAATCTGCCGCGGCGATTTCTCCGGAGGAATTATGAGACGTCTATTGGTTTCTCTCCTGATGGTTCTGCTCGCGCTGTCCGCTAATCCTGTAGCCAATCCCTTAGTTGCCCCTGCGTCCGGCGCGGCGCCTGGCAGAAGCGATAGTGATCCGCCCGTTGTCGCGCCTGAAGCGGTCGGTCTGTCCAGTAGCCGCCTCGCCTACATCCGCTCGGTAATGAACCGGCACGTGGCGGAAAAACAGATTCCGGGCGCTACGGGGTTGATCGCCCGGCGCGGCAAGATCGCTTATCAGGAAGCCTTCGGCATGGCCGACGTCGAGGCCGGCAAGCCGATGCGGCTCGATACGATTCACCGCATCTACTCGATGAGCAAGCCGATCACGAGCGTCGCGGTGATGATGCTCTACGAGGAAGGCAAGTTTCAGCTCAGCGACCCGGTCGCCAAATATCTGCCGGAATTCGCCAAGATGCAGGTCGCGATCGATGAGAAAGATCCGCAGACCGGTAAGCCAACGCTCAAAACCGCGCCAGCGAAACGCCCGATCACCGTCCGCGATCTGCTGAGGCATACGGCAGGGCTGACATACGGTTTTTTTAGCGACACGCTGGTTGATCAAGAATATCGCAAGGCCAGAATTCTGGGCGATCTGAATCTGGCTGAATTCGTCACACACCTTAGCCAAATCCCCTTGCTCTACGAGCCCGGCACGCGCTGGCATTACAGCGTTTCGGTTGACGTCCTCGGACGTCTGGTGGAAGTCCTGTCCGGCAAACCCTTCGATCAATTTTTGCAAGAGCGCATCTTCACTCCACTGGACATGCGCGACACCGGGTTCTATGTCCCGGCCGACAAAAAGGATCGCTTTGCCAAACTCTATAGCCCGACCAAAGACGGCAAAATCCAGCCGGCGGTAACCTGCGCCACACGGCAGGAATGCGTCGAGAAATTCCCCAATGCCGTGCCTTCCTATCTCGAGCCGCCCACGCTGCTTTCAGGCGGCGGCGGGCTGGTTTCGACAACATATGATTATTTGCGCTTTTGCCAGATGCTGCTCAACCAGGGGCAATATGACGGTAAGCGGCTGCTCAGCCGTAAGACCGTCCAGCTGATGAGCAGTGACAATCTGGGCACAATACCCGGGATGGGGCCGGGCGCCGGCTTCGGCCTTGGCTTTGCTGTCAGTAAAGCGCCGGGTGAAGCCGGGATGATGGGGTCGGCGGGCGAATACAACTGGGGCGGCGCGGCCGGCACGCGGTTCTGGATTGACCCGCAGGAAGAATTGATCGGCATCTATATGATCCAGATTTTGCCGCACGACGGGTTGAATTATGGCTCGGAGTTTCGGGTGCTAGCTTATCAAGCGATTGCCGATTAATTGCCGGGACGAATGGAACGGACCAATATGATCATTACCCCTGGCACACGCTTCAACCATTATGAGGTTGTTTCTTTACTAGGCGCAGGCGGAATGGGCGAGGTCTACCTGGCCGATGACCCGCGACTAGGTCGCCAGGTCGCCATCAAAGTACTGCCGGCCGAGTTCGCCAGGGATTCTGATCGTCTGCGACGCTTCGAGCAGGAAGCCCGCGCCACCTCGGCGCTCAACCACCCGAACATCCTCACGGTTTATGACATCGGAGATCACGAAGGCGCGCCCTATATCGTCGCCGAGTTGCTCGAAGGCGAAGAGCTGAGCGAGTTGATAAAAGAGGGCGCAATCGCCACGCGAAAGACTCTTGATTACGCTCGGCAGATCGCCGAGGGGCTGGCCGCCGCTCACGCCAAAGGAATTATCCATCGAGATCTGAAACCGGAGAACCTGTTCGTCACGAAAGATGGGCGGGTGAAGATTCTCGACTTCGGTCTTGCCAAACTCCGCCCTCAGCAATTCGGCGGCATAGACAAAGACGCGCCCACGCAAAAACGCATCACCGATCCTGGCGTGATCATGGGCACGGTCGGTTACATGTCGCCGGAGCAGGTGCGAGGGCGGGAGACGGATCATCGCTCGGACATTTTCTCGTTCGGCGTGATCCTTTATGAAATGCTCAGCGGGCGGCGCGCCTTTCGCGGCGATTCGGCCATTGAGGTGATGAACGCGATCCTGAAGGAAGATCCGGCGGATTTGGGCGAATCGGGAATGAAAATCGCGCCCGGGCTGGAAAAGGTCCTGCGGCGTTGTCTGGAGAAGAAGCCGGAACACAGATTTCATTCCGCGCACGATCTCGGCTTTGCGCTTGAAGCGGTGGAATCTTCAAGCTTATCTGGTTCGAATCAATCGATCGTGGCGTCCGCGCCGGACACTACAACGTTTGCGAAGCGCGGCGGCTTGCGTGGGTACGTTGCATGGATTGCCGCAGGTATGTTTGCATTGATCGCCGCGTTGGCGCTGGGCGCGGTCTGGCTCAGTCGCGGGCGCCCGGAGGCGCAGGTCGTGCGCCTTAAGATCCTCCCGCCGGAAAAGACGAGTTTCTACGAACCATCTTTCGCCCTCTCGCCAGACGGGCGGCTTCTGGCCTTTAGCGCCTTCGATGAGACAGGAAAGATGCTCCTTTACCTGCGCCCGATGAATTCTTTCTTGGCGCAATCGCTACCCGGAACAGAAGGCGCCGTGCTCCCGTTCTGGTCGCCGGACAGCCGCTCCATCGCATTCTTCGGCGCGGGGAAGTTGAAGCGGGTCGAAGTATCTGGCGGAGCGCCGCAAACGTTGTGCGAAGCCAGTATCGCCGGCGGAGGTTCGTGGAATCGGGTGGGCGACATTATCGTAGCGCCGACAAACGGTGGGTCGCTTTATCGCGTGCCGGCTACTGGCGGAGTTCCCACTGCGCTGACAACACCCGAGCCGTCAAGATATTCTCACTCGCTACCGCAATTTCTGCCGGACGGCGAACATTTCCTTTACTACGCCTTCGGAAAACAAGCCGGGCAGAGCGGCGTTTACGCCGGCTCACTTTCCGACAAAGCGACGCATCAGGTGCTGAGTTCGGTCTACGGCGCGGTGTATGCCGCAGGCTATCTGCTCTATGTCAAAGATGGCGCGTTGATGGGGCAACCGTTCGATACCCGCGCGCTTCAGCTCACCGGCGCGCCTTTTCTGATCGCCGAGCAAGTGAAGACCTATTCCGTTATCCCACACGTCAGCGCCGCGGAGAACGGGACGCTGGCGTTTCGGGAAGGAGCGCAGAAGCCACAACTTGTATGGTTCGATCGCAACGGTAAGCGACTCGGGACAGTCGGCGATGCGGCCGAGTACAGCAATCCGAGTCTTTCGGCCGACGACGAGCGGCTGGCTGTAAACATTTTTGATCATAAAACAAATAAGCGCGACATCTGGCTGTTTGATCTGGCGCGCGGCGCCAGGTCGCGTTTCACTTTTGATCCGGCGGACGACCTCAATCCAGTCTGGTCAAAAGACGGCAGCCGAATTTTCTTTACTTCGGATCGCAAGGGTCCACGCGATATCTTTCAAAAGAAGGTTGACGCCGCCGAAGATGAAGAACTCATTTACGCTTCGCCTGATTATAAGAACGTCGAAGATTTGTCGCCCGACGGGCGGCTGCTGCTCTACAACACGAATGCCGGCGACAATGCAACGAAAGTCGACCTCTGGATGCTCCCTCTGGAGGGAGAGCGCAATCCGAAGCCATTCATCAAAACACAGTTCAATGAAGCTGACGCCGTCATCTCGCCGGATGGCCGGTGGGTCGCATACGACTCAGATGAATCGGGCCGGAATGAGATCTACGTGGCGACATTCCCGCAACTCAGCGGAAGGTGGCAGGTTTCGGTGAGCGGCGGCGTGCAACCGCAGTGGCGGCGGGACGGTAAGGAGTTGTTCTTTATCGCCAACAACAAAGAGCTGATGGCCGCGGAGGTCAAAGCCAGCTCCGGCGCGTTCGCGGCGGGGCCGCCGAAGCTTCTTTTTGGGACGCCACTCCCAGGCGTCGGCAGGAATCGCTTCGTTGTGACCCGCGATGGGCAACGGTTCCTGGTAATCACCTGGCCGGAGGTTGCGCCTGCGCCGATCAACGTGGTTGTTAACTGGGTGGCGGAGATAAAGAAGTAAATAAGATGACAGATAAAGCATCTAACCTTTATTCACGTCGTCATTTCATCGGAGGCATGGGCGGATTGGCGGTTTCGGTCGCCGCGATGATGACAGCGCGTGGAGCGGCGCCTCGCAGCAAGCTGCGTTTGGGCGGCCCAATCTTTCTCAAGAGCGAAGATCCGTCTGAACTCGCGCGCGCGCACCGCGCGCTTGGCTACAACGCGGCCTACTGCCCGCAGGCCAGTGTGGCGGAGTCCGAGCGCGTCAAGGCTATCGAGCGGGCCTTTGCGGCGGAGAATGTCGTGATCGCGGAGGTCGGGGCCTGGCGCAACATGCTCGAGGCCGACGCGGGGAAGCGGCGGGAGAACCTCAACTACGTGATCGAACGGCTTGCGTTGGCCGAAGCGGTCGGCGCTCGCAATTGCGTCGACATCGCCGGTTCTTTCAATCCGAAGCAGTGGGACGGTCCCGACGCGCGCAATCTATCGCGGGAGTTCTTTGAGGCCACGGTTGAAAACTGTCGCAAGGTCATCGACGCGGTCAAACCCCGGCGCACGAAATTCACGATCGAGATGATGGGGTGGAGTCTGCCCGATGGCGCCGACGCCTACCTGAAATTGTTGAAGGCCGTCGCGCGCCCCGGCCTCGGCGTCCACGTGGACATTTGCAACGTCATCAACAGCCCGGAGCGTTATTATCGCAACGCCGAAATCATCAACGATCTCTTTCGCAAACTTGGCCGCTGGGTTTGTTCCTGTCACGCGAAAGACCTGCACGGGAAAAATGTTCATTTCGCCGAGACGATACCAGGTCGCGGCGGCATTGATTACCGCGCCTATCTGACCAACATCACGGAGCTTCCTTTCGA
Organism: Blastocatellia bacterium; assembly: GCA_035714085.1. Classification (GTDB taxonomy): domain Bacteria; phylum Acidobacteriota; class Blastocatellia; order RBC074; family RBC074; genus JAJVID01. The sequence goes on from DASTMP010000171.1 coordinate 39,015, forward strand.
GGCGCCATTGATGCTGGAGCACCTGAGTTCCCCCGCTGAGTACGAAGAAGGCAAACAGTACATCCTGAAACTCGCTGATCAGATGGGGATCAGTCTGGCATAACGACATCGAAGCGCCGATGCTACACTGCGCGCGCTTTTCCTTGATCCATCAAGAGACATTCCGGAGACCCCAAGATGGCGATTACCGCCGGCGCACACTTCAATCATTACGAAATCATCGCGCCGCTCGGCGCGGGCGGGATGGGCGAAGTCTATCGTGCGCGCGACATGCGGCTCAATCGCGAAGTCGCCATCAAAGCCCTTCCCGCTTCGTTTGCGCAAGACGCCGACCGTTTGCGCCGCTTCGAACAGGAAGCCCGCGCCACCTCGGCGCTCAACCACCCGAACATCCTCACGGTTTACGACATCGGCGATCACGAAGGCGCGCCCTATATCGTCGCCGAATTACTCGAAGGCGAAGAGCTGAGCGAGTTGATAAAGCAGGGCGCAATCGCTCCGCGAAAGGCGGTCGGTTACGCGCGTCAGATCGCCGAGGGACTGGCCGCAGCGCACGCCAAAGGCGTCGTCCATCGTGACCTGAAGCCGGAGAACCTTTTCATCACGAACGACGGGCGGGTGAAGATCCTCGATTTCGGTCTGGCGAAACTACGCCCGCAGCAGTTCGGCGGCATAGACAAGGACGCGCCCACGCAAAAACGGATTACCGATCCGGGCGTGATTATGGGCACGGTCGGTTACATGTCGCCGGAGCAGGTGCGCGGACAGGAAACTGATCATCGCTCGGACATTTTCGCGTTCGGCGTGATCCTATACGAAATGCTCACAGGGCAGCGCGCCTTTCACGGCGATTCGGCCATCGAGGTAATGAACGCGATCCTGAAGGAAGACCCGCCGGATTTCGGCGAAACGAAAGAGCGAATCAGCCCGCAGTTGGAAATGATCGTGCGGAGGTGTCTGGAAAAGCAGCCGGAGCGGCGGTTTTACTCCGCGCACGATCTTGCCTTTGCGCTCGATGCTCTGTCTTCTGGAAGCTTCGGGTCTTCAAGCCCGCGGCTACAAACGACGGCGGTATTGCCCGCGGTAACAGGGCGTATGGGCGCGGCGCGATGGCTCGGTCGCGAGAGGTTGATCTGGTTAGCGGCGACTGTCTTACTTGCGCTCACGACGCTAGTCGCGGCGTGGGCGTATTTTTCACGTCAACAAGCGGAACGCGCCGCCTTGCGCTTTACCATCGTCCCGCCGGAGAGGGCCACCAACTATGGCAGAGCGGTAATCTCCCCTGATGGCCGCAACCTGATCTTCACCGCCTCCAGTGAAGGCAAGAGCCAGATCTGGTTGCGTCCGCTGGACGGTTTCACGGCGCATCCGCTGTCCGGGACTGAAGGCAGCTTCAATTACTTCTGGTCGCCGGACAGCCGCTCGATTGGATTTTTCGCCGGTGGCAAACTCAAGAAGATCGATGTGGCAGGCGGGACGCCGCAAACCTTGTGCAATATAGGGAGCAATGTCAACACAGGCGGCGGCTCATGGGGTAGCGACGGCGTGATTCTCTATGTCGCAGCTGATCTCATGTATCGCGTTCCGGCCACAGGCGGAGAGCCGATTCCAGTCATAGGCGGTGAGCCGGCCACGGCGCCTGGCGGGTACCGCCAGAATAGTCCGATGGTGCGGCCTTATTTCTTACCTGACGGCCGCCACTTTCTGCATTACGCCAAGGCATCACAAGAGCCGGGGATTTACCTCGCCTCTCTTGATGGAAAAGAAGAGAGACGCCTCCTGACGGCGGATTCCGATGGGATATACGCGGCTTCGGCTTCCGGAGACGCAAGCAAGGGCTGGCTGCTCTTCCTGCGCGAAGGGGCGTTGTTGGCGCAGCCGTTTGACGCCAGGCGGCTCACTCTCACAGGCGACCCGTTCCCCGTCGCCGATCAAGTCGAGCCTTGGAGCTTCTTCGTCTCAGACACCGGCATTCTCATCTATCAGTCGCGTCGCATCGACGAGGTCACACAACTCGGTTGGATTGACCGGGCAGGCAAGCCGCTTGAATCTATCGGCGCCTCAGGACCCTATCAAAATCATCCGAGGCTGGCGCCTGATGGGAAGCGAGTAGTGGTAGCGCGGATGGATGCCAGGACTCGGCGACAAGACCTCTATGTGATTGATCTGACGCGCGGCACGGAGTCGCGGCTGACCTTCGACCCTGCCGATGATACGCTTCCGATCTGGTCGCACGACGGGAATCGGATTGTTTGGGCGTCCAATCGAACGGGGACCTATCAGATTTATCAAAAGCTGGCGAGCGGCGTTGGACAGGATGAGCTGTTGCTTCAGTCGGACGTTCCGCTGCTTCCCAGCAGTTGTTCTTCGGACGGCAAATTCCTCCTCTATGGGCGGAGTGATCCGAAATCGGGTGATGATCTGTGGGCCTTGCCGCTGGAGGGAGACCGCAAGCCATTTCCATTTTTGCAGACGCCGTTCTGGGATACTGACGCGCAGTTCTCCCCTGACGGACGTTGGATCGCCTACCGGACAAACGAGTCAGGGCGGTCCGAAGTTTACGTGCAAACTTTTCCGGCGTCGGGCGGTAGGTGGCAGGTCTCGACCAATGGCGGTCACCATCCGCAATGGCGCGGTGATGGGAAAGAACTGTTCTATTGCTCTACTGACGGGAAGCTGATGGCGGTGGACGTGAAGCGCGGCGACGCGTTCGAGGCTGGCCTGCCAAAGACGCTGTTCAATCTCGCAGAGGCGAAGGTGTACTACGCCGACTATGCGGCGACGGCCGACGGCCGACGTTTTCTCTTCGTCCGCAAGTTGCAGGAAGGTAGCCCATCACCATTCTCCGTCGTGGTCAACTGGACGGCAGAGGCGCCGCATTAGCCCACGGGTAATCACCTTTTCTAAAAATGTGTAATTTGCAAAATAACAACGTGAAAAAGGAGCTAGACATTAATGAGCCTTCCGGAACGTTTGCCAACTTTCGATGAATTGCCGATCAAGCCCGATTATCCGCCGCATTCCGCCTGGGGCGTCTTCGGCGATGACGATCAAATCGGGACGCTGAATTTGCTGACGCCGGAACGCGTGGCCGCAGCCGCTCAGTTGGTGAAGACCGGCCAGGTTTTCGCTATGAACTGGGAATTGGAATTGCCGCATCCGCCGCTGTTCAACCGCGCGGCCTTGCGCCATACAATAAACAGGCGGCGCAAGAACGTCTTCGACGATATTTACGATAACTTCAACACGCAATCATCTTCGCAATGGGACGGTATGCGCCATTTCGGGCATCGGCAGTATGGCTTTTACAATGGCGTGACTGAAGAGCAGATCGCCGACCAGGCCAACGCTCGCAATGGAATTCATAATTGGGCGCGGCGCGGCATCGCGGGGCGGGGCGTATTGATTGATTTCCAGCGTTTCGCCGCCGCGCATGGCATCGCCTTCAATCCAGGCGAGCGTTACGGAATTACGCCCGAGCAATTTCAGGCGGCGGCGGATTGGCAAGGCCTGCAATTTCAAACCGGCGATATCCTGATACTGCGCACTGGATGGATCGAATGGTATTGCGGTTTGAGTGAAGAGCAGCGAACACAGCTCGCGCAACCCGGCGCGTTGCAGATCGCCGGTTTGGAGCAGGGCGAAGATTCGCTGCGCTTTCTCTGGGACAACCATTTCGCCGCGATCGTCAGCGACAATCCGCCTTTTGAAGCTTTACCGCCCGCCACTCCCGACAAAGACGAGAATCCGGGAATGATGCACGGCACGATTATCGGCTTGTGGGGCATGCCCATCGGCGAGATGTTCCAGTTGGACGCTCTGGCCGCGGCTTGCGCGGCTGATCAGCGCTACGAATTTTTCTTCACCGCCGCGCCGCTCAACAAACTCGGCGGCGTGGCTTCGCCGCCAAATGCGCTGGCGATCAAATAGCGAAAACTCTTCAGTGAAAATCCATGGAGGACAGAATGCGTAAGCTTCTATTGCTGGCGATGATGTCTCTTCTCTTTGTGGCGCAGTTGGCCGGGCAGGAACCCACGATCGTCATTCGGGCGGGGATGCTGCTGGATGGAAAAGGCGGCGCTCAGCGCAACGCGAACATCGTGATTCAGGGATCGAAGATTCTGAAAATCGATTCGGAAACGACGGCTCCGACTTACGACCTGCGGACGCTGACTATATTGCCCGGGTTGATTGATACGCACGTCCACATCAGCTACCACTTCGGCCAGGACGGACGGGCGAGCAATCGCGGCGAGACTCCCGCGCAGGAGGCTTATTACACGGCGGAGAACGCTTACGCGACCTTGATGGCCGGGTTCACCACAGTGCAGAGCGTCGGCGCGGCGGCGGATGTCCCTCTGCGTGAAGCCGTCGCGCGCGGCGCCCTGCCCGGACCGCGCATCCTCACTTCGATCCGCCAACTCAACGAAAACAGCGGGACGCCTGATCAACTCCGCGATCTCGTCCGCAAGCTGAAGGCCGACGGCGCCGATGTCGTGAAGATATTCGCGTCGAAGAGCATCCGCGACGGCGGCGGCCAGACAATGACCGACGAACAACTCGTGGCTGTATGCGGCGAAGCGAAAGCGCAGGGGCTGCGGACGATGGTTCACGCTCATGCGGCCGAAGCGATCAAAGCCGCCGTCCGCGCAGGTTGCGGTCAGATCGAACACGGCGTTTTCGTGGATGACGAAGCCCTCAAGCTGATGGCGGAACGCGGCGTCTATTTCGACCCCAACGTCGGTCTAGTGCTCCAGAACTATCTGCGGAACAAATCCAGGTTTCTCGGCATCGGCAACTACACCGAAGAAGGTTTCGCTTACATGGAGAAGGCTGTCGCGCTGAACAATGCGATGATCAAAAAAGCCGTCGCCACGCCGGGGCTGAAACTCGTGCTGGGAACCGACGCCGTCGCGGGCGCGCATGGCCGGAACGCCGACGAACTGATTGCGCGCGTTCGCGAAGGCGGCCAGAAACCGATGGATGCGATCACATCGGCGACTTCGCTGGCGGCGAAATCGCTCAATCTGGAAAACAGCATCGGCGCGCTCGCGCCGGGATTCGAAGCCGACTTGATCGCCGTCGACGGCGACCCGACGCATGACATCACCGCCCTGACTCGCGTCGTCTTCGTGATGAAGGGCGGCAAGGTGTACAAAAACGCACGCTAAGTGAATCGCCCAGAATACAGCGGTTTTCGCTCAGGTGTTAAGGAAAAGAAATTCCTGACGAATGACGACCGAAAACTGACGACTGATGAAATAAAAAAAAGCAGCGCTAAGCGCCAGTCGTTTATTATTATTTTGAACCAGTCATCAGCCGTCAGTTGCCAGTAGTCAGTTATATCGCAGCCCTGAGCGCATATAAAACTTTTGTTCACCCACTTTGATAGAGGAAAAGCTGATGAATAAACGAACGGGTACTTTTTGTCTGTTGCTGTTGGCGCTAATGGCGAGCCGAATTGCGGCGCAATCCCCTGCGCAACCCGCCGCGATCACGGCCATCAAGGCGGGCCGCCTTGTTGATCCTGAGACCGGAACAGCGACCGCCAATCAGGTCATCATCATCGAAGGCGAGAAGATCAAGGAAATAGGCGCAAACCTGGCCATCCCCGCCGGAGCGACCGTCATCGATCTGTCGAAACTCACAGTGCTGCCCGGTCTAGTTGACGCGCACACACATATGTCGATTACCTACAAGGAGCAGCCGGAGAACAATTACTACTACCTGACTTACGTGATGGATTCGACGCCGTTGCGCGCTATCCAGGCCGCGTCGAACGGCATTCAACTGCTCAACTCCGGCTTCACTGTCATTCGTGACGTGGGCAACAACGGAATGTACGCCGATACGGCTCTGCGCCAGGCCATCGAGCAGGGTTGGTTGCCTGGGCCGACCGTGATTCCGTCCGGCATTATCATCGGCGGCGCGGGCGGGCAATTCTGGCCGACTCCGGAGATGTATAAACAACACAACATCGTCTACCCGGAATACATTGACGCCAACAGTCACGACGAGATCGTCCGGGCCGTTCGGGAAAACATGCTGTTTGGCGCGAAGACGATCAAGCTCTGCATTGATTGCAAGCCGTGGGGTTATTCGGTCGAGGACATCAAGCTGGCCATCAGCGAGGCCGCTAAAGGCGGATGTAAAGTCGATGGGCACGTGCAGACTCCAGAAGGCGCGCAACGGGCGATTGACGCCGGCATATACATCATCAGCCACGGCAATGCGCTGACGCCCGAGCACCACCGCCAGATGGCCGAGAAGGGCATCTTCCTGGCGGGTACCGACACCCCTTTCAGCAAATATCGCGGCAGCGAAGCGGCCTTCAAACAGACGGTCGCAAAGCTGCGCGACGCCTGGGAGAAGAAGGTTCCGCTGACCTTCTCGACCGATTTCGATTACTGGAACGAGCGGATGAAGGACGAAAAGACCGGCGAGTGGATGAGCCGCGGCGACCTGACCATCGCCTTTTTGGACACGTGGAAAGCGGCGAATATTCCTCCGGCCGACATCCTGCGAGCGATCACGATCAATGGCTACAAGGCCGCCGACATCATCAAGGAGCGCGGTCCCATTAAACCTGGGCTCTTCGCCGATCTGATAGCCGTCGCGGGCGATCCGCTCGCTGATATTGACGCGCTGCGCAATGTGCAGTTCGTGATGAAGAACGGCGTAGTCTTCAAAAAGGACGGAGTGATGTCGCCGGAGAAATTCTTCCATCCCGGCCCGGTCCGTATTCCCAACGGCAGATACACGCGGTAAAAATTGCGGAGAAAACGATGCGAACTGTTTCACTGACAGCATTGATCATTCTTCTGGCTGCGACGGCTCGGGCCGCTGAACCAGCGTATCTATACGAGGCGAAGTTCGTGCAGGCAGCGCCCGGCAAACTGCTCGAATTGATTGACCTCTACAAAAAACGCGCGCCCGGTTACGCCGCGAGCGGCGACGAAGCGCCGCTCATCATTCGGCACAGCCAGGGCGACAAGTGGGACTTGATGTTACTGCTGCCGGTCGGAAGTTACTCGGAGTATTACCAGTCGGACCGCGTAATGAAACGAAAACAGGTCGAACGACAATTCGCGGCGAAGCTCGAAGAGCTGATCGCCTGGCAGGAAGATTTGTTCGTCCAGGGCCCGCCACTGGCGGATTTGAAAGCGGCGATTCCGCAAGCCGGATTCTTCCACATGGAAATCTTCATCTCGTTGCCCGGCAAACACGCCGAGCTTTACAAGGAGCGTGAGATGGAGAACGCTTATCTACGGAAATTGAAACGGCCGGGAAATTTCATCTTCGTCCGCGACCAGGGCGCGTCGTGGGACCTGTTCACGCTGGGGCTGTATCGGGATTTGAAGCACTACGCCGAGAGCGCGGACATCGCCGAAAAAGACCAGGAGGAGGCGGCGCGCGCCGCCGGATTTGAATCGGCTCGCCACATAGGACCGTACTTGCGCTCACTGATTCTCCAACATCACGACACGCTGGCTGTCCCAGTCAAATGAAGCCCGCGCATATTCAAGTAGTTGATGGTATTTATCTTTAATTTGCACTCGCTTCTGTTAAATGACGAACAGGAGATTAACCGATGAAAAAGAAGCTTCTCTGCTTATTCGCGTTCTGCCTGATTCTGTTGGCAGGCGCGCAAGTCCTGGCGCAAACCGAACCGCCGCCGGATCTGGACGCTTATGTCGCGCGAGCGCTCAAAGAGTTCGAAGTTCCCGGCATCGCCATCGCCATTGTCAAAGACAGCAAGGTCGCGCTCGTCAAAGGATACGGCGTGCGCAAGCTCGGCGAGCCTGCGCCCGTGGATGAGCGGACATTGTTCGGCATCGCATCAAACACCAAGGCCTTCACGGCCGCCGCGCTGGCGATCCTGGTGGATGAAGGCAAGATCAGTTGGGACGATCCGGTAACGAAGCATCTGCCCGGCTTTCAAATGTATGACCCTTACGTCACGCGCGAGATGACGGTCCGCGATCTGCTGACGCATCGCAGCGGACTTGGATTGGGCGCGGGCGATCTGATGTTTTTCCCGCCGACGACGTTCACGCGCGAAGAGATTGTCGCTCGTTTGCGTTACATCAAACCGGCGACAAGCTTTCGCAGTAAATACGCATACGACAACGTTCTTTATCTTGTCGCGGGTCAGGTCGTCGCCGCGGTCTCGGGTAAAAGCTGGGACGATTTCATCAAGGAGCGAATCTTCGCGCCGCTCGGCATGACTGCCAGCAACACGAGCGTCAAAGATTTGCGACCGGGCGGCAACTTCGTCTCTCCGCATCAGAAGGTCGAGGGCCGGTTGCAACCTGTTCCGTACATGAACCTGGACAATACCGCGCCTGCCGGCGCCATCAACTCGAACGTCGCGGAGATGGCGAAGTGGGTAATCACGCAACTCGACGAAGGGGCGATCCATAGCGGGCAAAACGGGGGCGGGCAAAATGGCGATCGCCGGTTGTTCAGTCAGAGACAGTCGCGTGAGATGTGGTCGGCGCAGACGCCAATCGCGGTGGGCAATCCGCCGCCGCCGCTGTCAACCTTGCGCTCGAATTTCTCCGCCTATGGGCTGGGCTGGGGCCTGAACGATTACCGCGGCCACAAGATTGTCAGCCACAGTGGCGGGCTGGCCGGGATGGTGTCGAGAGTGCGGATGATCCCCGACATGAAACTCGGAATTGTCGCGCTCACGAATCAGGAAGCGGGCGGCGCGATGGAAGCGATCTCTTATCACATCATTGACCATTATCTGAACGCTCCCGCCACTGATTGGATCAGCGCCTTTCGCAGCGTCTCTGAACAGCAGTTGGCGCAGGCGAAAGAAATGGAGAAGATGCAAAACGTCGCGCGCAACGCCGAGTCGAAGCCGTCGCTGCCGCTGGCGAAATACGCCGGGCAGTACAACGACGCATGGTACGGAGAGGTAACGATTGCGCTCGAAGACGCCAAACTCGTCCTCCGTTTCAGCCATACGCCAGGGCTGGTGGGCGATCTGGAACACTGGCAATACGACACCTTCGTCGCCCGCTGGCGCGACCGGAGTTTGAATGCGGACGCCTTCGTTACTTTCGCGCTCAAACCAGGCGGCGGCATCGACCAGATGAAGATGGTTCCCGTCTCGCCGCTGACGGACTTCAGCTTCGATTTTCAGGATTTGCTTTTCACTCCCGTTCCGAGCAATGCGCCAGGCAAATAATAATCAGTTGTCACAATGTGAGGTTCTGAATGAATAAAACATCACGACGCAAACTTTATTGGCGGTGGTTGGTTGTTCTGCCGCTTACTGCGCTGGCGTTCGGCTCTGTCTCCGCCGCCACGTGCGAAGGACTGGCCGAGTTGAAACTGCCCAATACGACGATTACGGCGGCGCAATCCGTGGCGGCGGGAGCGTTCGCGCCGCCGTCGGGTTCCGCCGCGCCTTACAAAGAATTGCCCGCCTTTTGTCGTGTGGCCGGCGTGATCAAACCGACGAATGATTCGGAGATCAAGTTTGAAGTCTGGCTGCCTGGCGCGAATTGGAACGGCAAATTTCATGGGATCGGCAATGGCGGCTTCGCCGGTTCGATCTCTTACACGGGACTGGCGGGCGCATTGGCGCGCGGGTACGCCACGGCATCAACCGATACCGGGCACAGCGGCGCCGATGCGAGTTGGGCGCGGGGACATCCCGAAAAGATTGTGGATTACGGCTATCGCGCGATTCACGAAATGACCGAAAAAGCCAAGCTCATTGTCAAAGCTTTCTACGGCGACGAGCCGAAGCGTTCCTACTTTGCCAGTTGCTCGAACGGCGGGCGGCAGGCTTTGATGGAGGCGCAGCGTTACCCCAATGATTACGATGGCGTCATCGCCGGCGCTCCGGCGAACGCCTTCAGCCAGATCCTCACGGGCTTCGCCTGGAATATGCAGACGACGCTGAATGATCCGGCCAGCTACATTCCGGCGAAAAAATTGAAGGCCATTGAGGCCGCCGCGCTCGCGGCTTGCGACGCGCGCGATGGCGTGACCGATGGCGTGTTGGATGATCCTACAAAATGCGTCTTCGACTCTGCGGTTCTGCTGTGTAAAAGCGCTGAAACCGATGAGTGCCTGACTGAAAAGCAAATCGCCGCGCTGAAGAAAATCTACGCCGGGCCGCGCAACGCCAAAGGGCAGCTAATCATCCCCGGTTTTACGCCGGGCGGCGAAACAGGGCTTGGCGGCTGGACGGCGTGGATCACGGGCGCGACGCAAACGGCGGCTCTGCAATTCTTTTTCTCCACGCAGGCCTTCAAGAATATGGTCTACAACGATCCGAACTGGGACTATAAAACCTTCGATCTTGAGCGCGATGGTAAGGTGGCGAATGAAAAACTGGCGCCGGTGTTGAATGCGACTGATCCAAATCTGAAAGCGTTCAGCGCGCGCGGCGGCAAGCTGATTCTTTATCATGGCTGGAACGATGCGGCGCTGCCGCCGATGAACACCATCAACTATTTTCAGACCGTGGTGGCGAACATGGGGCAGCGACAGACGAACAGCTTCATGCGGCTGTTTATGGCGCCGGGCATGCAGCATTGCGCCGGCGGGCCAGGCCCGGACAGCTTCGGCCAGATGGTCACCAGCGCGCAATCCGACCCGCAACATGATTTGACACTGGCGCTCGAGCGCTGGGTGGAACAGGGAGTCGCGCCGGACCAGGTCATTGCTACGAAACGGCAAGGCGCGAATCCGCAGGCGCCGACGCCGCGCACACGCCCGCTTTGCCCGTATCCGCAAGTGGCCCGCTACAAAGGGAGCGGTAGCACGGATGATGCGGCGAATTTCAATTGTGTGATGGAGCAGCCCGGCCAGAAAAAGAAATAGCGCCCCCGAGCCTTAGACAAGGGATTGTTCTAACAAGGCCTGAGAGCTCCGCCGCCAGTTTTACGCAAAGCGCAGAATCAAGTTTTCTGAATTCTGAAGCGATCCGTCGCGTCGACAAGCGCGCTAGTGATGCCCGCTTCAGTGGCTGAATGTCCTGCGTCGCCAACGACGATAAACTCCGCCTCAGGCCAGGCGCGATGGAGCGCCCATGCGCTCATCATCGGGCAGACTACGTCGTACCGCCCCTGAACGATCACGGCTGGAATGCCGCGAATCTTGTCGACATTTTCGAGCAGGTAATTGTCCGTCTCGAAAAACGCATTGTTTATGAAGTAATGCGCTTCGATGCGCGCGAGTGAAAGCGCCATGTGCGCCTCGCTGAAATCATCAATCAGATTCTGATCAGGTATCAGCTTCGACGTGCTGCCCTCCCAGACGCTCCATGCCCGCGCGGCCTCCAGACGAACGGATTCATCTTCGCTGGTGAGCCGCCCGTAATATGCTTCGAGCATATTGCCACGCTCAGGTTCGGGGATGACGCCCATATATTGCTCCCACACGTCGGGGAAGATTGCGCTCGCGCCTTCCTGGTAGAACCAGCCAATCTCTTTCGGGCGGCACAAAAAGACGCCGCGCAGCACGAGCGAGCTAACGCGCTCAGGATGAGTCTGCGCGTAAGCCAGAGCAAGAGTGCTTCCCCACGAACCGCCGAAGACCATCCACTTTTCTACGCCAAGATGCTGGCGCAGCCGCTCGATATCCGAGACCAGATGCCAGGTCGTGTTTTCTTCCAAAGAGGCATGCGGAGCGCTTTTGCCTGCCCCTCGTTGATCGAACAGTACAATTCGATAGGCCTCCGGGTCGAAGAAGCAGCGATATTTTGGGGTCAATCCACCGCCCGGCCCGCCGTGCAGAAAGACGACAGGCTGACCGTTAGGATTACCGCACTGCTCGTAATAAATCTCATGGATATCAGACACCTTCAGCATCTCCTGCTGAAAAGGCTCTATCGGATCGTAAAGAGTTTTCATCAATTCACTCTCAGTTGGATAAAAATCGATTGTCTGTTTCGCTTCATTCGTCCTAGGCCGGACTTCAATTGTGTATACGGAAAGAACAACCACGGGGGACCCGTGTCCCCCGTGGTTGTTACCATATATGCAATTGCAAAGCGTTCTAAAAGAAGACCCGCTGTATGAACCAGTAACTTCCCGCCAGGATCACGATCACTGAGCCGACGGTCGCGACTCTCTGGCCGAGATCCTTATTGCGATTTCGCAGGCCGGTGAGCAGCGAGGCTACGACCACGACGATGCACACCTGCCCGATCTCCACGCCGAAATTGAACGAGAAGAGCGACCACCCCAGCGCCCGGCGCGGCAATTCGAATTCCCGCAGCACGCCCGCGAATCCGAAACCGTGTACGAGGCCGAAGAAGAAGGCTATCCAGGCGCGCACATCCCAGCCCGACTTGCCGACCATCAGATTGTCTATGCCGACATAAATAATGCTCAGCGCAATGGCCGGCTCGATCAGGCGCGCCGGAGGATTGACCACATCCAACGCGGCGAGCGATAGGGTGATGCTGTGGGCGATGGTGAATGCGGTTACTATGCTCAACAGCCGCATCAGGCTTCCTCCCATCAGCAGCAGCCCCACGATGAAGAGAATGTGATCAGGCCCGGTGAAGATGTGATAGACGCCGAGGGGGATGAACTTTTTCACGACAGCAAACGCGACTTGGCGGCTGCCGGTAAAGTATTCGAGGGTCGTATGGCCATTATCGAAGATTTCCTGATGAGCCAGCAGTCCCTCTTCATAAATGTTGAGAAAGGTCTGGTGCTCAGGTTCGCTGGTAAAGAGCGTACACTGTATTCTGAGCACAGCCGGAAAAGCCTTCGTGTTAAAGCGCAGATGCAGCGCCACTGCTTGGCGATCAGGCAGTGGTTCAATGCGCAAAAGCTCCATGTCGAGCGCCTGGCCGTCAGCCGCCAGCAGTATGCGGGGCCGTAAGAGACTCAGGATGGCCTCCTTCTTCGACTCAACGGTCGCCGGGTCAAGCAGCGCCTCGGCCGGCGTCATGTTCAACTCGCGCGCGAGATAGGTGACATGCGCGACGAGAGAGCCTTCCAGTTGGCCCTGGTTCTGGCCCAGACGCAAATCTAGATAGCTGAACGGGACCGGGTGAGCGTTAATGGACGCGACCAGCCCGACCAGAACCGTCAAAAGCAAAGCCGTGCGGAGTGAGATTGATTCCGCTACGGCTTTGCAGTTTGTGAATTCTTGGCGCATCCCTGTGTTTCGGCGGCTTAAGCGGCGGCTGGCCTACTTACTATTCAGCTCAGAGTAGATTGTGGTGACATCGGCCTTCAACCGGCCCATGTTGTAGTCCTTGTATTTTTCGGGCAGCTTGATGTCTGCGGCCGCCTGTTCTGCGTCCTTGCCATCCTTCTTGGCCTGCCCGACGGCGTCCACCAGGTCACGGATGAAATCGCCATACTCTCGGAAGTCGTTCCAGGTCATTACCGTGCTGTGACCAGGGATGACGGACTCGACGCCATTGATGCCGGCCGCGGCCTTCGCCAAAGTCTTGGGATATTCGAGGCCACTGCCGCCGTTGTTGGTGTCCATAATCGGCGCGGCCTTCCCGGCAAACAGATCGCCGGCATGCATGACCTTAAGCGCCGGGAAGACGACGAATGTATCGCCGCTGGTGTGGCCGCGGCCAAAGTAATAGAGATCGATCTTATCTGCGCCCTGCAGCAAGCTGAGCTTGTCCTTGTAGGTCTTCCCGGGCAGGAACTTCTTGCCTTCCTCGGACTGAAACGCGGGCATCGTCTCCATTCTCGCCTTGCAATTCTCGTGGGCGACGAACTCTACGGCGCCGGTGAAGGCGCTGTTGCTGCCCACGTGGTCGCCGTGCGTATGCGTATTAATGACCATAATCACGGGTTTGGGCGTGACCGATTTGATCTTCTCCAAGATGCCCGGCCCGTTGTTCGGAAGTTTCGTATCGACCACGACGACGCCCTTTTCCGTGATGAAGGCCGCTGTGTTACCGCCACCGCCGGTGATCACGTAAAGGTTGTCTTTGACTTTCTGAATTTCTAGCGCAGCCGGCTGACTCTGTTGTGGTTGTTGAGCCGCCATCAGAGAGATTGCGCCGGCGAGCAAAAGCCCTGACAGTACTGCCAGTCGTTTCATAATGAGCCTCCATTGATGATTTGTTTACCGCTTTCTGAGCGGGGATCATATACACCGATCCCGCCGGACACAAGAACAACCGGTGATAGACTGTGCCCGCTAATTCAAAGCCGACAAAGTGAGGGTGCAGGGCTACGAGCTGTACAACGCGCTGAAGCGGCAAGGCGTGCCCGTGCGCAGGCTGGTGGCGCCCCGGCCCGACCGAACCGAAAATGTGGCTGAAGGTCATGCGGAGCAGCGTCGAGTGGTTCGACAAAATGATGGGCGGCTGATCGTAAGCTCATCTCAAAAGCATCGCGGCGAGTCGTCCTTCTATGACGCGTCTCGTTTCTCTCATCATTTCGTGAACGATCTCCGCAGCCGGTTTGATCTGTCGCACAAGCCCGGCGCCTTCGCCGGCGGCCAGGCACATTTCCTCAAAGTCACCGCTTGTTTCGGGTGTAGGAAGCATCGCGGAAAACTTCGGCATGGGATATTCCTGTCCGCCCAACAAAGTGCGCCCGATGAACTGGGGCGGCTCGGGAGCAAGCGGCGTGCGATCGTCCCGCCCTTCCCATTCGCTGACGACGCGATTGCGGATGACGCTCATCGGCTGATCGGGCCATTCGGGCCCGAAGATTGAAGTGCGAACGATGTCCTCTACGTCCGCAGCCACGATGCGCCGCTTGTACTCTTCGTGAGCGTTGGCTTCACGGCTGGCGACCAGGCGCGTGCCTACACAGACGGCTTCGGCGCCGAGCGCCAAAGCCGCAGCCACAGTCCGCCCGTCGGCAATCCCGCCAGCCGCAATCACTGGCGTCGGCGCAATGGCGTCAACAAAGGCGGGAACCAGTGAGGACAGCGGCCGGCTGGAACGATTGTGCCCGCCGGCTTCGCTTCCCTGCGCAATAATCGCGTCTGCGCCCGCCTGCGCCGCTCTGCGCGCTTGTTCGACTGAACCGACTTGCATCCACACCTTCGCGCCGGCCCCGTGCAGTCGCTTAACCCATCTGGTGGGCGGCAAGTTCCAGAAAAAGACAACCACCCTGATTCCTTCCGTGACGCAGATTTCGATATGCTCATCAGTCGTTAAGGCGCCGAAGGCTGTTTTCTCGACAATGAAATTCACGCCGAACGGACGCGAGGTCTGCGATTTTATGGCCCCGATCATCGCCTGAGTGACCGGAGGCGGCGAGGCGCCTACGCCCAGCAGCCCCAGCCCGCCAGCATTCGATACAGCGGAGGCCAGTTCCGGCAACGCAATGAATCCCATTCCGGCGGAAATAAAGGGCAGTTCGAGTTCGTATTCTTTGGTTAGCCTGGTACGCAGCATTTCTCAACTCCTGCGGAAAATCCCTGGGTACGCATCGCTTCCAGCGTGCAGTCTCGGCTAGAGACCTATTGATAGGAATCAGTCCCCCCAAACCTGAGGCGATGCTGCGGCTTCCTATAATTATGTCTTTCGCCGAGTGCGTACCCAGGGGTGATTTTCATTCTTTTCATAACACTTTCACGTCTTGTCATTCAGCTAGTTCGGGAAGGAAAATAGCGAAACGAGGCTGGACAAGTCATAACAAGTCGGTTCAATTTCGGTTCAATTCTCAATTTCGCTTGAGGCGCGACGTGAAGCACAAAGAACAAATCATCTTCTCACCGTTCCGTCTCGACACGGTCAATCAAAATTTGCGCTGTGGCGAGCGAGTGATCTCATTACGCCCGAAAACATTCGCTGTCCTGCGCTACCTGCTCCAGCACCCCGGCCGGTTGGTCACGAAAGATGAGCTACTCGACGCCGTGTGGCCCAAGACGAACGTCAGCGACACGGTCCTGAAAGTCTGTATCCGTGAACTCCGCGAAGCGCTCGGTGATGATCCGCAAACGCCCCGCTTCATCGAAACGGCGCACCGGTCGGGCTATCGCTTCATCGCCGAAATCAGGACCAACAATCTGCCCTTGCCCTTAACCAGCTTTATCGGGCGCGAACGCGAAATCGCCGAAATTAAAAGGTTGTTGGAGCGGGCGCGCCTGTTGACGCTCACCGGCGCGGGAGGCTCTGGCAAGACGCGGCTCGCCATTCAAGCAGCCAGCGAGTTGGTCGGCGAAGCGGAAGAGGAGGTGTGGTGGGTAGAGTTGGCCGCGTTGTCGGATGCGGCGCTACTGCCGCAAGCGGTGGCGGCGACGATTGGTGTGCGTGAGCAGTCCGGCCGCGAGTTGAGCGAAACGCTCGTGAGCTACCTGCGTACAAAGAAGCTGCTGTTGCTGCTTGATAACTGCGAGCATCTGATTGCAGCCTGCGCCGAATTGGCAAGCAAGCTGTTGCGCGCCTGCCCCCACTTAAAGGTTATAGCCACGAGCCGTGAAGCGCTCGGCTTCAATGGTGAGATCGTCTGGCCCGTGCCCGGGCTATCATTGACTGATCCTGACGATCCCCTGATAGTAGAGGGGCTGGCGGATTGTGAAGCCGTTCGGCTCTTTGTCGAGCGGGCGACAGCGGCGCTGCCGCGTTTCGCTTTGACCGGAAAGAACGCCGCGACCGTGGCGCAAATCTGCCGGCGTCTCGACGGCCTGCCGCTGGCGATTGAACTGGCGGCCGCGCGAGTGAAGGCGCTGGCCGTCGAGCAGATCGCCGCGCGACTGGACGATGGCTTCCGGCTACTCGTGTCCGGCGGCCGAGCCGAATTGCCGCGACATCAGACATTGCGCGCGACGATTGACTGGAGCTACGACCTCCTTGCCCCGGCGGAACGAGTGTTGCTGCTTCGGCTCTCAGTATTTGCAGGAAGCCTGACGCTGGAAGCGGCGGAAGTAGTCTGCGCGGGCGCCGGTATCGCGCAAGACAATGTGCTTGACCTCTTATCCCGTCTCGTTGACAAATCGCTCGTCACTGTCGTCGAGCGAGAGCAGGACGGCGCGGCGTGTTATCAGCTGCTGGAAACCGTGCGACAATACGGACGGGAGCGTCTGCTCGCTTCCGCGGAGGCTTCAGCCGTGCGGCGTCGGCACATCAGTTTTTTCCTCCGTCTGGCCGAAGAGATCGAGCCGCGGATCAACACGGCGGAGCGCCGAAAGTGGCTGGCGCGACTGGCTAATGACCGCGGCAATCTGCGCGCGGCGCTGCGTTATGCTATCGAGATGAAAGAACCGGAAATTGCTTTGCGCCTGGCCGGAGCGATGTTCTGGTACTGGTTTCATCGCGGCGACTGGACCGAAGGACGCAAATGGATCGCTGAGGCGATTGCGGAATGGAGAACGCTGAATCTGGAATGCGGGGCGCCGCCTGACGGCAAGACGGCGGCGCCCTCCAATCCGCAATCATCCACAAGAAACGGCCGCAATCCACATTTGGCCAAAGCGCTGTTTGGGGAAGGGGTACTGGCCTGGGCCCAGGGTGATCACGCGGCGGCGCGCTCACAATTGGAAGAGAGCGTGGCGATTTTGCGAGAGATTCAAGACCGATTGGGCCTTGCCCATGCGCTTCATTTTTTCAGCGTTGAGTTGCTGGGTCATGGAGAATACGCGCGCGCGCGCGCGCTGGCCGAAGAGAGCGTCGCCATCTTCCGGCAAAGTGAGGATCGGTTCGGTCTGGCCGTCTCGCTGGCAAGTCTCGGAGTTGTGGCTCAGGCTCAGGCGGATTACCCGTCGGCGCAGTCGTTTCTGGCGGAGAGCGTCGCTGTTTTCCGCGCCTCTGGAGACAACTGGGGACTGGCCTTGCCATTGCGGAACCTCGGCATCCTGGCTTTTCGGCGAGGCGACTACAAGCGGGCAGTCGCATTCCTGCAAGAAAGTCTGATCGTCCTGCAGGAGCTGGGGGAGAGATGGTTCATCTCGCGCAGCCTTGAGTCGCTGGCGGAGACCCTTGCGTTCCAGGGCGATCACGAAAGGGCGGCGAGGTTGTTCGGCGCCGGCGAAGCATTGCGCGAAGCCGTCGGCGCATCGGTGCTGCCCTTCTACCGCGACGATTATGAGCGAGGGTTGGCGGCCGTGCGCGCAGGATTGAGCGATGAAGCTCTGGCTACGGCGTGGGCGGCGGGGCGAGCGATGGCGATAGCCGAGGCTATCGCCTTCGCGCTGACCGTTCGATAGTTTTTTCGTAACTACTCACGCTCTTGTCGATCTCAGCCCGCTATCGCAGGCTGAGAATGTGAGTAATTACGTTTTTTCAGCCTATCTATAGCCTGCAAACCGACCTATTCAAATCTAAGCACAGGAAACCCGCTCGGGACTGACCTTGGAATCAGCTTGCGTATATTCTCCGGCTTCGCCCGTTGATCCAGCAGTCCGTTGCGCACGAAATCGACTAGCTGGCTGAACTCTTCATCCGTCAAG
>DASTMP010000172.1:0-8546 GCA_035714085.1 Blastocatellia bacterium
CTGGCTTGAATCGGAAGTCGGAGTCTCCGCGAAGAATCGTCCGATTCGGATTTATCGCCTCACGGATGCGGGACTCAAACATCTGGAAGAGGAACGATCGAGCTTCGAAAAAATGTTCGCCGGGATCATGCGCGTGCTCGCCGCTGTTAAATCTTAGGAGTTCTCTATGGGATGGCTCAAACAAATCTTCTCCCGTCGCAGGCGCTATGACGAGATTGCGGAATCGATACGAGAGCACCTGGAAGAAAAGATCGAAGACCTGATGGAAGACGGCTTGTCACGTGAAGAGGCCATCCGCCAAGCTCATCGAGAATTCGGTAATGTGACGCTGATTGAAGAGCGCAGCCGCGAAGTCTGGCAGTGGCCGAGGCTGGAAACGTCATTTCAAGACCTGCGCTTCGGCGCACGAATGCTACTCAAGAATCCAGGCGTTACGTTAATCACCGTGCTGACGCTGGCCTTGGGCATCGGCGCGAACACGGCCATCTTCAGCTTGGTGAACGCAGTGCTGTTGAAGACTTTGCCCGTCAGTGAACCTGAACAACTCGTCATCGTTGCGACAGGGGCGCCGGGACGGCAGTCGTCGCCGGCTTCGGGTTTCTCCTACCCGCTGTTTAAGGAACTGCGAGACAAGCAGTCCAGCTTCTCCGGTATCTTTGCGCGCGCCGTGATCCTGGTGAGTCTGAGCGCCAGTGGCCAGGCCGAACGTGTAGTGTGCGAAGAGGTCTCGGGCAATTTCTTTTCCGTGTTGGGTGTGCCCCCCTTGCTGGGCCGCGTCTTTACTGAAGCGGACGATCAGACGCCCGGCGCGCATCCCGTAGCCGTCATCAGCCATCACTTTTGGCAAGGCCGTTTGGCCGCAGACCCAAATATTGTAGGAAAGACGATCCATCTCAACGGCTATCCGTTCACGGTGATCGGCGTCACGCGGCCCGGCTTCTACGGCGTCGAAGTCGGTGTGGGCCCCGATGTGCGCATTCCGCTGATGATGGACGGATTGGGCCGAAAGACTTCGATCTTCGAACAGCGCGACAATTCGTGGCTCGAGGTGATGGCGCGGCTGAAACCTGGAGTCAGCCTTCAACAAGCCGAAGCCGCCACGGATGTCGTTTATCAAATCGCCCGTGAGCCGGATGTGCGCCAGGTAACAGGTGATGATGCGGGTTCGCGCAACTTCCGGGCGGGGCGCATTCAACTCCTCTCCGCCGCGCACGGCGCCTCAAGTTTGAGCCATCAATTCTCACCATCCTTGAAGATCTTGATGTGCGTGGCGGGGATCGTCCTGCTGATTGCCTGTCTCAATGTGGCCAATCTGTTGTTGGCGCGGGCGGTGGCGCGGCGAAAAGAGATGGCCACGCGGCTGGCGTTGGGCGCCGGGCGCTCCCGCCTGGCGCGGCAGTTGCTGACCGAAAGTTTGTTGCTGGCGGTCTCGGGCGGCTTGCTGGGATTATTCTTTGCCCGCTGGGGCACGGATGTCTTGCTCCGTTTTCTGCCGCAAGGCTTTGTCCCCACCCAACTGGACCTCAAACTCGATTTGCGGGTGTTGGGCTTCACACTCGGCGGCTCTTTGCTGACTGGACTGTTATTTGGTTTAGCGCCAGCCGTTCAATCCACGCGCTCAGACCTGCTTCCGGCGCTCAAAGCCGAAACCACCGCGTTGACGGGCGGCAAGCATAGATGGGAACTCCGCCGCTTGTTTGTGATCTTGCAAGTGGCGCTTTCGCTATTGCTGCTGGTTGTCGCAGGGCTGTTTGGGGGCAGTCTGCGGAATTTGAAAGCGCTGACCGCCGAATATCGAACCGATCAAGTGCTAATGCTTTCTGTTGATCCAGGGCAGCAGGGCTACAGCAAGGAACAGCTCAGAAATTTTTACGCCCAGTTGCTTGAACAAGCGCAGACACTGCCCGGCGTCAAACAAGCGAGCATCGTGCGCAATCGCCTGTTCAGTGGCGAGTTCCGCCGCTTCGGGATCGAGGTCGAAGGCTACCAGCCGGAGCCGGGCGCGGAGATGGCCGCGCTGGTGAATATGGTAGAGCCGAAGTTTTTCGAGACGATGGGACTAGCGCTGCTTGGGGGGCGCGACTTTACTCTGCAAGACAACGAAAACGGGCCGCGAGTGGCTATCATCAACGAAGCAGTGGCGCGCCGTTACTTTGGCGGTCAACCACCGTCGGCGCTGTTGGGACGCAAAATCACGCTGGAGGATTACAAGAACCTTGAGATTGTCGGCGTTATGCGCGACGCCAAATATCGCAACCTGCGCGAAGAAGTCCCACTGACGGTCTATCTGCCACTCAGACAAACTTCTCAGGTCTCCTCCCGGACTCTGTGCGTCCGCTCGGATGGTGATCCGATGGCGCTGCTGCCTGCGCTGCGACGCGTGGTGCAGGCGTTGGATAAAGACCTGCCGATTTTCGACGCGCTGACTTATACAGAACAGGTGAATCGGTCATTGAACCTAGAACGTTTGATCGCCGCGCTCTCCGGTTTCTTTGGCGCGTCGGCCCTGCTGCTGGCTGCCATAGGGTTGTATGGCGTGCTGGCCTATTCCGTCGCCCGCCGCACGCGCGAGGTTGGCATTCGCATGGCGCTTGGCGCGCAGCCTGACAAGGTGTTCCGGCTGGTGATGGCGGAGACACTGGGGCTTGTTCTCATAGGCATCGTCGTCGGATTGGGAGCGGCGCTGGCTACTACGCGTTTTGTATCCGGTCTGCTCTACGGGCTGACGCCGACTGACCCGGTTACGCTCTCGTTAGCTGTGTTGCTACTTGTAATTGTGGCAGCGCTCGCCGGCTACCTGCCTGCGCGACGTGCAGCGCGCGTAGACCCGCTGGTCGCATTGCGTTGTGAGTAGCGACAAAGCGCATCCAGGTTTGGAATGAAAGATTCGATCAGCATTAGTTCGTATCCCTTCGGCAAATGTGTTTGACAATGAATATTGACATACCATCCATTGTCAAGCACATTTTGCCGAAATGGTACATTCTGCCGTAGGGACACCTTTAGCTTGTGATGCGAAGCGCAACGCGCCGGCGCGCCGCGCCTCTCGGCCAATTATGCCTGTTTAGATTTTTTCTTGTCGTGGTCAGAGAAACAGTTCCACCGGCAACTTGAAAAACCGCGCCAGCGCTTTGGCCTGGGTTTTTGTGACCCCACGTTTGCCGGACAGCACTTCCGAAACAACGCTGCTCGAGCCAAAGATCGGCAATAGATCAGCCTGCTTCAATCCGCGCTCGGACATTAGGTCTGCCAATATACTCGCTGGCGTCACGCCCTCCTCAACGTTGTAGTATTTTTCCTCGAAGTTCATGCAGAGCGTGGCGATCAACTTCAATAACCTGTCCTCTTCAGGCGACCGATCCCGCTTGCTTTGCAGTCGGTCGGCGATAGCGTTCATCCGCCGGTTCTGCGCTTCGGTTTCGATCACCTCAGGCAGTGTTTCCGCCAGCAGCCGGCCATAGGTTTTCTTGTCAATTTTCCTCGCAATCTTTCTTCCACTTCTCTTTGTCGTATTCAGCATGAGTCAACGCCTTTCGGATGGCCACTGTTTCCGCCGCGTAGTCGATCTTGGCAATTAACCGGTAGTTGTTGCCGAAAATGTCAAAGATCACACAAGCCTTGTATCTATCCGCGGCCGGGAAAGCCAGTTTGACATCCTCGAAGTCCTCCCATATTACAACCTCGGCGATCCGCCGCCATCGGTTGAACGCCGGCCTTGCGGTTGCGTGGCCAAATACACTCCCGAAATCGGAGCGTTGGCTCAGGAGGGGCTCGATAAGATGCGGGCGCGTCTCCCCGGCGCCATCGAGCTTGTCTACGACAACTACAACGCGCTCGCCATCGGCTTTAGCCCGACGGAGCGGACATCGGACGTGATTTTCTCGATCGCGTTGTACCCGTGATGGGTCAGCCTTTTTTCTTCCATGGAGTCGGTCTTCCCGACCCACAGAAGCTGCTGAAAGGGAGCGGCAATACAGTCCGTCACATCGTTCTTGAAAACGCGTCGGATTTGGATAAACCGGCAGTCAAAGCGCTGATGAAGCATACGCTCGAACGCGCCGACATACCGCTGGACAAGGCGAACCGTAGCCGGATCATTATTAAGTCCATTTCGGCGAAGCAGCGTCCGCGACGCCCGGCATAACACGATTTACTCGAATAATTCTGGTCCGAATTGAGGAGGCGCCTAATGGAAACTCTGCGGCAGGATCTGTCTTACGGTTTTCGCACGTTATTCAAAAATCCCGGCTTCACCGCCGTGGCCGTGTTATCGCTGGCCATCGGCATAGGGGCCAACAGCGCAATCTTCAGCGTGATCAACGCGCTTTTGTTGCGGGCACTACCTTATCAGGACGCCGATCGCCTGGCCATCCTCTGGCAACGCTCGCCAGGGTTGAACGTGGCGCAGGACTGGTTTTCGCCCGGACAATGCCTGGACGTGAAGGCGGAGAATCAGGTCTTCGAGCAGGTGGCTGTGACCATCGGGGCGAGTTTCAACTTGACCGGGCGGGGAGGGCCGGAACACGTTGACGGCGCGCGTGTTACGTCATCGCTCTTTCCGCTTTTGGGCGCGAAAGCGGCGCTGGGCCGCGTCCTCTTGCCTGAAGAGGACTCTCCTGGAAAGCCCGCGACGGTGATCTTGAGCCACGGATTCTGGCGCCGACGTTTCGGCGGCGATCCACAGGTGATCGGTAAAACACTGGTTCTGAGCGGATCCAGCTTCGAGATCGTCGGAGTAATGCAGCCCGGATTCTCCCTGACCAAAGAGGTCATGCTTACCGTGAACGCGATAGAGAGGGCGGACGTGTTGCTGCCTCTGCCGATGAGCGAGGGAGCGCGTACGAACCGCGGGAACGAAGATTTCAACATCTTCGCCAAGTTGAAGCCGGGCGTGTCTCTTGCGCAGGCGCAGGCGGACATGGATGTGATCGCGGGCCGGATGAAGCAGCGGTACCCGGAGAACTATCCGGCGCACGGCGGACTCACCATCAGCGTCGTGCCAATGCTCAAACAGGTCGTCGGCGAGATTGACCTGGCGCTATATGTGCTCCTCGCCGTGGTTGGTTTTGTGTTGCTGATCGCTTGCGCCAACGTGGCCAACCTGCTGCTTGCGCGCGCCACGGTTCGGCAAAAAGAGATTGCGATTCGCGCCGCGGTCGGCGCCAGCCGGGCGCGCATTGCCCGCCAACTATTGACCGAAAGCGCGCTGCTGGCGTTGACGGGCGGAATGGTGGGAATGGTCATTGCGCTTGGAGCGGTCGAAGCGTTGCGCGCGTTCGGCCCGGAGAATATTCCGCGACTGAATGAAATCGATGTTGACGGCCGGGTGGTGACGTTTACCTTTTTCATCTCGATGCTGACCGGCATCGTTTTCGGATTGGCGCCGGCGCTGCGGACTTCGCGCGTCGACCTGAACGAGACGCTTAAGGAAGGCGGGCGCGGCGCGGATAGGGGGCATGGCCGTCACATGACGCGCAAGCTGCTGGTTGTCTTCGAGGTCGCCCTGTCGTTGATCGTCCTGATTTGCGCAGGGCTGCTGATTCGCAGTTATCGACGCGTCGTGAACGCCCATCCCGGCTTCGATTCGCGCAACGTTCACGCCATGCGTTTGTCCCTGCCCGGCGCGAGATATTCCACGCCGGAATCCATCGTCGGGTTCTTCCGGCAGGTCGGTGAAAGGTTGGAACGGATGCCGGGCGTCGAATCGGTCGGAACGAGTTATTCACTGCCGATGAGCGCGGTCGCTTTCGCCTGGGAGCCGATCACCATCGAGGGATACGCGCCTCCGACGGCGCAGGACACGATCATTTCCAACGTTCGCATCATCAATCCCGGTTACTTCGACGTGATGCGCATCCCGCTGAAACTGGGGCGCTATTTCACTGGGCAGGACATCAAAGGCGCGCAGGAAACCGTCATCGTCAACGAAGCCCTTGCCGAGCGCTTCTGGCCGAATGAGTATCCGATCGGCAAACGATTGCAGCGTGGAAAATCAGACCCATGGAGAACGGTCGTCGGCGTGATCAGCGACACCAAGGAGTACAGCGCCGAAAAAGAGCCGCCGATCGCCGTTTATTATCCGGCGGAGCAGGTTATCGCCCGAAACATGTACCTAGTCATTCGAACAACATCCGATCCGGTTCCGATGACCGCGGCGATCGTCAAGGAGATTCAAGCCGTGGACCCTGAAATGCCAGTCTATGACGTCGGTTCGATGGATCAACGGCTATACGGATCGCTGGCGCGCCAACGTTTCTCGATGTCCCTGCTGGGAGTGTTCGCCCTGATCGCGCTGATTCTGGCCGCAATCGGCGTCTATGGCGTGATGGCTTATTCGGTCAGTCAACGGACGCATGAAATCGGCGTCCGCATTGCGTTAGGAGCGCGCCCGGACGCCATTTTGCGACTGGTCATCCGGCAGGCGTTGATTTTAGCCGCGCTGGGCATCGCCATCGGCCTTGTAGGCGCATTCGCTTTGACACGCGTCATGTCCAGCCTGCTTTTCGGCGTCAGCGCAACTGATCTTCTTACGTTTGTGATAACTTCATTGCTGCTCGGAAGTATAGCTCTGATGGCCAGCTATGTCCCGGCTCGCCGGGCGGCGAAGCTTGACCCAATAGCTGCATTGCAACATGAGTAATTAGCAAGCAGACACAGTTTTTCTCCTACTAGAGCGGATTGCAATTGCGTGAGCTATGAAAAAATCTGGAAGACGGATTGCGCCCGCTTCTCGAAGAAATTCGTAAAAGCTGTGTCGAGATTGCGTAGAGATTGTTATCGAGTGTTTCTCCCATTTAGTCTAACCGCTAGTATGGCACAACGTTTGATTCTGTAATCCTTCGTATACGTCCGTGTGAAGATGTCCATATGGCGCTTGAAGTGCAGAAACCGCAGAAACAATTGCGTACCACGGTGAAAGATCGAGTCCACATCAAAAATCGAATCCCGGTCAGGCTTCACAAATCGATTACGACGTCGCGAATCGGTTGTGAGCAGCAAGTGAGAAGGTTGCCGTCGGCGGGCTTTTCGAGTGGCTCCGGTCCGTAAACGACCGCCCCCGAAACCAGACCGCTCTCACATGTGTGGCAAACGCCGGTCCGGCACGACCAACGGGCCGGGACGTCGCAGGCCTCGGCCAGTTCCAAAATGCTCTGGTAGGCCGAGGCGTTCCAGTGTGCGGCGATGCCACTGCGCGCGAACGACACCAGCGGACCGGTGTTGGCGTCATCCTTGGGCATATGCGGAGCTCGCGGCGCTGCGCCGACGACGCCAGGAGTGATCGACTCGCTGCCGTTGAAGAGTTCGACGTGAATCCGCTCCGGCGCCACACCCAAGGTTGCGAGCGCCTCTTTCATATCCGCCATGAAGCGAGTCGGCCCGCAGAGATAGACGTCCGCTTCCCGTGGGACGCCGACCTCATCGAAGACCGATTGCGACAGATGACCGGCGGCGTCGAAATCCTCGCCCATCTTGTCGCGCGGGCCCGGCCTGCTGTAACAAACATAGCTGCGGCCGCGCGGGAGCTCGAGCATGAGGCGGCGGACTTCTGCGGCGAATGGATGATGCCGCCCATCGCGAGCCGCGTACAGCCACAAAACCTGCCGTGTCGAGCGGCCCGCCGACAGCGAGTGCAGCATCGCCAATACAGGCGTCGCCCCGATTCCCGCGCTGAGCAGCGCCAGCGGTCGCTCTCCGGACTGCAGAATGAAACTTCCGCGCGGCGAGCTGACGTTTAGAGCATCGCCCGCCCGGACATGGTCCCGCAGGTAGGCGCCCGCCGCCCCATTCGGCTCAATCTTCACGCTGATTCGATAGCGCTCCGTCGAGGGGGCGCCCGATAGCGAGTAGCTGCGAAAAAGTGGCGGGCCGCCGGCGGTCGGCTGAAGACGCAAGACCACGTACTGGCCTGGCAGAGCGGTTTGCAGCGGTTGACCGTCCGGGCTCTGCATCGTCAGCGACAGGACGTCCGCAGACTCGTGATTGATCGCCATCACCGTTAGCGGCCGAAATCCTGGCGCGACCGGATGCGCGGCGGCTGCCGGCGCCAGTCCTGCGTTACCACTCACCCCGGCAGTCGTTTGACTCTGCAGTAACGCCTCAAACGACGCTCGCCATCCGGGCGAAAGCGCTTTGATCCGCAATGCGCGCTCCAGTTGATCGCGCGCATGATTGGGCGAATAGAGGAGCGCGTTTATCTCTGCGACGGTCATTCGCTCCTCCGCCTCTTCCACCTTCACGATTTCATCGCCGGCGCCCACCTCGCCCTCCCGGAGGACGCGGAAGTAAAACCCTGGCCGCCCGCTGGATGTCAGCAACGCCGGCATCCGTGGCTCGTTCATCCGAATGCCGACACGATAGCAGGTAACGCGAGGTTGAGTGACCTCGAACAGCGCGCTGCCGATCTGATAACGGTCGCCGATGCACACAACGTCGTCGGGCAATCCTTCGATTGTGAAGTTCTCGCTGAATTGTCCGTAGGCGAAGTCAGTCCTCTTCAACTGCTCCTGCCAATAGCGATACGATTCGATCTGATAGACGAAGACGGC
>DASTMP010000173.1:0-164830 GCA_035714085.1 Blastocatellia bacterium
TTCCCCCGCTACCTCGTCGTCGAAATCAATCACGCCAATCCTTACTACGACGACTCCTACGCCGTCGATTCCGCCAACCTCGGCCCTTACGGCGAAGCCATCGAGACCGAGCTCATTCCCGCTATCGAAAAGCAATTCCGCGCCATCGGCCAGGGCTGGGCGCGCTTCGTGTGGGGAGGTTCCACCGGTGGTTGGGAATCTCTCGCCGTCCAGGTCTTCTATCCCGATCACTACAACGGCGCGTTCGTCGCCTGCCCCGATCCCGTCGACTTCCACGCCTACACCAACATCAATCTTTACGAAGACAAAAACGCCTTCTACCTCGCAGGCCCGTTCACCCGCGTCGCGCAACCCACCTATCGCGACTATCTCGGCCGCGTCCTTGCCACCACGCAATCCGCGAATCAATACGAGCTCGCGCTTGGCTCTCACACCCGTTCCGGCGAACAGTTCGACATTTGGCAAGCCGTCTACGGCCCCGTCGGTGCCGACGGCTACCCGCAACCCATCTTCGACAAAGAAACCGGAGTCATCGACCAGAAAGTCGCCGACTATTGGAAGGAACACTACGATCTCACGGCGATTCTCCAGCGCGGATGGCCCAAGCTCGGCCCACAGCTACGCGGGAAACTGCACATTTTCGTAGGCAGTGCCGACAATTACATGCTTAACGACGCCGTCTACCGCCTAGAAGACTTCCTGAAGTCCACAACCAACCCGCCGTACGAAGGCGAAGTCCATTACGGCGACCGCGCCGAGCATTGTTGGAACGGCGATCATAACCTGCCCAATCACCTTTCGCGGTTGAGATACAACGTGATGTACTTGCCGAAGATACTCGACCGCATCAAGAAGGCCGCTCCGGCCGGGGCTGATGTTAGCAGTTGGAGGTATTAACTCTTCTGAAGACCCTTCTGAGAAATGGATATCATCCTGGAAGAACTTACTGCCGGACTACCTGACGCGAGACAACTCGCCCGCATAGTCATCCGGCTGCTGTTAGCGATGCTGCTGGGCGGGATAGTGGGGTTCCAGCGGGAGCATACCGGCAAGCCGGCGGGGCTGCGCACGCATATGCTGGTCGCCCTGGGCGCGGCTTTGTTCGTGCTTGCGGCCGCTGAGACCGGAATGACTTCGGCTGATTTGTCGCGGGTGATTCAAGGGCTGGCGACAGGCATCGGCTTTCTCGGCGGCGGGGCCATTCTCAAGCTGAGCGAGGAGCATCAAATTCGAGGGCTGACGTCGGCGGCGGCCATTTGGATGACTGCGGCCATCGGCGTGGCCGTGGGATTGGGCCGCCTCTGGATGGCGATTCTGAGCGTGTTTCTGACGTGGTTTATTCTTGCGGTCGTCGAAAAGATCGAACGCCGGATCAGCCCGCCTATGGCGGCAAGAGGTGATGCCCCTGAGACGCAAGGCGAAGTTCAATAACCTGTTGATCGCCGCGTTCTGTAAGGACAGCCAAGTGTGAAGCGCTATTGCGCACCAAAAAGATGCAATTTATCCCACCGACTGTTACATTTTGCGTCAGAGTTCACGCCTGTAACCATCCATCAGGTTATTCTCTGTAGCTTTTCTCCACAGCTACAACGCCACGATTGTTGAATAAAGAAACAATCATTAAGGCCGTTGGCGCTTGACCTACTGCCATTTAACGGGTGTTCCGCTTTTTGGGCAGGCGCGATATCGAGCCGCTGGCATAGTCATTGCCCTTTAACTCATTGACGAGGTAATCAAATCGTCTTAGACGCTGCCATGGAGTGGTGAAATGAGTGGTGAAAAACGGCGCCATAGGCCACAAGCCTATGGCGTCCACTTTTTTGAGGGGAGATATGACGCTGATTTCATTTTTGCTGCTGTTGGTGATCGCGGGAATTTGCGGCGCGGTCGGCCAGGCGATCGCCGGTTCTCAAGGAGGCATTCTGGTTTCGATCGCCGTAGGTTTTATCGGCGCGTTGATCGGCGTTTGGCTGTCGCACGCATTCGGCGTGAGCGAGATATTCGCGGTGAAAATCGGCGGAAGGACGTTTCCGATTATCTGGTCAATTATAGGATCGGCTTTGTTCGCGGCGCTGATCGGGTTGCTAAGGCGCCGCCGATACAGCCGATACGTTTAAGGAGGAGGATTATGGTTCATCATCTAAATCTGAAAAATGCGCTGACAATCGTTCTTGCGGTGACCGGTTTATGGCTGACGACCTCAGCGCAAACGCGGTCTGAGCGCTTTTCGCAAGGCTCCAGGTCTGGTTACTCGAACAATCGTCTGTCGGGCACGTGGCGGTTGAACGCCAGCCGCAGCGACGACCCGAGCGCGGCGGCTGAACGCGCCACGCGCAATCTGGACGTCAACGATCGGCAACGCGCGCGGGAGAACTTGTTGCGCCGGTTGGGAGCGCCGAGCGCGCTGGCGATTGATCGCCGCGGGCGCACGGTGACGATGGCTTCTTCGCGAGGCCCGCAAGTCACATTCGAAGCCGATGGAATCGAGACCAGCGAAACTCTGCGTAACGGTCATCAGCGTCGCACGCGCTCTACGATCTCCGGGGAGCGGCTGACGGTGCGAACTTCGGGTGACCGAGGCAGCGATTATCAAGTCGTTTTCGAGCCGTTGGAGGGAGGCCGCAGGCTGCGCGTGACACGCAGTCTTTACACAGAACGTCTTAATCAAGAGGTGGTGGCGCGAAGCGTCTATGATCGAGTTTCTGACGTCGCGCAACTCGATCTCGATCGTGACCCGCCGGACGCCTCGCCGGCGCGAGGCGACTTCATTGTGCCTGACGGAGCTATGCTGACGGCAAGGCTCACGCAGCAATTGAGCACCAAACAATCGCGCGAAGGCGACCGTTTTACTTTGAACGTGATCGAGCCGGGGCAGTATAGGGGCGCGGTGATCGAAGGCGTGGTGGCGAGCTCGGATCGCTCCGGACGCGTCTCGGGGCGGGCGGCTTTGACGCTTGATTTCGAGCGTATCAGGATGCGGGACGGCCGGACATATGGCTTCGCCGGAACCATTGAAAACGCAGCGCTCCCGAATGGCGAGAATGTGCGCGTAGATCGGGAAGGAAACGTGAAGGAGGACGACAGCCAGACATCGCGCACCGTGTCGCGATCGGCGATCGGCGGCGCGATCGGCGCCCTCATTGGCGCAATCGCCGGCGGCGGTAAAGGCGCCGCCATCGGCGCGGCTGTCGGAGTCGGCGCCGGCGCCGGTTCCGTCTTCATTGAAGGTCGCGACGATCTAGACCTGCCGAGCGGCACGGAAATTTCTATCCGGGCCAGCGCGCCGAGGTAATAGTCGCATTCGAATTTGAAGTAAGTACAACTTGTTTAGTGGGATGAATTCCAACGATCGATTCATAAGAGGAGGACAAATGTATAAAGGGTCAATATGCGCGATCGGAATGGCCATCGGACTTTTTCTGAGCGGCGCCGTGTCCGCCCAAGATAATGTCGGCCCAAATAAAGTCGGAAAGAAGCTGAAGGATGAAACGCAACAATCTGCGAAATCGGCGAAAGTTTTGCGAGAGATTATGGAAACGCCCGATAAGGAAATACCTGAGGACCTGCTGGCCAAGGCGGAATGCGTGGCGGTTTTTCCGTCAGTAATTAAGGCTGGCTTTATCGTCGGCGGGCGAGGGGGGCGCGGAGTGGCGAGTTGCCGCACTCCCGCTGGCTGGAGCGCGCCGGCCTATTTCAACCTGGGCGGCGGCAGCTTCGGTCTGCAAATCGGCGCGGAATCAACTGACTTCGTGCTTCTGTTTATGAACAGTGACGGCTTGAACAGCCTGCTCTCCAACAAATTCACCCTGGGGGCCGACGCGTCGGTCGCCGCAGGGCCGGTGGGTCGCGCAGCCGGGGCGGAAACAGACGCCGTGATGAAGGCTAAGATCCTATCGTATTCTCGCAGCCGCGGCCTATTCGCCGGGCTGGAATTGAAAGGGGTCGTGATCACTCCCGATGAGGGCGATATGCGCGACGTGTATGGCAAGGGAGTCACTGCCAAAGAAGTCTTGAAGGAGAATAAGTACACAGCGCCGGAAGGTGTGCGCGAGTTTCCGCAAACATTGAGTCATTATTCAACGCGCAGAGTAAAAGCGGAAAGATAGAGCGCAAGACAAATCAATCAATTTAACGAGGGAGGAGATATGCGAAAATTATTTTTGGCGTCATTCATTGTTACTGCATTAGGCCTGGCCCTGATGGCTTGCGGCCCGGCTGAGCCCGTTGACTCGACGAGCAAACCTGCGACGAAGGTGGCCGACTCGGAATTGGAGAACAAAATCAAGGCCATGCTTGATTCGGATGCGCGGCTCAAAGCGTCGGATCTGAGTGTCAGCGCCGATGCTGACAAAAATGAGGCTATCATCTCCGGCGTGGTGGAAACACAGTCCCTGCGGACTAAAGCGGTCAATCTGGCCAAAGAGACCAGTCCCGGAATAATCCTCACCGACAAAATTGATGTCAAACCGCGTGAGTTGACGCGCGGGGAATTCACCGAAGAGCGCGCGCGTGAGGAAAAGGAGAAAGCCAGTGGGAAAGGCGAGAAGCTGGGCGATTCGATGGAGGACGCTTGGATTCACACGAAACTCGTCGCCAAGTTCATAGGCGACGCCGATACGCCGGAGCGTAAGATCAATGTAGACGTGGTCAACAACGTCGTCACTTTGCGCGGCATGGTGGATACCGCCGAACAAAGAGCTGAGGCCGAGCGCATAGCCGGAAATACGGAGGGCGTCAAGCGCGTCGTCAATCAGCTTAAAGTTGGAATCGCCAGCAAGCCCTCCAAGTAAGATTGCCCCGCTGCGGCGCGTGGGCGGCGGTTGACCTGCGCGCAACCGCTTGTTCACGCGCTGCGGCGTCATTGTCCCGAAATATGTAGGGCTTTGATCCTTTTCGTTTTGTAACTGAGTTTCAGGGGAGTTAACTCCAGTCCGGGGTTGAGCAAAAAGAACCACGGGGACCACGGGTTCCCCGTGGTTGGGCCTCTTCTTAGTTCAATTCAAGACCGGGATTAAGTTAACGTTGGGGCGCGAAGTGCGGGCGCAGCAGTCCGCCGAGGGTGATCTTGCTTATCTCTTCGACTATCTGTTCGGGCGCCAACCGGCCGTCGGGATGGTACCAGCGCGAAAGCCACAGGATCGCGCCGAGCAAACT
Organism: Blastocatellia bacterium; assembly: GCA_035714085.1. Taxonomy (GTDB): domain Bacteria; phylum Acidobacteriota; class Blastocatellia; order RBC074; family RBC074; genus JAJVID01. The sequence goes on from DASTMP010000173.1 coordinate 5,155, forward strand.
GAAGGTCGCCACCGTCACGTCCACTTCTCTCAACTTTCCTTCCTTCTTGAGCTGCTTGAGCGTATTGCGGATCAGGTCGACATAAGCGCGCTTCCGCTTGTCGATCTCGCGACGATGTTCGGGGGTCAGCCCTGCGGTCTCTTCCACGACGATCGTGACCGGGTTGTAGCCTTGCGGCGTGATGTGGCTGATGATCAGCCGCGCATGGCTGGTGATGATCGCGCGCAGCCTCGATTCGGCGTCAGCGATGGCGCGCGCCGGAAAGATCACGTTTTCATCGAGCTCATCCATGCCGAAGTTCATGATGCGGAAGAGCAAGTCTCTCTTCCCCTCGATGTGATGATAGACGCCCGCCTTGGTAAGCCCGACGGCTTCGGCGATGTCGTTCATGGATGTGGCGTCATAGCCCTTTTCGCAAATGAGCAGGGCCGCCGCGCGGTAAATCTCCCCCAGACGATCCGTTTCGTCCGAGGCGGACGGCTTAAATGGTGTTTTCGTTCTCAATGTCGTTTCTCCTGATTTTCGCAAACGAAGCTCTGAGCGTCGTCAGGATTTCCGGTCCCGTTATACTTCGCAACCTGCGGATATGGGCACAGCGGCCGCGTTCGGGCGGCCTTTCCGTCGCGGCTCTGCGAGGCGACGATCTGTTTAGGCGCGACGCCCTTCTCAACCCACTCGATCAGCGCGGTCAGAAAATCGCATTGATCGGCGCCGACTCCGCCGCGACAATGAGCCATTCCAGGAACCATGAACAGCCTGAAGAAGTCCGTGGTTGACGGCCCGAAGCGCGCGCTCACTTTCTCGTAGTAATCAACGCCCATCATCGGATTCAACGCCGTGTCGGCCCAGCCGAAATACATGACGATCTTACCTCCGCGCGTTTTGAAGCGTGTGAGGTCGGGATTCTTCGCGTCGAGGATGTCGCTGATCGCCTGAAGCTTCGGGATGTCGGTCTCGAGGTTGAACGACTTGAAGTCGTAATTGGGATCGGGCTTCGGAAAAGCGAGATAGCGGAAGAAGCTCTCGGCGAAGCTGTAAGAGATCGAGCGCCCCGCCGGCGAGGGCGAGATGATCCAGTTGGCCCAGATACTTTGGGTGGGCGCTCCGATCTCGGCGCCTATCGGCTGTCCCCAGAAAACTCTCTTGCCGCCGCTCTCAGCTCCGCGGTAAATGACGTTGAGCGTACGAATCTGCGCCGCGGTGAAGCAGTCTTTTCCGTCAACGTCATTGGCGCAAACCGGCGACTCTTTGGCCGGATCGAAATCGCATCGTCGGGGATCGTCAATCAATCCGTCAACCAGGCCGTCGGCGCCGTCGCATTTCGCATAGACGCGCTCGGCGATGAGCTTCAACTTCTCTAGCGGAACCGGTGCGGCTTCGAGCGCGCGAATCGACGGAACGTAATTGGTCATCGTGCCCGTTAAATCGAGCACCGGCGCGCCGACGACTATGCCGTCGAAATCGTCAGGGAAGCGCTGGGCCGAGATCAAACCCTGCCTGCCTCCGGTGGAACACCCGTCGAAATAAGACCGCGCGGGGGCATTGCCGTAATACTCGCGGATGATCCGCTTCGAGGTATCGGCCGTGACGTGGACGGCTCGGAAGGCGTAATCGAGCAGTTTCTGCCGATTGACGGCGAATGTCCCGAGCGGTTCGTTGAGGGCGTCATGGCCGGTGTTGGTCTGGGCGACGGCGAAGCGGGCCTTGAGCGCCGTGTTTCGAGTATTGACGCGTTGCGGCGCTGTGAGCGTCTCGCCCGCATACCCGCCGTTCCCGAACATATAAAACCGGTTATTCCAGGACGATGGCAGACTCAGCTCAAAGCGCACCTCCGGCAGAATCTGTCCCGTGACGTGGCAATATTCCGGCAGGTCGCCGGAAGCCGGAACCAGCGCCGCCGTCTCGATCGAGAACTCATACCCGCTCAGGCTCACGAGCGCGCCGCATCCGACTTCGGCCCGTTTCGGTTTAACGACGGCTCCGTCATTGAGCGACGGCTTCCAATCTCTGAACTGAACGCCATTCTGCGCCAGCGCAGACGAGGTTGACGATAGAAGGAGCGAAACCAGGAGAATGATGGATCGTCTGTTCATTTTTCACTACTCGCTTTCGATGGCTTCGGTCCGATGCTGCGAATGTAGTTGACGACTTGCCAGATCTGCTTCTCTGTGAGCTTCTCTTTGTAAGCCAGCATGTCAGCCGACACGCCGTCGCGGATGACGACGAAGATTTCGCCATCGGTCGAGCCGTGGTCCCAGGCGTCGTCGGTCAGATCGGAGGGCTCGCCGCCTGAAAGCGCCATGCCGCCGTCGCCTTTGCCGTTCGGACCGTGGCACGCGGCGCAATGGCGTTGATAGAGTTTCTTCCCGGCTTCGACGGATTCGGCGTTCTGCGGCTCGGGATTCTTGAGTTTCTGCGCTTCGAGATTACGGCGTGGCTCCTGAGCCTGCGCGCCTGGGTTACGGTACGGGGAGCGTGAGCGACCTGAACCTCCCGAACCGCACTCCTTGCCGAGGCTCAGGTCGCTCACGCTCCCCGTACCGTACCAGGCCATCATGACTACCGCAAAAATGCATAAGACCCTCGCCGACAAACGGCGCGCGGCGCCTCTGCTATTCCTGAGGGACATCGAAATTCTCCATCAGATATTCGGGCCGCCGCTCGCGCAGGTGCAGAAACAGTTCGTGCGCCAGATTGATGATGCGGTTGACCCCGTAGGCGTATTGATTGTTTTTGACCTTGATGGATACGGAAACGAAGCCTCCACGGTTCGCGCAGGAAACCTCGGCCCGTTTGCGATCAATCCGCCGGTGCTCTGGCAATTCTCTGTCGTGCCGCCGCTCGATGAAGCTCTTCAATTCGGCGTAGAGCGCCGATTTCGCCGGAACGTTCGGCAGAAGCCGTTTGAATCGCAGCTCGTTTTTCGCCGCATCCACGCTCAGTTCCATCCGATGATTGATTACCCAAACGAACTGGAAGTGACCGTTCTTGATTTCGCTAAAGCCGCGAAAGACGCCGCGGTCGGCATACGTCTGCAGGCTCTCTCTGACAACATTCAAAGGCTTATTTATCTGTCTTTGGGCAATTGTCATCGCTGTCTTCATTATGCCGAGTAGTTCATCACTGGCGACTTTTGGAACCAACCTGATATGGCGGTTTTTGCAATTGAACCAATACGACGTCCGCTGGCTCTACGCCACGCTTGTCATGATCGCGGATAAACCGAAAGCGACAGGAGTCTCCGCCCGTCGAGATCGTTGATGGGCGCTCCGTGCGAATCGGACGAGGCGACCGGTCAATAACTTCCATCCAAATGCGGTCGAACATGCACAAGACAGGCGTCAGAGTGGGTTCGCCGTGGTCCACAAAAAACTGATGGTAAGCGCAGCGGCGCACCACCAATACCACCGCGTCGTCCGTTTTCTCCTCGGCGAACTCCATGCCAGTTCCCTGGTTGCGCTGGAAAAACCGGGCCAGGGACCAGCGACTCAAAAACCCGACCGGATCATGCGCGAGCCAGAGCCAGAGCTTGATCAGCAAGCGCCAGGGACGTTCCAAAGTTTGTTGAAAGACCGTGCGCGCGAAGGCATACGCGCCGACGTCGTCGCCTGTCTCTGCGCGGAATTCCCGGAATGCGGCGAGCATTAGCGAACAATACGCATAAATCGCTCTGGCTTGCGAATCGGGGAGCGCCGCCACGCTCGCGTCAAAAACCTGCTGCGTATGATCTCGGATGCGCGCGACTAACAATTCGGCTTCGGGCGCCTTCCCCCGCAGTTCACGGCGACAATTACGCAGGAAGAAATAGCCCAATATGTTAATGACCGGGTTTCCGAATCGGAGACGCATCCTGATCAGTGATTATAGGACATTCGCCCAGGTTCGACCGGCATAGGCCTGCAAGTTCACTCTGACCGCGCTCAGCGGCTTAACTGTCGTTTGTGTTTGTGAGATTGTCATCTCAAGATTCCCAGGCGCAACGGGGCCATTTCAATTTTAAGGGCGTCCATTTCCCGTCTTTCTTTTGGAGGACATGAAATCTACCTCCGCCGGAGAGACTCCAACTGTGACGCCCCATATAAACAACCGCCACCGTCTTGTCGGCGTTGAACCCGATTGCCGACAGTTCGATCCAACCGCCTGAATTCGGATACTGTTTATAGAAATTCTCCCATCCCCCCTGTTTAAGCGCTGACCTCAATTCATCGTAGGGAATAAGTTCATACGGCTTTTCGATGCTGAGCCGCCGTTGGAGCAGCCAGGCCATTTTGTTTAATTTGACATACTCGGAAATCGCCTGCCCGATTATTTTCTCTGATTCAGCCTCAGGTTGAAGGCACATTTTATAACCAATGGTTTCACTCCGAATGACCAAAGATTTTGCGTTCCCCAATAGCGACGGCCATACTGTTGGAAGGATGACGGAATATACCTCATAGGCCTCGGCGTCCTCGTACGAGTTTGGTTGGGCGTCCTTATTTGTCGCGCCATTTTGAAAGAGCGATAGAGACGAGATCAGCAGCGATACAATTTGTAATAGCATTTGTCTCTCCACTATTGAGTCCGGTCTCGACCGTGCTGTGCGAAGCGAGTCATCCAATCACCTGAACATATCGGTCGAGAACAGGCAGGACTTTATCCCGCCCCGCAGGCGGCACATAGAAAATCGCCCGCTCCACGCCGGCGCGCTCCAGATCATCCAGCGCTTTGCGCTCCGCATTGGCCGCGAAAATAGTAATGGAGATGGAACTCGGGTCACGATCCGCTTCTTCGGCTCTCCTCCTTAACTCGGCGATCTTCTCTTCGGCGTTGACTAACCGGAGGCCGATGGGCATCCACCCGTCACAGAATTCTATGACGCGTTCGAATGTGGTCGGCCCATTTCCTCCCATCAGGATCGGAGGATGAGGCTTCTGCACGGGCTTGGGGAACGACCAGATCGGGTCGAAGTTGACGAACTCGCCATGAAATTCAGCTTCGTCCTTGGTCCAGATCTCTTTAATGGCGAGCGCTCTCTCCCTGAGCACGCGCCAACGCCGCTTGTAATCGGTTCCGTGATTCTCCATCTCTTCGGCGTTCCATCCGCCGCCGATGCCGAAGATGACTCTCCCGTTCGAAAGCTTGTCTAGAGTCGCAACCTCTTTGGCGGTGACGATCGGGTCACGCTCGATCACAAGGCAGATGCCCGTGCCCAGACGGAGTTGTGTTGTAGCCGATGCGGCGGCAGTTAGAGCGATAAAAGGATCGTAAGTGTGCCAATACTCACGAGGCAGGTCCCCGCCGCCGGGCCACGGGGTTCTGCGGCTCGCGGGAATGTGGGTGTGTTCCGGAAACCAGATTGACTCAAATCCACGTTGCTCGACCTCGCGCGCCAACTCATCCGGACTGATCGCGTATTCTGTCGGAAACATCGCTATTCCGATATGCATAAGCTCCCCCTCGGAAATCAGTGGTTGTAAGACATGCACCCGGGTTCGACAGTGCCGAGGAAGCCCGGCGGGAATTGCTGACTGGCCCAGAATTCCTTCTTCGCCTGGCAATTGATTAGTGAAGGCCGGCTCTCCTTGACGGCGATCTGGTAACAGCGTTCGAGCGCCGCGCGGAAGTCTCCCGGCTGGGTCACGTACTCGCCGTGCGCGCCGAGGCCTTCGGCGACCTTGTCATAACGCACATTCTCCTGAAACAGGTGGAGGCTCAACGTTACGGGGCTGCGGCTGTTGCCCGACCACGTGCCCCAGGCGTTGTTGTTGTATACGATCACGACTATAGGCATGCGGTATTTCGAAGCGGTCTCGAGCTCCATGATCGTGTAGCCGATGCCGGCGTCGCCCGTGACGCAGATCACCGGAGCGCCTTTGTACGCGGCCTGCACGCTGACGCCGTTCTGCACCGCAGCCGCGGCGCCGAACGCGTAACCGACATCCGGCCCAATCGCTCCGTATTGATACGCCCCATTCAGAATCTGGCCCGGACGGTAACCGCGCAACCAGCGGCGCACATATCTCGCAATGCCGTATCCGCCCGAGACGAATGTTGTCTGCTCTTTGGGCAGTTTGCCGCGATACATAAAATCGCTCAGTTCTTTGGCGATCACCGCCGGGTGGACGGCATCGGCGTAGCTCAAGCCTTTCGCGTAGTAAGCTTCGTTTTCGTCTTCGAATTTCTTCCGCGCCGCCGCGATCTCGGCCACCCACGCATCGTGTTTCATCGGGGGCAGGGCGTCGGCGAGGGCTTCGAGCGCCGCCTTTTCGCAACTGACCATGCCGACGTCTATTGGCACGTTGCGGCCTATGTCTTCGGGACACGGATCGATGCGAATGTATTTGGCGTCCGGCCCGAAGGCGAACTCGCCGACCTTCGGCATGCAATACTGGCCTGCCAGCACAACGACGTCGGCGCTGGCGAGCGCGTCCGGCGCGGCGTTGGCCGAAAGCGGGCTCGCGTCAGAGAACTGCCCCTTCACCGCGCCTGATTCGACGACCGGAATCTGCGCCTTCTCGGCCAGGCGCTTCAGCGCGTCCCAGGCGCGGCTGTAAAAGACCCCGTTGCTCGAGACGATGATCGGACGCTGAGCCTGTTTGAGCAGTTCGACCGCGGCCGCGACGTCCTTCGGCCCGGGGTGCGGCTTGGCGGTCGTGCGGTATTTGCCCTTGTCGTGGTAGTACTCCAGATCGCCCGGCTTCTCGAAGCGCGCGCGCGTGACTTCCGCCGGAAAATCGAGATGCGCCGGACGCGGGACTCCCGAGCGCAGCTGCCGGAACGCATAAGCGCCATACTCATGAATGCGCTTCGGAGTGATCAACCGCTTGCCATACTTCTTCAATCCTTCGGTGGTCGGCTGCTGATAGCCGAGTTGAATGCCATACTCCGTGTCTTCATTGGCGATCGTCATGTTGCTGGCGAGCACGAGCACCGGCGAGCGCGCCGCATTGGCCGCGGCGATGGCGTTGATCATGTCGGTGAAGCCCGGCCCTTCCGTCCCTGATGCGGCCGCGACCTCGCCCGTCACACGACAGAAGCCGTCGGCGGCATGGCACATCGCGCCTTCGTGGCGACCGGAGTAGGTCAGGATGCCTTCGAGCGCAATGGCGTTGACGACAGCGTAATTGCCGGGGCAGGAGAAGAGCGCGGCAAGCCCTTCTTCCTTGCAGAGTCGCGCGAAGACCTGCGCGCCGGTCATGGGAAAGCTGGCCGGAGACAGCGTGGCTTTGGCCGCCTGGGCGAATTCGTCAGGAATTTTGATCGTCCTGTTTTCAGGCGTGTCGGCGGCGTTCGCCTTGTTGTCCCCAAATGCGATAACCGTCCCCGCCCCGGCCATCGCTTTGGTTATGAACTTTCTTCTGGAGACGTCCGGCCCGTTTTTTTTGGCTCTGTTTTTGTTATCGGTGTTATCCATGGCCTCTCCTGTTGTTGCCCGTCGTTTATGGACAGATGACTGGGTTTACACGCTGTCGTCGCGCAATACCGCCCCGCAACGGCGCTGGAATATAACGGTTTGAAGTCTTGAGCAAAACTGAAAATGATGATCGAAATGCTTGCCTACCGGTCGGTAAGTATAGTGAAATTGGCCGCGGCTGGCAATGTCACACCGAAAGCTGAGGCGAACATATGCGACAACTTTTCCCGCTCTCCTTTTTGCTGCTGCTGATCCCACTGGTTCCGCAACCGGCCGGCGGATCGCCGCAGGAAACATCGAACGCCACAAGCTTCCATCACGTCCACCTGAATTCGACCGACCCGGCGAAGGCGATTGATTTCTACACGCGAACCTTCGATGTGACGAAGAAGGCTGCGCTCGCCGGCTTTGACGGAGTTCAGAGCGAGAAGATGTATTTGCTCTTCAACAAAGTAAAATCTCCTCCGCCGGCCTCTCCGGACAGCGCCATCTGGCATTTCGGGTGGGGCAGCGCCTCAATGGAGGCCGATTACCAGAAGCATCTTGCGAATGGCGTGACATTTCACACGCCGATGACCAGGCTGGGATCGGGGCTGTTGTTTGCTTATATGAAGGCGCCGGATGGCGCGTTGGTCGAGATCAACACGTCGAATACACGCGCCTTTATCCACGTCCATTTATACAGCGACGCGCCGCTCTGCGCCGCCGAGTGGTACGTCAAGCATCTGGGCGCGAGCAGCCGCTCGCAGCGCAGCGAACCCTGTGAAGTCCCATTCGCCGCGCCCAGCGAGCCGCTCGGCGTGATTCGTTCGCCGGCGGCGACAGTTAGGTTTGGCGAGGTCAGTTTGATAATCTACCCGCGCCAGCGCCCAGGTCCACTGGTCAGCCCGCGCGGCCATGCCGTCGATCACATCGCGCTCGGCGTACCTGATTTAGCGGGCGCGCTGGATCGATTGCGGAAATCCGGAGTTAAGGTGTTGGAGGAAGCGCGCCCGTTCGGCGACAGCAAAACGCGCGCGGCGATGATCGAGGGACCGGATTCGATTGCGATCGAGTTAATTGAGGCGGCGCCGCGACCGTGAGTGAGCGGCAAGCCGCCGTGGCGACCGCTAGATTACGCGCGCGGCGCCGTATCTTTGCATGAGGAGACTTACTCAATTTGAAAAAATCAGCATCCAGCGACGCGTCAATTCGCAAGGTGGCGATCGCCAGCTTCATCGGCACGACCATCGAGTGGTACGACTTTTTCCTCTACATCACGGCCAGCGCGCTGATCTTCGGAAGGCTTTTCTTCCCGAAATACGACGCGCTGACCGGCGCTTTGGCTTCGTACGGCACGTCCGCGGTCGGCTTCCTCGCGCGCCCCATCGGCGGCATCGTCTGTGGACATTTCGGCGACCGAATAGGGCGCAAGTCCATGCTGATCTTCACGCTATCGTTGATGGGCGTGGCGACGGCGTTGATCGGGCTGCTTCCGACCTATAACCAGATCGGCATCTGGGCGCCGGCGCTGCTGATCACGCTGCGGATCGCGCAAGGCTTTGCGGTCGGCGGTGAATGGGGCGGCGCCGTGCTGATGGCGGTCGAGCATTCGCCGAAAGGCAAGCGCGGCTTTTATGGAAGCTGGCCGCAGGTTGGAGTCCCCGTCGGTCTGCTGCTTTCGACCGGCGTCTTCGCGCTGATCTCGAAACTGCCCGAAGATATTCTCTTCTCGTGGGGATGGCGCGTCGCGTTTCTATTTAGCGTTCTGCTTGTGGGCGTCGGCCTGTATGTCAGACTGGCGATGACCGAACCGCCGGCGTTCGCTGAGATAAAACGAACCGGCTCTGAATCGAAGGCGCCGATCCTCGATACGTTGCGCCAGCATCCGAAAAATGTCGTCCTGGCAATGGGGGCCAGAGTAGCCGAGAATGGAGCGTTTTATCTCTACACGGGCTTTATCTTGACCTTTGCCACGCAACCGCAAATCGGGTTCTCCAGAGCGGCGGTCCTTTACGCCATCGCGCTGGCCGCCGCCGTCGAAATCATCGCCATCCCGACCTACGGCTGGCTGTCCGACAAATTGGGCCGCAGACCGGTTTATCTTTTCGGCGCCATCTTCACCGGGCTGTTCGCCTTTCCGTTCTTCTGGCTGGTCGAAACGTCGAAAGTGAGTTTGATGACGCTGGCCATATTGGTCGCGCTCGTAGCCGGGCACTCGGCGATGTACGGGCCGCAGGCGAGCTTCTTCTCCGAACTCTTCGGGACGCGGGTTCGCTACAGCGGCGCTTCGCTCGGTTACCAGCTCGCCTCAGCCGTCGCGGGGGGGCTTTCGCCTCTCATCGCGACCGCGCTGCTTCAGCGTATGGGCGTTTCCTGGCCCATCGCGCTGTTTGTCGTGGGGATGGCGGCTGTAACCACGGTTTCGGTTTTTCTTGCGACTGAGACCGCTCACGTGGAGATCAACGCTGAATCGGATGTCGGTCAGGTCGCGGCAAAAGGGTAGGGCGTATAATCGAATGAGAGGCCAACGCCTTCGCCGAATAATGTAGAGGAAGCGGAACTTGTCACTGGATCACGATCTTGCCGCTTTCGGTGCGCGCCTCGATGCGATTGCCGCCGCCGTTCACCTTCTGATGAAGGTTACGAACACTCGCGTTCGGTCTCTCCATGTCATCGCGATTTATCAGGACTTCGCCGGAGTTGGTCGTGGCATCGACTTCAAACCTGGCCGCTTCCGGAAGTTCGACGCGAATGCATCCCGAGACGGAACTCAACCGCCAATTGTCGTGCGGGACCGCCTTTACGCGCAGGTCTCCCCCAGCGGTCGAACCTATAAAGTCGCCGCTTGCGCCACCCACCTCGATTCTACCAGTCCCCTTTTTCACGGTTGCCTTGGATGGCCCCACAACCATAAGAACGATGTCTCCGTCTCCCGTCTCGGCGTCGACCCCTTGAAGCGCGCGACTGCAGGATATGGCGCCGGCGCCGGTCCTGGCTTCGACATGGGCGCCGATGGCCTCAATATCGAGATTCCCTGAGCCGGCCTCGGCCAGCGCGCCCTTTGACACATAGGACACTTTGATATCGCCCTTCTTGGTCTGGGTTTTCACTGGACCCGTGATCCCGGTGACCAATTGTTTTCCATTGTCCACGGCGGAATGGACTTCGGTCCGAAACGGCACATCGATTCTGCAGTCGATTCTGATCTTTTCCGCGACGGATTCGCCGCCGGATAGATTCCGTATCCGCACGTGATTTCCGTCCTGCTCGACTGATATCCGAGTCGCAAGGAAATCTTCACCCGCTTTCGTACCAGGGGGAACCCGTGCGATCGCCACAATCGAGACCTGTTCATCGCGGCCATGAGCAATTAGCAGATCTCCTTCAGACAGATGAACATCGAGAGTCACAGGATCAGCGCTTGTGACTTGAAGCGTCCGGTGATATTCGCGGACGGACTGCGCGAAGCCAAGCTGAGCGCATGCCATCAGCGCAACGGCAAGCGCAAGCGCCTGCGCAGACTGTAATCGCAAGTAGTTTTCTTTCATGGCTACTCCTCCTACAAATCGGGCGGTCCCCCGGTCCGACGCCGAGGAACCGCCGTTCCAGATCTCTGCGGCTACAGAGAACGAAGAAAGTCCAGAATCGCCTGCTTATCGTGAACCGATAGTTCTTTGAACTCACGGATCACGCCGTTGGCCTCGGAAGCCGGGTATGCCGGCTCATGATGGCGTGGGTCCGGCGGCGATGGAGGGGAGAAATGGGCGAGGATGGCCTCAAGCAAATCCGACGTTCTTCCGTCGTGCAGAAAGAAGATACGCTGACCAACTCCCCAGAGAGGAGTAGTCCGGAACTCATCGGGACCAGCCTGGCCCTGAATGATGTTATCCGCGAGGTTCGCGCCCATGTGGTGCAGCATCAGGTCAGAAAACAATTTGACAGGCCGATCCTGCAGAACCGGACTGAGCATGACCGGCGCCGTCTGCATCTGTGGAGTATGGCACAAGGCGCATCCGATGCGCTCAAAGACAACTCGGCCTCTCTGGGCGCTCGCGCTCGGATTCGGGTCGGGCGCCGGCCCGTCAGTGAAGCGCATCAAGAGCTGGAACTGCATCCAATCGGGCAAGATGTGGAGCGGATTGTCAAACCCTTTGTTTTCGGAATCATCTTCATCCGTGCGGATGGCGTCATTCGGTTCCGGCTTCTGCGGGCCCTGGCAGCCGGGATCCTCTTCCGTGGCGGTTGGAAAAGCTTCGTTGGTAATCCCCATCTCCACGTTGTAAGCCTCACCCGCAAAAATGGTGATCGATTTGTTCTGGGCCTTCCACCCGAAGCGTGTGATGGTGCCGTCGTTGCCGCTGCGATTGGGATGGCCCTCGATGCCAAGCTCGGCGCGCGCCTCGGCGGTGGCTTCATGTCGCGCCAGAATTTCGCGGTCCTGAATAGACTCGATCAGCCCCAGCCCCAGCATCTGCAGCGGAATGCGGAAAGCCAGGTTGCCCGCTTTGAACTGCGCGTCGAAATCAGGTTGGGTAAGAGCGCAGTCGGGAATCGTTGGATCGTTCCTACTCCCGCGCACCATCCAGAGTTGATGCACACCGCCGTCTCGCGTGCCGTCGGGGTGGAACTTGAAACGCACTTCCCGGATGGGGCCGAACTGTTCCTCGAAGGCGGGGACTACGTTCCGCCTTCCGAAGCGATGAGGAACCAGTCGGAATTGAGGATTCTCAGCCGGCTGAGGAACAGGCTCGCCCGGATTTGGAACGATGAACCCACCCGATCCACCCAGGACGGGGTGAGCATGACAGATGAAGCACTGATCAGCGTTATGCCGCGCGCCCAGTCCGTTGGAATTGGTGCGAGTTTGGGGAAACACCGGATCCAGCTCGCCGGGAACCGGAGAACCATCCGGTATGTCGGCGCATTCGTCGCAAGTGGATTCCAGCTGGCCGGCGCGCAGAATCCCTTCTTCGAAAGATGCGCTCTCGTTGTCGCTAACCCGAGCGCCCGTCTTCGGGTTCGGGCTGATCAGCGGCGGATGTGGAATTGGAATTCCTCGCTGTTGAAGTCCACCTCCCGTGTTAGCGAGCCCACCTCGCACCCCCGGGTCTCTTGGGGCGAAGGATTGAGTGGATGGGGTTAAGGATTGAGTGAACGCCCAACTGGACGAGACAAGTAGAAAACAGCCTGCGACTGTTTTTGAAATAAATCTTCGTTTCATTTTCATAGGACCTCCATATGAGGGAAATTCATTAGCGCCAAACCTGGAATTTGCTGGCGCCTGGCTTAGAGGAAAAATCTGCCTTCATTCATCAAGCTATCAAGGAAGAAACCAGATATTTGTTGGATGAACTTCGAGAAATGACGCGTCGTGATCAAGTAGCACGGGGCCTTCGAAAGCGATTTTCTGCCCCTTCTTGACGCCGTTGTGGCTTTCACATATGGCATGCGCATGACGGCCAGGTCGAATCTCAAGCCGAATAAATAGGCCGGGCCCATGGCGGACCAGCTTCAGAATGCGAAAGAAGATGATCTCGACATCGGCAGTCCAGAAGCCGTCCGTTGAGTGTTGCGCATCACGCACAAGGATACCCCTTCCGTCGGCGGCATAACCGGTCTCATCCCAGCCTTCGATGCCGAAGAACTCCTTGAAGACAGGGGTTGCAAACCACGCCACAGCTTCATCGAAGCCGCTAAGCGGCGGTTGAGGCTTTGTATCGAGATGGTCCAAAATCCAAAAAGCATCCATAAGTTCTGCCCCTTCGCTCGATCAACTCGGCGCTCTTCAGCTGGCAGGCGCAAGCGGAAGAATTGGTCGTGATGTCCGTTGCCTCTACGCAGCTCTGGGCCGGTGAAAGTAGTACATGCTTAGGGGTTGATATGGCGCATACAAATTGGCGTTGCCCCAACAGAATTTGAAGTCATCCATCCCGTCGGACAGACCCTGCATGTCCCAGGCAATCATCCCGGGACTAAACGAGCTCGCAGGAATTTTGCCGAATTTGTGGGCGAGTTCGATACTTGAATATTTCTCAATGAGCTTCAATATTCCATCGTATGCGAGCACAAGGTTGGCGTCGATCTCCCATCCGAGGATGTAATACATGCTGGTTATATATCTGCAGTGCAGATAATGGCTTGCCACTGCTAGGGCGGTGTCACTGTTACCGTCGTCACGCAGACGATATAGGTAAACCACGGCGTTTGAAATGACATCGCTTGCCGAGTAGCCGCCGTTGTATTTGTCCAACGCCTTTTGGGCCCAGTCATGGACATCGATATGTTTGAATGACATGATCTTACCTTTCCTGCGGTGAATTGCCGCATTTGCGTTACTAAACTCGCAGTTAATCCGAATCGACACGTAATGGCGCCGTAAATATTCTCAGTAATCGGAGACTGCGTCTCTGATACAGTTACAACGTCCGCAGGAATGCGATTAACTCGGCGCGCTCCTCGGCTAATAGACGCAAACCGAATTCGTGCCCCTTGATGGCGCGGGTCTCCGCGTCAGGCGGGCTCCATCCTCCGGGTTTGTGAGTTTCTTTGAGGCGTTCAGGGTCGAACATTTCTTCCAAACTCGCCGCTGACCCGTCGTGCAGGTAATGCCCACGATACCAAACCCCTTTCAGCGAGGGGACTTTGTAATAACCTGTTCCCTTACGCGTCTTCAGCGCCAATCCGGGATCGGCGCCGACGGACATCAGCACAATGTCCAGCGTCGTCGGCGCGTCCTTCGGCGGAGTGAAACCTTCGGCGAGCGTGAGTTTGTTGTTGGTATACAAGGGCGGCGTGTGGCACATCGCGCAACCTTCGCGCGCGAAGATTTTCTCTCCCGCTTTCGCTTTCTCATCGAAAGGGTTCGGATTGGGAGGCGGCTTGAGCGAGTATATGTACAACGCGAGCGCGTAGAGCGCTTCATCCGGCAGTCTCGCCTGAACCCTCTTCGTATCGGCGTAGAGCATATGATAAGGGCCGAAATCGGTCATCTCGGCGAAACTCACCTGGGCCGCGTAGCGCATCAGATCGCCGACGCCGCGGTGGAGATGCGTCCCTGTATGGTCGAGGTACTTCCGGTCCTTGATTCCGATCAGGTCGGGGATTTTAGCCGGGTAGAGCAGGCTGCCGTTCCAGCGTGTAATCGCCCCGGCGCGCCGCTGAGCGAGAACGAACTCTTCGTAATCGGCGTCGGTGAAGTCCTTCAGCCGCTGATTGGGGTCGTCCTTCAACCAAGGGACGCCGTATGCCTGATATAACCACATGCCGCGGGCGCCGCCCATGAAAAACGGCGGCGCTCCCGTCAGCACGCGATTGGGGGATTCGAGATAGCTCGCCAGCACGCTGCGGAATTTATACGAGCGCGTTCGGGATACCTCGGCGAGCCTGGGAGCGCCGGGGACGCGCGCGCCATCCGACCGGTTCAAAACGTGGCATGCGCCGCAAGACAAGATCGTGAGGGCCACTCCTTGCTTTGTAGGGGCCCATCGCAGCGCGTCCAGCGTGCCGTTGGGAAAAGGTGTGGCGCCTTGTTGTTCCATAAACTCGCGACTCCGGGCCTGCGCAATCAGTTTCGGATCAAGGGTGTACAACTGGGGAGTCGCCGCTTCCTCGAAGACTCTGCGCCCCGCATCGATCCAGTCCGCCTCGGTTTTCAGTTTTTCAGGCTCAATTAGTGGCTGCGGCCCTACGCGCTGCAACATATCCCAATAGCCTTCCGGCTCGCGGCCCGGAAAGTAGACGGGATAAGTCCGCAGGTTCTCCACTGGCATGGCGTAATATTCTTTGGCGGAAATATGTGTCGGTCGCACGTTGAGCCCAGCGACCGGCGTTACCCAATCGCCAAGCGCGGCTTCGTCCCAGGTTTTCGGGATTGCAGGCGTAAAGCTACTTTCAGTTCGCTGCGCCTGGCTATCGAAACAAACAATGAGACCAAATTGGATAAAGACAGCCATAATGGAGAAGCGAATAATTTTTGCCCTCATAAACACCTTCTGAAATCTGTATCGCATTCAATTTCGGGCGCCGGCGTTTATTCGAACCCGCTTCCCCTGCTTGCCCCACTTATTGGAGGCCCACTCACACGACGCGCCGGCGGCCGAGAAGCCCGCCGTCGCATGTGTTTGTCCAAGAAGGCGAAAACATCGGGTTCCCACGTGGACACGCGACGATAGAGGAAGGCGTGCCCGTCTTCCGCGCTTTGACCGACTGGCGGGTAGATTTTCAGGCTGTGCGACTTTCGGAGGCGACTCAGTTCGGCGTCCAGCGCCTTACCCGGCCCGAGTGAATAGTCGTTTGCGGCGTGGATGAAGAAGATCGGCGGCGCCACGCGGTCAACGGCGGCGAGGAGCCGCGCGCGCAATTGTGGCGACTTGTCCCAACTGTAGCCAGCGCACGAGAAAATGACCGCCGCCCGGATAGCGGAATCCCGCTCGGCCTCGAGCACAGTGAGCGACCCGCCGAAGGATTCCCCTACGGCTGCTATACGTCGAGCGTCGACTTCAGGCAGAGCGCGCAGAAAGGCGAGGCCGGCGAGAGAGTCGTTGATCTCCCTGTTTTCCAGCAACTGCAATTGGATTGCGTTGCGCGCATCTTGCCCATGAGCGGTAAATTCGGCGTTCATGAGGTCGACGCTATTCGCGCCCTGGTCGGCGGAGAGCCCGACGCCGCGCCGGAATAGATACAGAAAGGCGTAACCATGCCGCGCGAAGACAGGCCCGAGTGTTTCGGCCCTCCGCTCGTATGGGCCGAGCCGTTCAAGTTCCTCTCGCGTGCGGCCACTCCCGTGATTGAACAGGATTGCTGGGAATGGCCCGCGTCCGCGGGGCAGCCAGAACAGACCGCGCAATTGAGCCGTACCGCTCTGTATCACGACGGCGCGTGGCCCGGCCACGCCATTGCTTTCAGCTTGAATGGCGACGGTTTGAATCAGAACCGCAAGAAGAAGTAGGTATTTCATTGATCGTTACCATGTCGGTATGCCGCCGAGGCGCTGGTTTTCCCCTAAGTTCTCACGGGCGGATATTGAATCCGATTTGACACAATGTCACCGTGAATTCACTCAGTGATTTTGACGACGGATGAAACGGGGTTGGCTACACCAGGCGGTTGCGCAGGGCTTTGGCGACCGCTTCGCTCTTGGAATGAACTTGCAGCTTCTCGTAGATCTTCTGGAGGTGAAAGTTGATCGTGCTCGGCGTGACTTTCAATTCGGCGGCGGCGGTTTTGTAGCTATGGCCTTCGACCAGCAGTTTCAAAATGCGGATCTCGTGCGGCGTCAGGTCGTAGTCGGCGCGTTCGGGCGGCCGAATCTCTCGAAAGAGTCGAATTACCCGGCAAGCCACTTCGGGGGACATCGGCGCGCCGCCGGATACGGCTTCTCTCAGTCCTTCGAGCAAACGCGCGGGTTGCGTCTTCTTTAAGAGATATCCCGACGCTCCCGCGCATAGGGCTTCAAATATACGCTCGTCGTCGTCATAGACCGTTTGCATCAGTATCACAAGCTGCGGATATCTCTCTTTCAACAGCCGCGCGCCATCGACACCGCTCATACCGGGCAGACCGATGTCTACCAGCGCCACATCCGGCAGATCGGCCCCGATCTTATCGAGCGCGTCTTCCATCGATCGAAAACTACCGGCGCAACGGAACCCTTCCGCTCCGCCGATCAGCGCGACCAGATAATCGCGGAACTCGCGGTGGTCTTCGATGATCGCCACCTTCAGCGTCGAACCGGGCGACGTGGAAGTCCTGCCGATTTCAGTGTCGCAAGCCATAGTCGTTTCTGGATCGAGTGTGAGCGCCCCTTTGAGCGCAGGCAAGAATGCCTCCGCTCCCAGGGATTTTCTGAGGAGGAAGAAAAAAGGCAAAAATGGTAAAAAGGACGGCCTTTTGCCTTTTTTGCCCTTCCTGCTTCCTCGTTGCAATCCTTTGCAATGAAACTAGCCTTATAAATAGTGTGTCACGAAATTAGGTCCACGATATATTGGAACGCGGGACAGGTCACTATGAATATTCACAGCCCTGTTCATTTCAATGGCGCTTTTACGATCAGGGTCGCGCCCTGTCCGGGGCTGGAAATCAAGTTTAGCTCGGCGCCGACCTTCTCTGCGCGCTTGCGCATGCTGTAAAGACCCTGCCCCCAATCCGCGTTTGGCGTCTCAAACCCAACGCCGTTGTCGCTCATCTTCAACAAGACCATGCCGCCCTCGGTTTCAATCGTAATATCCGCTGACGCGCAGTGTGAGTGGCGAGCGATGTTGTTCACCCCTTCCTTGAAAATCAAGAAGACCTCGCGGCGCACGTCGGCGCTGACTTTTGCGCTGTGATCGAGTCCCGGCGAGTCGAATCGAAATTCTATGCCACGCGAACCCAAGGTCTCCATCGCGAAGCGTCTCATCCGTTGCGTCAGGTCGCCAAGATGATCTCTGTTAGGGTTGATCGCCCAGACGATGTCGCTCATCGCGTCAACTGAGCGCCTCGACACGGAGGCGATCAGCGATAGCCGCTCGCTGACCTGTGGATCACTTGATGGCGTTTGCTGTCGTAACACGTCG
Source organism: Blastocatellia bacterium (assembly GCA_035714085.1). GTDB lineage: Bacteria > Acidobacteriota > Blastocatellia > RBC074 > RBC074 > JAJVID01. The sequence goes on from DASTMP010000173.1 coordinate 23,086, forward strand.
CTGAGGCCGGCGATCAACGAAAGGTTCGCGCCGATGTCGTCGTGAAGGTCCGATGCGATGCGCGTGCGAACTCGCTCAAGCTCCATTAAGCGCGCGACTCGATAACGGTAGAGTCTATAAAGGGTCAATGTGAGCCCGATCGCAGACAGGGCGAGAAACCACCAGCGCTCCCACAAGGGAGGAAGAATTCTGAATGTGACGTTGGCGGGATTGGAACTGACTGCGCCGTCCGAGTTGACGGCGCGCACTAAAAACCTGTAACGACCCGGGGCAAGACTGTAGTTTACGCTGCGCTGTTCGGTAGGCGGGCTCCAATCCTCGCTGGCGCCTTCGACTTTGTATTGGTAGCGAAGCAGCTCTCCCGGCGCGAAGCTCAAGCCGGTGAAATCAATTTGCAGTTGGTTCTGATCTACGGCTAGATCTGGCAGAAGGATTTCGGTTTCATCGAGCGCCGAAATAAACTGGCGTGAGCCGGCGACGCGCAGGCCGCTGATCAGAATGGATGGCGGGGCCTCGGCGGATTTGTCGGGAGCAGGCGCGAAGCGCGACAAGCCTCCGGTCGTACCAAACCAGAACACGCCGTAGGGATCGCGGAAGCAGGCTCTGAACGAACCAGGCGCCAAACCATCGGCGGTAGTGAAATGTTTGAAGTGGCCAGTCGCCGGGTCGAGCCGGTCGAGTCCGCGTCCAGTGCCTATGTATATGCGCCCTTGCAAGTCTTCGACGATGAGCCGCTCAGAGACCTCTGTGCTGTTGCTCGAAAGACCCTGCGCGGTTGTATAGCTAACGAAGTTCGGCCGCCGTTCCCCCGGATCATCAACGCGAATCAGGCCGCTTCGCGCAGAAGCGAGCCACAGTCTGCCGGCGGAGTCTACATAGATGCTCGTGATCGCGCCCGGCGGCAGGCCATCGCTCGCGGTGAACAGAGTGAAAACGCCGTCGCGGTAGCGCGCAATCTGCCCATTGAATCCAATCCAAACATTACCAGCGTGGTCTTCACCGAACGACCGCGGCAGGCCGTCCTCAGACGGGAGGCCCGGCGTCTTCGACATGTCGCGAAGAGCCTTGCTGTCGCGCTCCCACAGCAAGAGATGTTGAGGAAAGGCGGAGGCCCAAACATTACCGTGCGAATCCCCGAACAGTCGGAAGGGATAGCCTGCGCCCAGCCCATCCTTGCCCGTGTAGACGGCAAGTGGTCGCGCTCTTTTGATTTGACCGAAATTATCCACGGCCGGAAAACGATAGAGACCGTGGGCGCCGCCTATCCACCACTCGCCGTTGGGAGTTTGCAATGTGACCCCCTCCCCAACCCAGCCTAAGTCGCTGATCGCATGAGGGGTGAACCAGGTAAAAGTCCGCCCGTCAAATCGCCCCAGACGCGTGTGGTGATAATCAGGTGTGCGTCCCAGCGGGTCCAATCGCGCGCCTTCGAAAACGCTGCTGCGCTTGTCCCCGATGACGCTGCCTCTAAAACATAGGCCTCCCGCTCGATCCCCAAAGATCGAAGTGATCGAATAGAGGCCGTCCCGTTGGCCGTAAGTAATAAATCCGCTGCGTTCGAGCTTCATCGCCCCGGCGGTATTCGTACCCAACCAGAGGTTGCCGCCAAGATCTTCGTCGAGCGCGGTGATGTTACAAAAACTCAGGCCGTTTCGTTCACCGTATGAATGAAACCATTGCCCCTGTTCGTCACGGTTCAGGAAGAACTGAAGCAAGCCTTGCGCGGTCGCAACCCAGAATTTGTAATCCGAAGTTTCAAAGAGCTGGAACACCCAGGGGGTCGGCATTCCCTCCCGAGTCGAAAAGGCCTGGACGACAATAGGAGGCCGGCGCGTGTCATCGGCGGCGAATTGGAAGAACCCACCGTACCGCGTGCCCGCCCAGAGCCGGCCATCATGGTCTTCGAACAGGTCGTGGAGGTATTCGTCCGGCAGACCGTCGCGCTTCGTGTAGCGCGCCGAGTTACCGTCGGGCCAGCGGCGATACAAACCGCCTGGCGCAGCAACCCATAACGAGCCGCGCTTGTCCTCTAATAAGTCATCAATGATTTGCCCCTCATCCCAATCTTGCGGGATTCCGATGTCGATCGGGCGCAACGCGAGGCGCCCTTGCGCCCGATCGAGCCGGTAAAGACCTCTGTTAGAACCGCACCAGATAGCGCCGCTGTGATCTTCAAACAGTACGGTAATTGCCCTGGCGTAACGGTCTTCAACGTCAGGCGTGATGACTGTAAACATTGGCCCGGCGCCCAAGTCATGCCCGTTTGCATAGACAACGCGGGGTTCCGGCGGCGCCTTCGGATTGAAGCGGACGAGGCCGGCGTAAGTAGCCACCCAGTATTCGCCACCGCGTGTTTCCAGAAAATCCGTCACCTCACGGTGTGGCAGCCCCTGATCCGTGCCGTAGTTCGTGAATGTATAACCGTCAAACCGCGACAGTCCGTCACCCGTGCAAAACCAGAGGAACCCGCGAGAGTCACGGACAATCTTGTTGACATTATTGTGCGCCAGCCCGTCGACAGTGGTGTAGGTCTTGATGGGCAATCGCTCGGCCCGCGCCAAGCTCGACATCGTCAGCAGAGCCAGCGCCAAACAGGCTGTGCGAAATTTGGCTGCGGCTGTTTTTCGGCTTATGACATTCATATTACTCGCCATCCTAGTTCCGCGTGATGGTCGGCTGGGCTGTATTCGATGGCTTTTCTATGATCTCGAAATATTGGCTGACATTGCGCATCTATTGCTGATTGTCAGGCGGTTTCGTCCCACAAGTTGAAAGACTGATCGATCAGATAGCGACAGTCGTCGAAAGCTCCGATCCGTTTCAGGAAATCGCGGCTGTCGCCCACCAAGCCGGCTTTGAACCTGGCGAAGAACTCAATCGTCTTCAAGCCATAATGTTGCTCAAAAGCGTTGAGTTCGGCAATAACCGCATTGAGGCTCTCCTGCATATCCAGCGGCTTGCTCATCGCGTCTCGTAGTGCGGGAAGGTGTGACGGACCGCCTTTTTTATAACTGATTTTGATTTTCGCCATACTTGCTATTTCACCGCACATGCCAGCATACCGCTTGCCAACGCTCGCGGCAACGGAAATGGTGAGTGTGGAATCCTACGTAACGCGACTTTCAATCGTAGACTTGGGCTAAACGGATTAACACTTCCACGGTTGCGAGCGGAATTCCATATCCATTCGCTATTTCTTCAGGGCCGTCCCCTCGCTGCAACCATCCGAGAATCGCGTCACCAGTAATCCGAGTGTTCTTTATCATCGGCAATCCTATCTGCTCACCCGTCTGTATACTGAAACCCGTGAGCAGTCACGAGAAAAGCCCAATGCAGGGTGCCGGCAGCTTATTTTTTGTTGACTTCCCCTTAAACTTTTGTAAAATCTGTAGCTGGTGAAAGTCGTTTGGGTGCCTCCCAAATCCCATTAGCCATCAATGCGTTCTACCACACAAGTGCCTTAAAGTCTTTAATGCCATAAACTCTATGGAGTTCTGATGATAATCCCAAATGATAGAGTGAAGATTAACAATAAAAATAAAGCGGCAGACGACAAGTTCACGTTCCGTAGACATGATACTGTTGGCGCAGAAGCCGCCGAAGAGGACAGCCTATTTTTAGAGGCCTGCTTTACTGATATTGGTGACCTCAGCGCTCTTATTGATTGCGAAAGCCCAAAGAGAATAATTCTTGGGAGGACTGGTGTAGGGAAGACTGCTCTTATTGACCAACTTGCTAAGGAGAGAGAGGTAATCAGGATTAGTCCTGAGAGTCTTTCATTCAACTATCTTACTAATTCATCAACTCTACAGTTTTTTCTGGAGGCAGGAGTAAAACTCGATTTGTTTTTTAAGCTGTTATGGCGACATGTTTTACCGTCGAATTGATAAAACGTAAGTACAAAATCAATGATGAGGTTGCAAAGAGATCTTTCCTCTCAAAGATCGAAGACATAATCACAAGAGATAAGAAAAAAGAACGGGCAGTAAATTACCTTAGGCAGTGGGGTGATAAGTTCTGGGAGCCAACAGAATACAGAATCAAGGAAATAACGAATAAAATAGAAACAGAACTTAAAGGCAGTGTACAAGCAAAGCTCGCTCCAGTCGAACTCGGTAGTTCCGGTGTTGCCAGGTTAAGCGAAGAGATAAAGAAAGACGTTGTTCAGCGAGGTCAGGCTGTTATTAACGAGATTCAAATGAGAGAACTGACCGATGTCCTTGAATTTCTCAATGAAGATATATTCCATGACAGCAAGCAGCGTTTTTATATATGTATTGATAAATTGGACGAAAATTGGATCGACGACAAATTCAGATACCTTCTAATCAGAAGCTTAATAGAAACAATCCGCGACTTTTTAAAAGTAAGGAATATCAAAATTATAGCTGTGCTACGAACAGACTTAATTGAGCGGGTAATTCGTTATACACGCGACAGCGGTTTTCAAGAAGAAAAATATCGGTCTTTACAGCTTATATTGAAGTGGAGTCGGAACCAACTTAAAGAATTGCTGGATGCACGAGTTAACTATTTAGTTAAACAAAGGTATACCAACAAGCCAGTTGGGCTTAGTGATGTCCTCCCACGTAGCATTGATGGAGTTGAGGCAATACAGTATATGGTTGACAGGACTCTGATGAGGCCACGTGAACTGATAGAGTTCTTCAACGAGTGTATTGAGCACGCTGAGGGTTCGGCAGTGATCACAAAACAAGCGCTCCTTGATGCTGAGGAGCAATATTCAAAAAAGCGCCTTCGCAGTTTACAGGACGAGTGGGTTTCTGATTATCCATCATTGATCGACCTTGCCTTCATATTACGAAAGCAGCCAAAACAATTTAAGATAGGGGATCTCAAGATCGAGGAAATGGAAAATTTCTTGCTCAATTATGCCATAGATTATAGTGATAGATCTGATGCCCTTTCTCAACAGGCTAAAAATGTAGCGGAGGGAATTACATCTATAAAACACTTTCTGCCCACGCTATTTCACATATTTTATAAGACTGGCCTTGTAGGATTAAAAACGGAATCTTATGAATCCATGCAATGGTCTTATAATGGACCTGAGGTGATAGTTAACAACAGTATAAATGACGATACTAGCGTAAAAATACATCCTACCTTTTACAGAGTCCTAGGCATCAGACCATAACAGTCAGGACCATAAAAAAGCAGTTCTTTGGGAATTGCCATTACGCCATCCGCCGATTTTCAATCGCATATTCCACAACAATCGGATAGAAGCGCGACGCCTGCAATTTGTGTTGCGCCAGCATGCGCGGTACTTCTTCGCTCAGGATGAAGCCGGAAGTCAACGAATTGTGCGAGACGAGCACCACAGCGACGCTGCCGCGTTCGATGGCGTTGATGATTTCGGCGAACCAGTCATCGCCCCCAATAAGTTTGCGATCATTCCAGGTCTGCAGCAGCCCTTGCTTTTCTGCGATGCCGAGATGCTTGACCAACCGATCCTTCCACGGTTCGTCAAGGTGGCTATAGCTGATGAAAACTGTCGGTACGCTCATTGCTCATTCCTGAACTGGCTTGATTGCTGATCGGATCAGGGAATGACGGATGCCGCCAACCGGCCTGGCTTATTGTGAATCAAGGGATACGACCTCGAAGGAATCCTTCCCATTAATTTTGTAGACGTAGAAATCAGAGTCAAGTGTGAAGATCCTCTTCAACCCAGTCACTTCGGCGAGAACTACAAGGGAAGCGTCGGCCAAATCCATTGGGGTATCCTGATACTGCTCCATCAATTCACGGACACGTCTCCACTCATCTTCTTCATGGGAGTGAAGAACTAATGCGCCTTTTTCCAGATACCGCCATAGGGCTAGCTGTCCCTTCCATCCGCGAAGTTCGCCGAGTAAGTACATCGCCTCGGTAAAGCATGCCCATGAGGTGAGCATTGGGCCGCTAAGAAAATAGGTAGCGGAATGACATTTTCTGTGAGTTTCTTTGTCGGTCTTGTCAATGAGGGCGACAAGCGGGCCGGTGTCAACAAGTGTCATGGGAGTATCACGGGAGTTTAAGCCCCTGCTTTCTGAATTTCTCAATCAGCAACTGCCCAAATAGCGTATGGCGGGGCTGAGCGGACGGATCAGGGTCAGGCGCGCTGCTGTCAATGACTCCTACAAGACCTTCTAAAAGCTCTGCGAGTGGACGTTCCTCTTGCGCTTTCCACTCTCCGTTTAATGGATGAAGCGGAACGAGCGCGGCGATTCTGGCAAGGTAATCGTCAATTGAGAGGTGCAACGCGTCAGCGATAGCCTGCAGCCTCATCGCCGTTTCCTCTCTGACTTCAATCTGTACTGTCATAAAATCCCCCTCTTTTAATTTAATAAGGATACCTCTCCGCATGTACATTCGGCAACGCCAGGCGCTGGGGCGGACGGCAAACTTTGACTTCGTGTTTCGGGAGATGACGAGAAAGCGGCCAACTCATCTGCGGTACTGAAACTTGTCGATGCCCAGGTTCTTGATTCGGAGGTCGAGCGTCGAAGGCGCAAGCCCCAGGGCGCGCGCCGCGCCGTTCGGGCCGGAGACTCGTCCGCGCGAGGCGCGCAGGGCGTACTCAATCGCTTCGCGCTCCTGCGCCTGGAGTCTTTCATCCATATTTCCTATCAGATTGGCTTGCGGCAGCGTGTCGCGTTCGATGCGGAGGACGCCGCCGCGGGAGAGGATGGTCGCCCGCTCGATGACGTTTTCGAGTTCGCGCACATTGCCGGGCCAGTGGTGCGATTCGAGCAGCTTCATCGAGCGCCGGTCAATCCGGTCGATGGAGCGGCCGAAGCGGGCGCCGTGCTTGGCGGCGAAATGCGCAGCCAGCAGCGGAATGTCTTCGGGACGCTCACGCAACGGCGGCAGTCGCAGCGGGAAGACGTTCAACCGGTAATAGAGATCGCTTCGGAACCTCCCGGCGCGCACGTCTTCCATCAGGTCGCGATTGGTGGCGGCGACGATCCGGACGTCGACGTGAATGGGATCGCTCCCGCCGAGTCGCTCGAATTCGCGCTCCTGCAAGACGCGCAGTAACATCACCTGCAACTCCTGAGGCAACTCTCCGATCTCGTCCAGAAAAAGCGTGCCGCCATGCGCCTGTTCGAATCGCCCTTTGCGCCGTTCGATTGCGCCGGTGAACGCGCCGCGCTCGTGGCCGAAGAGTTCCGAAGCCAGCAGCGTTTCGGGGATGGAAGCGCAGTTGAACTTGACGAGGGGCCCCTTGGCGCGACGAGAACGCTGATGAATCGCCCGCGCGACCAACTCCTTGCCCGTGCCGGTTTCGCCGGCGATCAACACCGTCGCGTCGGTCGCGGCCACCTGCTCGACCGCTTCCAGCGCGCGTCGGAGCGACGGCGAATCCCCGACCATCTCCTCGAACTTCGTGATCCGGCTAAGCTGATCGCGCAGCGCGACGTTTTCAGCTTCCAGTTGATCTCGCAATCGGGCGATCTCTTCGTTGGCCAGAGCGTTGGCGACGGCCACGGCGATCGCGCGCGAAACGTCAATCAGAATCGCCATCTGCTCGGGCCTGAACGGGTCCGGCTTGATGCGTGAAAAAACCAGGACGCCGATTCCCTTCCCGCGCGCCTGCATTGGGATCGAGGTGTAGGCGCGAATCCCGACGGCGCCCAGCTTGAACTCGTGTGGAAACCACGCGTCTTTTTTCAGCAGATCATCGCAGATGTAGGGCTGAGCGGCTTTTTTGACTGCCTCTAGTTCGGAGCTTCCATATGGCATAAGCTTTTTTTCTGGAGTCGGGACGATGGGAGGAAGTGTTCCCCTCAGCCGCTGATGAACCTTATCCACGCCTTCATCTCCGCCACCAGGCATGTCCAAGATATGTAACGCCCAGGGCGCTCCTTGCCTGGCCTCAGGCGCAATGATGGCGACGGCGAAAAACGGCACTACGGGAACAAGCACCTTCGCCACCGCCGCAAGCACTCCTTCGAGCTCCCGCTCCGAATTGATCGCCTCCCAGGCCTGCAATACGAGCGAGGCGTCTTCGCTACGCTCGCCGGCCGGTTCGGCTCTCTCTGATCTTTCAACGAGCATCTTTGCGGAGTTCTTTATCGCCATGGTCGTCAGTATACGTAACCACGTCTTGAATGTGAATTCACAGAATCCTGTGAATATCGAGCCTCGTCAGATTTCCCATCACAACTTGAAACTCTTTGTTTACAATAGACGTAAGGTGAATGCGACACTGGCGCCCATCTTGCCGAGCATATGTCGTGCAAACAATAATCAGAGGAACTAGAATGCCATCTTCCGCAACTGAACGGCCCACAATTCGCGCAGTCAGGGCCGGCGATGGGCCAATCGTCCGAGACGTATGCGTGCAAATGCTTCTTGACGCGCCGGAAGCTTTCGCGGCGACGCTTGCTGAGGTTGAAGGCCGCAGCCCCGCGGAATGGATTCTATTTGTCGAACGCTGCGCCAGGGGGACGGATATGTCGGCGTTTCTTGCCGAAGACAGCTCTGGCGTGTGCGGCTTCGTCCGCGCGGACCTCAAGGATCCTCGCATTCCGCCCGGCACTGTGTTGGTTAGCCAGTTGTGGGCGGCCCCGCGCCAGCGTGGAAGGGGCTTGGGGCGCGAACTGATGAATGCTGTGACCAGGTGGGCCGAGGAACGTCAGGCCGCCAGCATCTCATTGGGCGTGGTTGAATCGAACCTTGAAGTCCAAAAGTTCTATGAGCGACTCGGTTATGCGGACATTGGAATTCGGGTCGCCTTACGATCGAACCCCACGGAGCAGGTGGTCGTAATGGCGAGGCGACTCGAATCTTAATCTTATTAGGCGCGAGCGAAGAAATGGTAAGGAGGTCTGGTTAGTCATGAAAGCAATTAATTACCTGCCGTTGATAACCAAAAACAGTTTCCGCAATCGCCGTCGCAGCCTGTTGACGATCGGCAGTCTGATGGTGTCTTTGTGCCTGCTCGTAATGTTGATGGCGATGTACAAAGTGTTGTTCTACGGCTCCGAACAGACTCCGGCGCAGGCCGTGCGTATTATGATGCGCCATAAGGTTTCGCTCGCGCAGGCGTTGCCGCTTTCCTATGAAGGGAAGATTCGACAGGTTCCGGGCGTGAAAGCGGTCTCGGTACGGCAGTGGTTCGGCGGGACCTATCGCGACGCGCGCGAAATGCGGAATTTCTTCCCGCGGTTCGCCGTCAGGCCCGCGGATTTATTCGAAGCCTATCCGGAGTACGTGATTCCGGAGGAACAGAAGCAGGCGTTCGCGCGAGAGCGCACGGGCTGCGTGGCGTCCAAACACCTGGCCGAAAAATTCGGCTGGCAAGTGGGCGAGCGCATCACGCTGGTGGGCGACATCTTTCCGACCACGCTCGAACTCAATCTGGTCGGCCTCTATGATGAGCCAAACAAGTTCGATGTGCTCTTCTTCAACTGGGATTATCTGCGCGACAGCCTGAAAGCGGCCGGGACGCTGGATCTGGACTTTACCTCGCAGTATCTGGTGTTGGCTGATAGTCCTGACAACGTGCCTCGCGTCATCAAAGCCATTGACGACATGTTCGACAACTCGCCCTTTCCGACGAAGACCGAATCGGAACAGGCGTTCGCGCTCAGCTTCGTCGGGTTTCTCGGCAATCTGAAAATGTTTCTGCTGGCGATCGGCGGCGCCGTAACGTTCACGATCCTGCTGGTTTCGGCCAACACGCTCTCGATGAGCGTCCGCGAGCGCATACGCGAGGTCGGCGTCCTTAAAACGTTGGGCTTCACGCCGGGAACGATCTTCGGAATCCTGCTCGGAGAAGGAGCGATGATCGCGATCGTCGGCGGCGTTCTGGGCTGCGCGCTGGCGGAAGGATTTTGCGTGATGCTTCGCAGCGCGCCGATTCCGATCCAGCAAATCCGGGTCATGAACGTGACGCCGTTGATCTTCATGATCAGCCTCCTTATCTCGCTGTTGGTCGGATTGATCAGCGCGATGGTTCCGGCGGCCGGGGCGGCGCGGCGGCCGATTCTCGATTCTTTACGCCACACTGGATGATTTTATGGCGATACCAATTGCTTACAACCTGCGCAACCTCGTCGTGCGCAAAACTACAACTGTCATGACCGCCGTCGGCATCGGGCTGACCGTCGCCGTGCTGGTCGCCGATATGGCGCTGGTCGAAGGACTGCGGACGGCATTCAAGGCGACGGGAAATCCGCTGCAACTCGTGGTCATGAGAAAAGGATCGAACGCCGAGCTGAACAGCACGGTGACGCGCGAAGCTTTTCAGATAATGAAGGTGGAACCTCGTATCGCCGTAAACGACGCGCGCGAACCGATGGCCTCGCCGGAAATACTGACTGTCGTCAACCTGCCTAACGTCGACAGCCCGACCGGCATGAATCTCACGGTGCGCGCGCTATCGCAGGTCGGCGTCGAGATGCGCGGCGCGAAGATTCAGCCCGGCGGGCGATGGTTCCAATCCGGGCAGCGCGAAATCGTCGTCGGCAAATCTGTGGCCAAGCGTTATCCGAACGCGCAGCCCGGCAAGCGAGTGCGCTTCGGGCGCGGCGAGTGGGAAGTCGTCGGCGTCTTTGACGCAGGAGATTCGGCCTTCAACAGCGAAATCTGGGGCGAGTTGAATCAGATCGGCCCCGATTTCAACCGGCAGGACACGGTCAACTCGGTCCTGGTTCGCGCCACCGACTCGGCGTCGCTTCAGGCGCTGAAAAATTCGCTCAACGACGACCGGCGCCTCGGCGTCGACGCCATGGCGGAGCGCGAGTATTACGATCAGCAGACGTCGTCGGGCGCGCCGCTTCAAATCTTCGGACTTCTGGTGGCGGTGATCATGGCCGTCGGCAGCAGTTTCGCCGCGATGAACACGATGTACGCCGCCGTCGCCCGCCGGGCGAAAGAAATCGGCACGCTGCGCGTGCTCGGCTTTTCGCGCGGCAGCATTATGCTCAGCTTCCTGATCGAATCGCTGCTGCTCGCGTTAATCGGCGGCGTCCTCGGATGCCTCTTGGCGTTGCCGATCAACGGCGTGACGACGGGCGTCGGCAGCTTCGCCACTTTCAGTGAAATCGCCTTCGACTTTCGCGTCAGCCCGGGCGGCATGCTCGCCGGGATTATTTTCGCGCTCGTCGTGGGCGCCATCGGCGGGCTCTTTCCTGCAGGCAGCGCGGCTCGCAAGGAGATTCTGACCGCGCTGCGAGAGATTTAACGAGATATGCCAATCAGCAATCAACAAGACGCAATGGACGCGGAGATCAAAAACCTGCGCATTGATCGTTCCGCGAAACAGAAAAACGGATCCGGCCGCGGTCTCCTGCGCTGGATCCTGGTCAGTTTCGGCCTGTCGGTTTTGCTTGGAGTCGCTTTTGTCATTTACGGCAGGCTCAATGCGGCGGTCGAAGTCGATACCGTCCGCGTGCGAACCGCTTCGACTTCGTCTCCGGGCGCTCCGGCCGGCGCGACGATCCTGAACGCCACCGGCTACATCGTTACAGCGCACAAGATCGAACTGGCTTCCAAGGTCTCAGGCCGCGTCGCATGGATCGGCGTCGAGAAGGGCGACAAGGTGAAAAAGGGACAGGTGCTGGTCAGGTTGGAGGATGAAGAGTTTCGCGCGCGGGTGACCGAGGCCCAGGGCCAATTGAATTCGCTCAAGGCGCGGCTGGCCGCGCTCGAAAACGGCTCGCGCCCCGAAGAAACCGCTCGCAGCCAGGCAGATCTGGAACAGGTGCGCGCCGATCTGGAGAACGCCCGCGTGACGCTCAACCGCACGCGATCGCTGGTCGAGCATGGCGTGATGTCGAGGCAGACGCTCGACGACGCGCAGGCGCGTTACGACGCGCAGGTCGCCAAATACGCGTCGTATGAAAAGACCAATGCGCTGGTCCGCATCGGCCCTCGCCGAGAAGACATTGACGCTGCGAACGCGCAGGTCAAACAGGCCGAAGGCACGCTCGCCTTCGCGCAATCGCAACTTGACAACACCGTAATCACCGCGCCGATCTCAGGCGCCATACTGGAGCGCAACGTCGAACGCGCCGAATTCGTCACGACGGGTTTTGTCAGCGACCGGGGCGCGAAAGGTTACGTTGTCTCGATGGCCGATCTCAACGACCTTCAGGTGGAGTTGGATATCAATCAGAACGATTTCGCCAAACTTGGGCCGCGCCAACCGGCCATCATCACGACCGACGCCTATCCGGATCGCAAATACCAGGGCGAGATCATCGAAATTTCTCCCGAAGCGAACCGGCAAAAAGCGACCGTCCAGGTAAAGGTGAAAGTTCTCAAGCCCGACGAATATCTGCGCCCGGAGATGAACGCCAGCGTCGCTTTTTATACGCCGGAAAAACCCGGCGAAAAGGGGGCGAATCAAGCTTCGGCGGCGAAACCGCTGATCACGATTCCCTCCTCCGCCGTGCGCGACGGCGCGGTCTTCATGGTCGTTGACGGAAGAGCCGTCCGCCGCCAGGTACAGGTATCAGGAACATCGCAACAGGGCGCGACGATTTCAAACGGACTGATCGGCGGCGAGGATTTGATCGTCAATCCCCCCGCCGATTTGAAAGACGGGCAGAAAGTGCGCCCGAAGTCATAGCTTCAGAGACACAGATAAGGTAGGGGTAAAAGAGCATCTTTATTGTTTTCCCTCCGTGGCTCTGTGGCTGGTTCAGTTTTCTTGAAGGAAGAGCAAAAGTCATGGCCGAAACAGTTATCGAAACCCAACAGCTTTCCAAGGAATTCGTCCGCGATGACTTTCACGTCGTCGCGCTGAAAAACGTGGACCTTGCCATTCATCGCGGCGAGTTCGTCGCGCTGATGGGCCCGTCCGGTTCAGGTAAATCCACGCTGCTGCACTTGATCGCCGCGATGGATCGTCCGACCGACGGCAAGATTTTCGTGCTCGGGGAAGACCTGCGCAGCTTGAGCGACAGCGAGATGGCGCATTGGAGAAATCAGCACATCGGATTCATCTTTCAATCCTTCAACCTGATCCCGGTGATGACCGCGCTGGAGAACGTCGAACTGCCGTTGAAGCTGACCAATTTAAAGAAGCGCGAGCGCGTGGAGCACGCGACGACGGCGTTGAACCTGGTCGGGCTGGGTGATCGATTGAACCATCTGCCGCGCCAACTCTCCGGCGGGCAGGAGCAGCGGGTCGCAATCGCCCGCGCCATCGTCACCGATCCCGATCTGATCCTGGCCGATGAGCCGACCGGCAACCTCGACGCGGCTTCGGCGCAGGAAGCGTTGACGCTGCTCGAAAAACTCAACCGCGATTACAACAAGACCATCATCATGGTCACACACGATCCGAACGCGGCGAGTTACGCGACCATAGTACGGCAACTCGATAAAGGGACTTTGCTGACTGACGGGCGAGAGTCCTTCCAGACTTCGGTGAAACGTGGCTGAGAAAGAGAATTAGCATGAGAAAAGTAGTCGTTACGATGTTCTTGACATTGGATGGCGTCATGGAAGATCCGCAGAATTGGTCTTTCCCATACTGGAATGACGAAATTGCGAAGTTTAAAAAGGACGAGCTGTTCGCTACTGACGCGCACCTGCTGGGACGAGTGACCTATGAAGTTTTTGCAGCCGCCTGGCCATCCAGGGCAGATGAAGCGGGGTTTGCCGACAGAATGAACGGCCTTCCAAAGTACGTTGTGTCAACGACCCTGGAAAAGGCTGAGTGGAACAACTCAACGATCATCAAAGAGAATATTGCGGAAGAAGTCTCGAAGCTGAAACAACAGCCCGGCCAGGACATTTTGGTCGCCGGCAGCGCCACCCTTGCGCAAACACTGATGCGACATGACCTTACTGATGAATATCGGCTCTTAGTCTACCCCATTGTTCTGGGAAGTGGAAAGCGCCTCTTTAAAGGCGGGAGCAAAGCTGGCTTGAAACTTGTAGAAACTAAGGCATTCAGTTCAGGGGTCGTATTGCTTCGCTACCGGCCCGACGGAAAAGAACCGTAAATCCTCAGCGCGGGTTTTTGATCCTCTTTCCAGTCAGGCGCAGGCGCTTCTTTTGAAGACTTTGGGCGGTGAGAATGAGGCCGGCGCGGTCAATCCTTTCGAGGGCTTCGATCTCCCGCTCGCCAAGCCCGGCCTTTGCGGCTTCGCCGCGCGGATCGGCCAGGAACCGCTCGCGCAAGTTTTCGTCAACATAGATCTTGGCGAGGAACGCTTCCAAACGCGCGGCGCTCATGCGGCCTCCTTTTCCATTCGCTCGAATTGGCGCGACCTTCCCTCGGCCAGGGCTTCGCGGGCGCAATCCAATTGCCGAAGCAGAGTGTCAATCGGCGGATAAGCTCCATCGCGTTCCAGGATCACCGTCAACGGATTGGGAGCTAATGCGGCGAGTTCGGTCAGAAGCTGATATACCACGTCGGGCACATCGTGCAGATGATCGTCCAGCAGGCGTCGCTTGCCGAGCGCTTCCACCCACTTTCCTCCGGCCAGATGCGCGGCGGCTATTCTCTCCGAGGGAAGCCGCTTTAAAAACTCCGCAGCGTCGTAACCGAAGTTCGTCGCGTTCGCGTGAAGGTTGTGCAGGTCGAGCAGCAGGTCGCCTGGCGATGAGTCAATGATCCTGTTGATCCAGTCAATCTCGTCGTAATCGCTGCCAGGCGGATCAATCAGCGTGGCGATGTTTTCGACTAGAGGCGCCGCGCCTACCACCGCGCGCGCGCGTTCCAAGTTCGCCGCCGCGCCCTCGATCGTGGCGTCTGTTCGCGGAGGCGCGGCCAGATGACCTATCTCAACACCCCCGCCGCGCACAAAGGCCAGATGCTCCGACCAGTACTCAGGCTCTACCTCTTCACACAGCCTCGCTGTTTTTTCCAGGAGCTTCGCATCAACCGGGACTGATGAAGCCAGGCCCAGACTGACGCCGTGCAATACTACCGTTGTTTGAGCCGCCAACGTGCGCAGCGCGCGCCGTTCGTCTCGCGGCGCGTCGAATAGATCGTCGGCAATCACCTCCACAACATCAATTCGATCAAGATTCGAGAGGATGCCCACGGCCAATTCGCCGCGCCAGCCCAAGCCGACACGGTCCCGAATCGTTTTTTTCCCGGCGCTCTTAAATTTCATGATGATCCGCAGCCCCCACAGCCCCCGCCGCCACAACCGCTTCCCCCATCCGAAGAACCGCCACAGCTACTCCCTCCGTCCGAAGAGCTGCAAGATGAAGATGAATCGGACGAACCGCATGACGATCCGCAAGAAGAACTACTTGTCGCTTGAGGGAAGAGAGTTCGCGCATATCCGAATGGAGTCGTCGCAAGAGCCGTGACTCCGAAGACCGCGGCGAACATCGCCAATTCCGCGGATGCGCTGCCCGGACTGAATGAATTGACTTGTGTTCTCAACCCTGAGTAGAGATTCGCGATGTCCGCCAACGTCGCCTTGCCGCGAGCGGTCAGACGCGGGAAAGAGGAGAAGGCGGCGATGGCCATTGCGGCGATCATCATCACAACGAGGAAGCCCACAGGTCTCTCTCTCGAAAGGCCAATCACGATTTTGATCACGCCGACAACCCCCAAAGCCATCAATGCCAGCAGCAACCGCATCAGCCGGTCGCGACGGACGGCGGCGTCGGGCATCAGCCCCGCGCGTTCCAATTTGTCGCGGTAAGGTCGGAGCAGCGACTTCAAGTTGTCATCTTTGAAGATGGATGGCGCCTCGCCCGGATCGCCGAACTTTTTCAACACCTCATACTCAATCGGGTGTTTAACCATATCGTTGGTCACGTGATCGGCGCGGCGGATGATCTGGTCATCCATGGCCAACAGCCCACGGTCAACAAGCGAGATCACCGCCACACGCAAAGCTTCGTCCTCGCCGCCGCGCAAATAGGCGACCAGATATGGATCACCCAGGTCTATCTTTGGCGCAGGGCCGGATTCCGCGCGGCGTCGCAGAATGGCGATCGCTAAGAAGACGACCAGGCTGAAGCAGAAATATAAGAGGAGAAATTCAGGGCCGCCTAGATCGAAAGGATTCATGGACACCTCCTGTTTAGCATTCTACGTTCGCGCAATTCCCGGCGTACGTTAAATCCAGGTTAGGTGTTCAAGTATGGACCAATCATGCTTCAACGAGAAAGCGTTTCACATTATTCCGAGCTCGGCTTTGATAAATTCCTTTCAGCGGGATTGTGCGGCTCGGCTTCATGCAATTGGAGAAAGCGCCCCAACCCATGGCTATTTGATAGCCTTTGATTGCCAGGGATGAGCGTTCTCGGTTACATTCGCCCTGCTTCAAATCGCAACATTCCAGAACTATTGTCATCGGCAGATTGGAATAAAAGGACGGTGTGATGATGCGTCTCAAAGCCTTATTGATCAGCTTTTGTTTGTTCCTTGCCTGTGTCGGCTTCGCAGCCTTCGGAATTGACGAACCTTCGGCGGGTCAAGCCTCGACTTCCGCCGGAGTGAAGGCGTTTGTCGGCGCGCGCCTCATTGACGGCGCCGGTAGGCCCGCCGTCGAAAACGCGGCGCTGATAGTGCGCGATGGCAGAGTGGAAGCGGTCGGACCGGCCTCAGAAGTAAAGCCTCCCGCCGGCGCCCAAACGATCAACCTGACAGGCAAATTCATCATTCCCGGCCTGATCTCGACGCACGTCCACATCTCCGACGTTCAGGGCTTGCGGCCTCCCGCTTACACTGACGAAAACACAATGCGCCAGCTCGGCGTCTTCGCGCGTTATGGCGTCACGACTGTCCAGAGCCTGGGCGGAGAGAAGGAACCGGCCTTCAAGGCGCGCGAGGCGCAGAACACGCCACAGCTTGATCGGGCGCGAATTTACCTGGCGGGAGACGTCATCACCGGCAAGGAGCCGCAGGAAGCCCGGCAAATGGCGGCCCGTGTCGCCGCCGCGAAACCCGACATCATCAAGATTCGCGTCGACGACAACCTCGGCGCGACGGCCAAGATGCCGCCCGAAGTCTATCGCGCGATCATCGATGAAGCTCATCAACGGGGGTTTCGCGTCGCGGCCCACATTTTCTATCTCGAAGACGCAAAAGACCTGCTGCGCGCCGGCGCCGACTTCATCGCCCACAGCGTGCGCGACAAGGAGATTGACGATGAGTTCATCTCGTTGATGAAAAAGCGCGACATTCCATACTGTCCCACGCTGACGCGCGAACTCTCGGCCTTCGTCTATGAATCTACGCCCTCGTTCTTCTCCGATCCTCTCTTCCTGCGCGAAGCCGACCGCGAAGTGGTGGCCCAGTTGCAGGAGCCGCAGCGCCAGGAGGCGATGCGAAAATCGGCGACCGCTCAGCGCTATAAGGCGGCGCTCACTGTCGCCCTGCGAAATCTCAAGAAAGCGGTCGACTCCGGACTTATGGTAGTGATGGGCACTGACGCCGGCGCTTTCGCCAACCGCTTCCAGGGCTATTTCGAGCATCTCGAAATGGAGATGATGGCCGAAGCCGGACTCACGCCCACGCAAATTCTGCGTTCCGCCACCGGCGCCGCCGCCCGCGCGATGCGGGTTGAGGGGATCGGCGCGATAACGAAAGGCGCGTGGGCCGATTTCGTAGTGCTGGAGCGAGACCCTTTGAAAGATATCCGCAACACCCGCGGCATCGCTTCAGTCTGGATCGCAGGAAACCAGGTCAGGGGAATCGAGCCACGGTGAGTTGTACGGTACGGGGAGCGTTAGCGACTTGAGCATCGATCATGACACCTCTTGATCAAAGCCCAGGTCGCTAACGCTCCCCGCACCGTACAACCTGCCTTCTGTCAATTATTCTCAAAAGATTTCTGCAGTTGCGCGCTTAATAATTGCAATCAGTCATGAAAACGTTCCTACTCACATCAACATTCTTGCTGATCTCTGTTCCGGTCGCTTTAGCGACAAGAGTCTCTCCGCCTTCGCCCGTGGCGCCGACGCCAACGCGGGCGCAACTGGCCTGGCAGCAGTTGGAATATTACGCCTTCATCCATTTTGGCATGAACACCTTTACCGATCACGAATGGGGCGAAGGGCGCGCAAGCGCCGACAATTTCAATCCTACGGCGCTCGATTGCAGACAATGGGCGCGCGTCGTGAAGGCCGCCGGGATGAAGGGAATCATCATCACGGCGAAGCATCATGACGGCTTCTGCTTGTGGCCGTCGAGCACGACCGAGTATTCGGTCAAAAATTCGAAATGGCGCGACGGGCGCGGGGACGTGTTGAAGGAGTTGTCGGAGGCTTGCAAAGAATTCGGATTGAAGTTCGGCGTCTACATCTCGCCGTGGGATCGCAATCATCCGCTATACGGCGCGCCGAAATACAACCGCGTCTTCAAGGATCAATGGCGCGAGATCGGCTCCCGATACGGCGAGGTCTTCGAATCGTGGCTCGACGGCGCGAACGACGGCAAGAAGCGGATGGTTTACGACTTCCACGGCTTCTTCGAGACCATCAAAAGCATGCAACCCAACACCCTGATTTTCAGCGACGCAGGCCCCGACATCCGCTGGGTGGGCAACGAGCGGGGCTTAGCGGGCGAGACCAACTGGTCGCCGCGCGACAATGAAGGGACCTTCCCCGGTTTTGCCGACGAAAAGGCTTTGAACGTCGGCGACGAAAACGGGACCGTCTGGCTCCCGGCCGAATGCGATGTTTCGATCCGACCGGGCTGGTTCTACCATGCCAACGAAGACGACAAACTGAAATCGGTCGGGCAGTTGATGAACATCTACTGCGGCTCAGTCGGACGCAACGCCAATCTGCTGCTCAACATCGGCGTCGATCGTCGAGGACTGGTCAACGAAAACGACGAGCGGCGGTTGATGGAATTCAAACGCGCTCGCGACGAGGCGTTTCGAAACAATCTGGCTAAAGGCAAAATCAACGCGACCAACTTTCGCGGAAATGACGCGCGCTTCAACGCCGAAAAGGCGATCGACGGGAATGCGGCCACCTACTGGGCGACCGATGACGGCGTGACCACGGCTTCGATCGAACTCGATTTCGGGCGCGAGGTCGAGTTCAACACTTTCCTGGCGCAAGAGAACATCGCGCTCGGTCAGCGAGTGAAGAAATTTTCGCTTGAGATCTGGAGCGGAGGAGGCTGGGAGACCGTCGCGCGGCAAACAACCATCGGCCACAAGCGCATCCTGCGCTTCCCCGCGGTCAAGACCGTCAAGCTGAAGCTCAACATCGAAGCGGCCAAGGCCTGCCCGACCATCACGAACGTCGAAATTTACAACTCGCCGTCGCCATAACGTTCACTCTTATCCGAAAATCAACCACGAAGAAACGAAGAGCGCGAAGGTTTTCCTACGTTCTTTCTTCGTTTCTTCGTTTTTTCGTGGTTGATTTTCGGTATTCTGGGTATCGCTCACTACGGCATGAACGACTTCCTTCAATCCTTTGGCGCTTGGTGTTGAATGGCGCTCCCATGTCTGCAGTCGAACACTCCTTCGCCGGGCGGCGCAGTCTGCTGTTCGTAGTCGCTCTGAACCATAAAGAATAGGTATTGGGTTCGCGCACGCGCGGAGCCGGCGGGGACTCGAGCTTTATCGCTGCGGAAGCGCAACCGCACGGAGACTAAGTGTCGCGCCATTCGCAGTTCGTCGCCGAAATACTGATCGCGCAGCGGCAGCCCCAATTCCGCCCGCGCCCGGTTGAGCGTCTCCTCGCACTCGCCCAGCTCGTCAAAGCTCGCCGCGTCCTTGTAGCCCAGCCCATGCAACAACTCATGCAGCGTCGTGAAGCCGATATCGAAAGAGTCCCGCACCTCGCGCGGCGCCTGCATCTGGCGGAAATCGTCGAAGTCAAGCCGCAAGCGCCAGACCACCAGGCGCAAGCCCGTTACGGCGTCTTCGTAGCGCAACCCTTCATTCAATTGACCGAAATTCACCGAAGGCGAACCGGAGTGGTCCTCGATGATGAATACGAACCCCGAGCCTAGCGAACGGGAGAGCATCCGCCTGGCGGCCGCCGATCCTCCGGATTGGGCGGATTGGGCGGATTGGGCGGATTGGGCGGATTGCGCGGCGCCAGGCGCCAGCGAGCCGTCTTTCGCAAAATGGAGTTCGCTGAATCCGGTGATGCGGCGCAGGCTTCGCGTCAATTCCTCGACGTGGGCGTCGGAAGGTTTGTACCCTGCGCCGCTCAACCAGACGCCGGGCATCTTTGGAAACGCCGACTGCGCGAATGCGATTCCGGTCAATAAAAACAATACGGCCATCGCGCCGGCTGCAATATACACACTCCGGCGCGTCATCATTTTAAACGTTTTCATCCCTCACTTCTCCTGCTTGATGTTATTTACCGTCGATCATTGATTGCCTGGCGCTAGTTGCGGCTCTATGGCGATCCGCCCAGGTTTTGCAGCGTAGGGCCTGGCCTTTAGCTTCGCTTAAAGCGTGTTTCAAATCACGCTCAACTTTTCGGCGCCGCTACCGCGCGCGCCAGCAAGCGGTTGCTCGTAGAAGCGCCCGCTTGCTGACGCGCGCGGTACGGTGCAAGACCGCAAGCTTTATGCCGGGAGATCAGCGACGTGGCCGATTCGATGTAAGTTTCATTGATTCAGCGCGCTAGCGCTGGATGAGTAGGCTGAAGACGTTTGGCGCGGTCGAACAATGTTGTATTTCAGGGCGACAAAACCGTTGCATGTGACCCCGAATCCGACAAGTTCGGCGCCGGTCTTCACATGACGAATCGCAGTTTCACGAACGCTTCGGCGACATGAAAATTGGGTTTTTCAGCAAAGGTAGGAGAGAGCGCGAGGTATTGCCGTTCGCCGCCCGACCGGCCGACGCGGAAAAGATTCGCATGCCATAGATCGTTCGCTCTAGGCTCGCAGCCGAACGCGTCAAATGGAACGGCCATCGCCGCGCGCCAGATTTTTTCCGGCCCGATGATCTCGCTCGCGGTTCGCATCCCGCTGCGCCACCGCCAGTCGGCCAGCATCCGTGAACGATCGACGATCAGATCGCACCACTGCCCCGTCGGCGCGACTTCAAATTCGCGGTAATGTTTTTCGTGCGGCTCAACCGGCGAGCGGACGAAAGCTTCGCACACGTCCCGATCCCACAACGCGTATCGCTCCTCATGCGCGTCGAACTCTTCGTCAACGTCCAGTTCGGCGTATCCGCACTCGAAGCCGAATAATATCTCCCGCTCGCTCCATAAGACCATCGCGGTCGTTTTCAATTCGACCGGCGCCTCTTCTCCGCGCCAATTGCGGTCAATGGCCATGCGATGCGCGCCGCGCCAGCATTCGTCATGAAAATCCACGGTGAGTTGTGGCGAAGGGCAAAAGACGGCGATGATCTCATCAACTTTCATAGGCGCTGACGCTTTCTAAGCTCGCCGGGGGGAGGGTCGTTTACCGGCGTCGAACACAATCACAAAAATTTCGGTCATGTCAACACTAAATCGAACAAAATTATTGACAGCGCCGTGTCTCTGGGCTATATGTCCCCATGCCCTGAAGGTAAAGATTGCGGTTATGTCTTTACTAGCTGCCGCGACGTGGTTGTGGCCGTACTCCTCTATCAAAGCAAGTCATTGCATTGGCGGCTGCGGGCCTCACTGGTCTTCAATGAGCTGGCAGGCTGAAGACAGGTTCAAGCAATACTTACTCGAATCCTGTTTTTGCCCGGATGTTTCTGCCTAACTGATGTGAAGTTTG
Organism: Blastocatellia bacterium; assembly: GCA_035714085.1. Lineage (GTDB taxonomy): Bacteria > Acidobacteriota > Blastocatellia > RBC074 > RBC074 > JAJVID01. The sequence goes on from DASTMP010000173.1 coordinate 44,729, forward strand.
CATGGGAGTTTGAAAGCCGGCGAACGCGCCACATCCAGAAGCGGTTATAGAGTCATCCCAGCAAAATTCATCCAGTTGCTTTTTCTCCGACAGACACTGTTCATGGAGGTGACCCATGTGGGCCCCAGTAAATTATCCAAATCAGATTCGCCCTCTGCCATTATCAGCGCCCGGCGTCCCGCGATATGACAATCGCGACGTTCTCTGCGGCGTGCCGTCCTGCGCCCCGCTCGTGCAGCATGAATTATTGAAGGCCGTGCGCGAGCAAATGCCATCGGTCTATAACCATGCCGCCCGTGAGATCGGGTTGACCGTCTCGCGCACGCAGGAGATGATCGAGCGCAAGGTCGAGATCATCAGTTCCGCGCGGGCCATCCGCCTGGCGCGGCTGATCGCTCTGGAGCCAAATTCCCATGCCGTCTTCGGCGAGGCGGGGTATAACCTTTTTGGCGAGATGCGCCGCAATTTTCCGCGTCTCGTCAAAGTCACGATCCACACGCTGCCCGCGCCGCTGCGTATCCGGATGGCCATGGCCTGGACGCGCAGCATCGCTCACGGCTTCGCCGGAAGCCTCAACCGGATTCTGACCGACCACGACCGCCATAAGGTAGAGTTGTCGCTCCGCAACGGGGTCTTCGCGGACAGGCTTGATACGCTGGGAGGCGCGCATGAATATTATCGCAACGTCTTCAAGGTCATGCTAAACGAGCTGGCGCGCGTGGATTGCGAGATCAAAGAGGTTCGCCGCCCCTCCGTCTATCTCAACCAGTGCAATTTCGAAATCAAGTGGCAAGCCTGATTATGCCACAAAGACACAGGGATAAAGCTGCCTTGATATAATGAGATACGGACACTTTATACCTCTCCGTCCCGCCGTCTCTATCTCTGCGGTCTCTCCATCTCTGCTGCCCCTCCGTCCCTCCAACTATCTAACTCTGTGACTCATGCGTTTTTGTAAATCTCCAAATTGGTTTTCCGAGGAAAAATTTTGGGGATGAGCTAAAGGTCAGCCCATCCCCATAGCGCGCTTTCATTACCATGAGGTTAGAAAGTCAAACGCAGAGCGAGTTGAATGTTGCGTCGCTCTTTGCCACCGCCGGGCAGGAGTCCCTTGTTGGCGGTGACGAGCGTATTGTTACCATTGAACTGGTTCGTGCCCGGATTGACGAACACGTTGGAGTGGTTGAAGAAGTTGAAGAACTCGGAGCGGAACTGCAGATTCGTGCCCTCTCGCGGGAGCTTGATGCTCTTCTGCAGTCCGAAGTCGACGGTATAGTACCCCGGCGTGCGGAAGAGGTTGCGCGGCGAGAGAATCTCCGGTTGCAGGTTAGCCACGCGCGACGTGCAAGACGCATCGCCACCACAGAAGTTATTCAGAGTGGTGAACGTATTCTGCAGCCCGGTGTAGAGGTTAAATGTGTTCGGAAGTCCAGAGTCTGATGCTGACACCATACGATCCGGGACCGCGCCGATGATCACCGGGTAGCAGAAGTTCCCCTGGCTGTCGGTGCAACTGGAGATGCTGTTGTCATAAACGGTGAACGCGCCGCCAGTCTGCGCCTGAAGGATGCCAGTCATGCTCCAGCCCTGGAGCGCTTGCCCCTTGACCCCATTGACGCCCTTGCCATAAGGAAGCTCCCAGACGCCGGAGAGCGTGACGCGATTCCTGATGTCGTTGGTCGAGTTTGCCCGATCCAAGGCCGGATTGTAAGGATCGCGGAAGCCGAAGAAGCCTAAGGAGCCTTCGAGCGGCGAATCGGCAAAGAAAGAGCTTGAGTTGTCAATCGAGTGCGACCAGGTGTATGCGCCACTGAACGACAAGCCCGTCACGCCCAACCGTCCCGCGCGAATCTCGGCGGTCATGCCGTGATAGCGCGAGAGACCCTCGTTGCCACGCCGGTTTATGTTGGTCAGGCCGGTCTGGTTCAATCGACTGGTACCGTCCCCGGCGCCCGGAGAGCATGGGAAGGTGGGGTCAATCCGCTGCAGCAACAAGCAACTTCCTATTTGATTGAGATTGTTCAGCGAATAGAGCTTGATACCATTCGCGCCCAGGTAGGAAATCGAACCTGTGACGCCCTTGCCGAGGTCGCGCTCCAGCGAGGCGTTAAACTGCGCGCTGTAGGCGGTCCGCAGGTTGTTGTCCAGCATGCGGGCCGACCCAGAGAGCGTCAATGACTGGCCGGCGGCGCCGAGCGTGTTGAATTGGTTCGGCATGATCGGGAGGGACGGCGGGGACTGGAGTTGAAGTACGATGTAGTTCGGCGGGTTCTGAAACACATTGAAGACCGCGTTGCCGAAATTGCGATCGTAGAACAGTCCGTAACCGCCGCGGAAGATCGTCCGCCCGTTGCCGAAGATGTCATAGGCGAAGCCGATGCGCGGAGCGAAATTTCTGTAATCCGGCCGGTAGAATCGATCGGTCTGCTGGAAGGTCGCCAGGCTTACCTGATCGAAAACGGTCAGACCCGGAAGGTCGGCTAGAAAAAGGTTGGAGTCCAGGAAGCGCTCGCTCTCCGGGCTGTGCGGCACGCCGAAATATTCCCAACGCACCCCGGCAGTGAGCGTAAGGCGAGGCCTGATCTTGAATGTGTCTTCGCCATAGAAGGCAAGCTCATTTTGCCTGAAGTGGCGAGTGAAGCTGGGAGAGCGGAACGGGCCGTCAGCAGTCGTATCGTAGATGTTGCCCGGAACCTTGTTGTTTGGATCGATTGCCACGGAGATATTATCCACAGTGCCGTTGAGTATTCCCTGCATCGTTGACGTTTGGAAGAAAGCGCTCTGATTGGCGCCGAATGTGCGGTTGTCACGCAGGTGCAGATACTGGCCGCCCGCTTTGATCGTGTGCCTCCCCCACGACAGCGTCACGCCCTCGTAAACCTGGTAGACGTTTTGCGGCCCGCCAAGCGGAAGAGCCGAGGAGCCGCAGGCGTCCGGCGCATAGCCTGGAAAGACGATAGCGCCGGTCGGTACCGCGTTGAAGAACTGATATTGCAGGCACGGTGTGGTCGCAGGCTGAGCGCCGAGCGGTTGCAAACTGAAGAATCTATTGTAGGCGACGCGCGACTCGCTGAAGATTCGCGGCGAGAACGCGTGCGTGAGCGTCAAATTGACGCTCTGGTTGCGGTTCTTCTGCCCGGTATTGAAACCCTGATAGGGGCTTAAACTGACAGTGCCGGCGAATTGATTGCTGTCCTGGAAGGAGTAGCGGCCCTGCAAGCTGGTGCTCTCGCTGAAGCGATGATCTACCCGGCCTGTGAAAAGCCCGGCGTTTTGCGGATTACCAGCGCCGGCGTCAATCGAGGCGCGGAGGTTGGCGCGCTGGAACAACCTGGCGCCCGCAGGGATGGGAGCGCCAGTAACGGCGTTGATCAGCGGTCTGGCGGCGTATGAGCCGGGGCCGCCGCCCTCTATGACTTCCACGATCTGTTGCGCGGTTATGAAGGAATTGGGATCATTGGCCTGGGGTAGACCGCCAAAGGCATTGATGAAGTTATTGGTGTTGACAGAAGCGGTGTTCAGGAAGTCCTGTGTGGGGACGAAGAACGACCTTGTGCTGGAGCTGCGGATTCGCAACCCTTCGAAAGAACTGAAAAAGAAGGTCTTGTCCTTTATGATCGGCCCGCCCACAGAGCCGCCGAACTGGTTGCGCACGAAATTGCTCTTCAGCAACCCGTTGGCGTTATCGTCGTATGGCGTCGCGGCGAGCGTCGCGCCGCGATAGAACTCGTAGGCGCTGCCATGGAAATCGCTGGTTCCCGATTTGGTGATGACGTTGACGCCGATGGCGCTTCGGCCGAACTCCGCCGTCGCGTTGTTATTCTGCACGCGGAACTCCTGCACCGCGTCGAGCGGCATCGTCTGGCCGACGCCGGCCGCGAAGTTGTCGTTGTTTTCAGCGCCATCGAGCATGAAGTTGATTGACGAGGTGCGCTGCCCGGCGACGGCCAGCCCCAACCCGCGAGTATCGCCTGTCACCACAGCGGTGTTGCTCGCGCCTGGCGTGAGACCGACCAGGTCATACGGATTGCGCGTGAGCAGCGGCAACTGGATGATCTCCCTCTCGGTGACGTTGCGCGAGACGGCGCCGGTGGACGTATTGAGCGGCGCGCTCTCTTCAGAGAGCGTCACCACATCCTGAACGGCCCCGACCTGCATCAAGAAGTCCAGGTTGAGGCGTTGTGACACTTCAACTTTGATCTTCTGAACGGTTTTGCGGAAGCCTTGATTCTCGATCGCGATCTCATAATTGCCGGCGCCGACGTTGGCGAAAATGAATAATCCCTCCGGATTGGTCTTCGTCTCCTGCTGAGTGTTGGTCGCTGTGTTGGTCAGTGTGACTTTAGCCTGTGAAATCAGGGCGCCGGTGGTGTCCCCCACGCGGCCAGTGATGACCCCGAATTGCGATTGAGCCGCGGCGCTGATCCCAAGGCATAAACAGAGCAAAGCTGCTATATGAGACAGTTTTCTCATTGATACCTCCATAATGGTTGATTCTCAAGGGGCTAAGTAAGGCGGGGGATGTGGAGCGATCGAAATGTAAAATGCGGCTTTGTTATTCGAAGCAATCTTTATTCCGCCTCGCGTTATAAGATTGAGTTTGCTTAAAGTCAAGCATATCAATTGGAATGTTCCGGCCGCTGATAGAGAAAGAGGAATTGATGTCCAAAAATTCCAATGCCGTTTAGATTTCTGGATTCCGCCGATGGAGAGAAATCGTGGTTGCTGGACTGTCTGGCTGTCTGGTCTTATGAAAGATGGCAGGCGCGACGCTCAGTTTGGATGTGGTCTCGGCGCCAGTTCTTTCGCGGCGCCTTACTGCTTTTTCTCCGCCATAGCCTTCCGGATCTTCTCGACCATCTCGCGAGTCTGCGCCACGTATTGTCCTTTCGGCTCCAGGCGCAAATACTCCTCGAACATCTGAAGCGCGTTGGCGGCGTTCCTCGTTTTCAGAAAGAGGTTGCCGGCCAGCAGATAGGCTTCGGCGTAATCCGGTTTCAACCGCAGCGCCTGCCCGACTTCCGGACCTGCCTTGGCGACGTCGCCTTTCGCAAAATAGACCTGCCCGAGCGTGAAATGGCCCTGATGCGATTTCGGTTCGAGCTTCAATCCGTCCTGTAAAACTTTTTCGGCCTCGGCGTATTTTTCCTGCCGCCGAAAGACATCACCTAAACCAAAACATGCCGCCGCCGACTTCGGATTTATCTCCAGAACGCGGCGCATTTCGCGCTCCGCCCTGTCATATTGCTTGCTATCCATATAAGCGGTTCCAAGCAGTAAGCGGGCCTCCTGGTATTGGGGGGCTAGGTTCACAGCCTTTTCCAGTGAAGCGATCCCGACCTGAAGATTCTTCTCTTCGATCAGAGCCTTGTAGCCTTTCTCATACTCCTCTTGCGCCTCGGAGCTGACGTTTGCGTTGACGGTCTTCTTGGGTAGAGGGATAGTGTCCGAATCTTCGGCTACGAGTTGAATCTGCAAGTAATCGGTGGACTGAGTATTCAGATCAACGAAGCGTTGAACCTCTTTGTATCCGGGATGGTGGATGACAATACGGAATTGATCCTGGCCCACATTGGTGAAACGAAATTTGCCAGACCGGTCGGTTCTTACTTGCGCGATTATCCCGCCGATGTTCGACTCAAGGGTGACAACGACTTCCTCAGCAGGCTGCCCTCCGATCTGAAAACGCACTACGCCGGAGATTGAAGTGCCTCCAGTTCTGGGCGCTCCGGAAGAAAGCCGCCCCTGACCGAAAATGGGCGCGTGACCGAGAATGAACAGCAGCGCGATGATGACGAGCAGTGAGGGTTTTGAGTGAATCATCCTGGCTCCCTCCATTATGGAAAAACACGAGGGAGGGGAGAAATCCCCTCCCTTGATCGGTATTGTAATGGAACCGGCCTAGAAATCTAGCTTCAATCCCAACGTCGTGCTGAACGGATTGCGGTAGGAAGCGGGATTCGTGAAGTCCGGATTCAACTGCCCAGCCGTGCTCTCGCGGAACTGGGTAATCGCTCGAATCTTTTGACTGTTGGTTACGTTGAAGAAATTAGCAATGAAGGTCATTCTCGCTCGCTCGCTGATCTTCCACGGATAGTCGAGGTGGAGATCAAGCTGGGCGAAGAGGGGGGTGCGGCCTAACTTGCCGCGACCGCCAACCGGGATCTCACCGGCGTTCAGATAAACCGGATGCGCCAGGAATTCGCTCACCGGAACACCGGTCTCCATGTGTATCCCAAAACCGGTGTTGAGCCCACTGAGGCGCTTGAGGTATAGGTTGTTGGCGCCGCCGAGTAGGTAGTTGGCGTAGAGGTTTACGATGTGATGCCGATCAGTGTTGAGCGGCCCGACTGCGAACTGATCGCCGAGCAGATTGAAATCGCCCTGTGTGAAGTCGAAGAGCGAGCTGATGCCCGGATCGGTCTGCCCATTGTCATTGCGGAAGTGGCCTTCATAGTTACCCTTGAGCGACGCGATTCGCCAGTTGGAGAGCAATTGCCAGCCATTAGAGAACCGCTTGTTGAGTTCGATCTCCACCGCCTTATAGAGGCGAACGGGGTTGGGGAAGCCGTCGGGTACCCCATCAGCGCCGGGACCGCCTGCGGGCTTTCCATTTTTACCCAACGGTTGGTAGCAGATACCAAGATCGCTGTTGACAAAATCGCCGCTTGTCGGATCGGCCGCGTCTGACCGGCACGGAACCGGCACATTGTTTACGTGCCTGTCCACCCCTACCCCTTCAAAGGTGGGAGTGAATTTGACTCCAACCGGGTTGACCGCCGCGTCGACCTTCGAATTGATATTTCCGATAAAGTAGGTCTGACCGAAGAACGCTGCCGCTTCAGGCGCCACTACAGCGGCGTCTTCAATGATCCGCCCGATGCGGCGATCAATGTAGCGCACCGAGAGGACAAAGTTGTGAGGCAACTGCTGCTCGAAACCAATGAGGTGTTCATTGGTATAGCCCAGCTTCGTGCCAGGGAGGATCGGGTTGGATGGATCCTGCGCTGAAACAGTCACCGACGAGTCGATTCCACCGGCGGCTCCGCTTAGTAAGTGCAGCGCATCAACGACAGGATTCACAGCGCCGAAACTGTTGACCACAGCGCGTCGAACGCCGTTTACAACCGTAAAGTCGGGCGCAAAAGCCCCGCCGGTGAAGTCCTTTTCGGCGGAGAGTGAACGCTCGGCCGCATCGAGCGGCAGATATTCGTGGAAGCGGCCAAAGTTATAATAGATTTTGGTCTTGCCTTTGCCGAACGGATCGAATGTCACGCCGAAGCGCGGCGACCATTGGCCGGTGAAGCTGTAAGCTTGTCGCGTCCCGTCCGGGCCGGCGGAGCCAATGACTCGCTCCTGCTCCCAGCGATAGCCGAGCAGCGCCGTGATATGGCGATTGATTCTCCACGTGTCCTGCACATAGGCCGAGTGATAATTCGATTGAGTGTCGAAGACAGGGTTGCCGAACTCGCCGCGATCTTGTCGGAGAAAAACAGGGCGATCGCCCACCCCCGGAATGTTTAAGATCGGGCAAAGTGTACAAGGCGGGCTATCTGGATCATCGCTTCCAAAGTTTGGGTCTACACGCAACGACCAGGCTGCGTTCAACTTTTGTCCCGCGGCGATGGACGCAATCTTCAATGACCCGTCAGCGTTCGCGGCCGGAACCGTGTAATGCGGTCCGCTGCGGTCGCGCGTTCCGGAATAGAAAGCGCGCTGATACTGGTAGCCAATGGCAAATGTATGGCTCCCCCAAAGGTTCTTTTGCTTTTGTGTGTCAATGTTGCCGCGATAGGTCAGGCCGTTGGTCGGCTCGAAAAAGCCCCGCCCAATTGCGGTAAAGTTGCCGCGCGCCGGCTGTGTGCGATTTACGATCTGATTGAAATTGTCGAAACCAAACTCATTGAAATGGTTCGCGCCCTGGCTGAACGAAGCGCTCACCGTCCAGGTCGAGCTGAGCGAACCATTGTAACGGACGGCGAGGTTGCGCGTGCCGAAATCGAGCGCGCTGTTGGCGGTCGTGTTGTCGATGTTAAGCGTTGAAAACGGCGCCACATTGGTCGCGCTCGGATCGCCGAAGATGGAGAAGTTGAGCTGGTGTTTGTCGCTCAAATTGTAATCCACTTTGGCGGCGTAGTTCTTTGTAAAGGTGCGCTCCTGGGTTTCCCTTCCGAGGGTTTTCTGCAGGCCGGAGCCATCCGCGCCACGCACGATATTTCGCACGATCGATGGGTTGAACGAGCCGAAGAAGAGCAGTTTATCCTTCAACTTCGGTACCGGGCCGCTCACGTCGAAGCCCGTATCATAGTTCTCCGGGTGGAGAAGCTTGCCGAACTTGTTGACGTTTCTATCATCGGCTTGTAGACGCTCCGCCTCGAACGACTGAGGTTGGAAGTAACCGAAGACAGAGGCATGGTAAGCGTTGGTGCCCGACTTGGTGATGATATTAACGATGCCGCCTTGCGATTGGCCATATTGCGGCTCGAAGCCGCCGGTCTTCACCTGCACCTCCTGGACATATTGCGTGTTGATGCCCACGCCGAGCGAGCCATAGGACCGCGTGAAGATGCCGAGACCGCCGAAAGCCGAATCGGTGATGTTCACGCCGTCGGCGATGTAGAGGTTGTCCAGGCCTGAAGCGCCGGAGATCGACGGGTTGGCTCTTCCCGTCATACCCGAGACGCTGTCCGTTACGCCGGGGGCGAGATAGAACAGGCTCTGGACGCTACGTTGCAATGGAATGTTTTGATAGAGCTGGTTGCTCAGGTTCGATCCGATGGCAGTGCTGGTTGTATCCACGGCTGCCGCGCCAGCAGTCACCTCGACTACCTCGGAGATGTTTCCGGGTTCGAGCGTCAGTTTCAGCGCGGAGATTTTGCCAACGAAGACTTCGACGCCGGGCACATTGACGGTCTTGAAGCCGGTCTGCTCCACTTTCACCTTGTAGGCGCCGGGGATCAAGTTCTGCATCTCGAACTCGCCATCGGCGTTTGCGGTAACCATGCGATCGCCAGCCTGCCCCGTGATGGTGATTTTGGCGTTCGCAATGGCGGCGCCGGCGCTGTCTGTTACGCGACCGCTGATTCCGCCTTTGGTCAAGGTGTCCTGCGCGAGGCCAAGCCCTGAGAAGCAAAGAAGGATGGCTGCAGATGCGAGCAGAGATATCGCGCTGGCCCTGAATGGACTTACTCGTTTCATGATTAACCCTCCAGAGATTGAAGAGTCACTCAGTGTTAGCCGAGCGGCTCAGGTGTGTTTACTTCTTGAGTCGCCGCGTCAGGCGCCTCGTTTTTTGAATAGATTTGTCATTGAGAGCAGAAAAAAACGAGAGCCGAAAAAATGCATTCCTACGAAAAAGGGGAGCTGGAAAACTTAAATCAATACGAATCAAATTATGTTGATTTTACAATCTACCTGGACCCTTTTCCACTATTTCAGCAACGGAGCAAATATTATTCCACCTCGATTGATATAGCCCCCACACCGACCAATTGGAACAATCAGCCCATTTAATTCAATACGGTTATCGTTGATTCAGAGCTCGAGCATTCAAAATCCCACAAATAGAATTCAGATCGCTGTAGACGCGAACTCGCCGATGAAGTTTTGCGAAAAGGTCGAGCTCAGGGGCGCCGCATAGTTGTAACCGCCGGTCCCAATCCTGCCTGTTTTTGGCTGTTAACATCCTAGATTTTGAAAGAGAAGGGCTTCTAAATACGAGAATCTAAATAATCATCCATAATTTCGTATGCTGAGCCGGGTATCCCACACAACCATTTAAGGAAAACCAAGCCTAAATCGTTGATACTAATGACTATCTCTTAAGTGTGAAAGGAATCCAGGCTACTGGAATAATGATTGCAGGATAAAGACGCTGGGCGATTGTCAGATCATCGCCCAACATTCACGGCACCCAGGTGAAGGCCATATGCTGTGACAAGACTCACCAGGCGAATGTCAAGACCACAAAAACGAGAGTAGGGTCAGTGAATGAGCGCTGACCGGTAATTTTAAACCTCAAAGATAAATCTGAATTTTCACTGCTATCAGTATGGCTGTTAATCCGGCCGATCAACATTCGCAAGTTCAAGTGAGGTCAGTTTTCAAAATGTTGCCGGCGAAGCTGTATCCCCAACTTTGAACGCGGTCGGCAAAAGTAACCGAGTCTGACGGCTCCGGAAACCACCAGGAGCCATTAACCCCAAAAACAGGAGTAAAGTTATGAAAAACATTCTTTCCCAGCGATGCTTTGCTAGGCTCATGCTCAGCGCGCTTCTGGGCGCCGTGCTCGCTGTCGTAGCGGCGTTTGGTCAGGAGAACACGGGCGCTATACGTGGGACGATCAAGGACGCAACTGGCGCCGCAATCCCAGGCGCGAAAGTCACAGCCTCGAGCGCGTCTCTGGTGCGCTCTATTGACACAACGAGCGACAAAGAAGGCGCCTATCGCTTTCCTAAATTGCCGGTTGGCGCCTACACCATTACTGTGACTCAGACAGGCTTTAAGACCACCAAGAATGAAGACATCAATCTGGTGCTTGGCAGTGAGTTGACGTTGGACATCACACTCGCCACCGGCGCTGTTGCCGAATCGGTCACTGTCAGCGCCACGTCAGAGGCGATTGACGTCACCTCCAGCAAGAGCGCTACTAACATCACTGAAAAATTCATTGAGGAAGTGCCTAAAGGACGCTCATTCAATTCACTGCTTCAGGTCGCTCCCGGCGTGGTGTTTGATATGAGGGCAGGCAGCATTGGTGGCGGCGCGACCGGCACCTCTGGCAACAATCCGCCCGGCGGCGTCGGCGGATATTCAGTCAGCGGGTCGAGCGGTTCGGAGAACGCCTTCATCATTGATGGCGTCGAAGTCTCGAACGTGCGTAACGCCGCGCTCGGTCGTGAAAGCGCGATCCCCTTCGAGTTCGTCCGCGAAGTGCAGGTCAAGAGCGGCGGCTTTGAGGCCGAATACGGCGGCGCCACGGGCGGAGTGATCAACGTCGTCACTAAGAGCGGAGCCAATCAATTCCACGGCGAAGGCGCTTTGCTCTTTACCGGCGCCGGCCTGAACTCGAGTCCGCGCGGCGCATGGCAGCGCGATCCTGACGTGGCCTCGCGTCCGGAATTCTTCCGCCAGAAAGAGGACGAATACCGTACCTTATATCCTAGTTTCCAGCTCAGCGGCCCGATCCTTCCGGATCGCCTGCATTTCTATACAAGCTACGCCCCCGAGATTACTCGTACTGAGAGGTCGGTCAATTTCCGCCCCTCACCCGCTTTCCCGAGCGGTATACAGAAGACGAGCACAAACCGCCTACTCCGTCACTACGGCATTGCGCGACTAGATTACGCGCCGTCGCAGAAGATTCAGGTCAATACCTCGTTCTTGTGGACGCCGATTCGCAATACCGGCCTGCTCACCGGCGTTGACGGTCGTACGCCGCCTCCCACCAACGACCTCTCTATCGGTGGCGGCTATACGCCGGCGAAGGCTTATACGTCATCGTTCACCTACACCCCGACCTCGAATTTGATTTTGAGCGCCCGCTACGGGTACAAGTATCTCAACGATAAGGGGAATACTTACGGCCTGCCGAGCGGAACCCTCTTGCTTTATCAACGGGCGACATCCGGGGCGGCCTACTCAGGACCGCCAGTTCCGGACCAGTTCGCGGGAAATGCTGGATTCCAGAACATCAGCAATCCCTTCCAGGTCATCAGGGATACGACGACGCGTCATAACGTCTACCTGGACGGCTCTTACATCACGCGGCTCTTCGGTCAACAGCACACATTCAAGGGCGGCTATGCGTTGAACCGCATCGCCAACGAAGTGGTTGACGACTACCCCAATGGCAGGTTTGACATCTACTGGGGTGAGGGCTTCACGCGTGGCTCGTTTGTCGGCGCGCGTGGCACGTATGGCTATTACATTTGGGAAGATGGAATTCGCCACAACAACGGCGCCAACAGCCGTAACCAGGGCTTCTACTTCCAGGATCAGTGGCAACCTCATCCGCACGTGACCATCAACGCCGGACTCCGCATCGAAAACGAGTTCCTGCCGCCGTTCACCAAGACGGCTGCAAACGGCGCGAAGATTCCGAACCCTATCCGCTTCGGCTGGGGTGATAAACTCGCTCCCCGCTTCGGCGGCGCCTGGGACGTCCTCGGCACCGGCAAGTGGAAAGTCAGCGCCAGCTACGGGGTGTTCTTCGACACTTTGAAGTACGAATTGGCGCGTAGTTCGTTCGGCGGCGATTACTGGCACGAGCGCGTCTATAAGTTGGACACCCTCAACCTCAGCGGATTGTCGAAAACGACGCCGGACGCCGGTGGCGCGCTTCTTATTGACATCGACAATCGCGTGCAGGCGGTCAATGCCCAGGGCGAACTCGAGGGCATCGACCCTGGCATCAAGGCGACGCGCTCTCGCGAATTCACCATTGCGACAGAGCATCAGCTCGGCTCGCACTTTGTGGCTTCGGCGCGCTACACGCGCAAGCGCCTCAAATATCCGATCGAAGACGTCGGCATCCTGAATGAAGAGGAGAGCGAGGTCTACATCATCAGCAATCCTGGGTACGGACTTCGGAATACGGACATCACGGAGTTGAATGGCCAGACCATCAATCTGAAACCCGGGCAATCGCTGTTCCCCAAGGCCCTGCGCAACTATGACGGCATCGAGTTCCGCATCGAGCAACGATTCTCGTCCGGCCCGCTGCGCAATCTCACCTACAATGCGTCGTATATTTATAGCCGTCTCTACGGCAACTACGCAGGTCTTGCCAACTCCGATGAAGCCGGCCGCTCGCAGCCGAACGTCAGCCGGGCATTCGACCAACCGTACGGCAATTTCGATCAGAATGGGATGAACGTCTACGGATTGTTGGCCACCGATCGCCCGCACGTGTTCAAACTCTATGGCAACTATGATTACACTTGGAAGCCGGGGACGACCAGTTTCGGCCTCCAACAGTTCATCTTCAGCGGAACGCCGCTTAGTTCCGAAGTACTCGCCTTCGTGCCGGTTTTCTTCAACGGTCGCGGTGATCTGGGCCGGACGCCGACCTTTACCCAATCCGACGTCCGGGTCGCGCACACCGTCAAGTTGTCAGAAAGGGTCCAGGCGATAGTTGATGCGAACATCATCAATCTCTTTAACCAGGGAATCGTGGCTACCGTTACTACGCGCATAAATCGCAACGGCGCGATCCCCGCGGGTACTGCCGCTACCGACCCACTGTTCTTCGGCGGATTTAACACATTGTCGCTCATCAATTCGCCGACCGGCGCCGCGCCGGCCTTGAACCCGATTTACAACTTGCCGAGCGGATATCAGGGACTGCGTGAGATCCGCCTGGGCTTCCACCTCAGATTCTAAGCTTTGTCCCGAAAGGCATCGAGCTTAGCAATATGATAATGAAATGGGCGGTCCATTCGTGTGAATGGGCCGCCCATTTTTATGCCGCTCGAACGCCGGTTCGGGCCGGCAATCAACGCTTGGCTTTGTCTTTCGCCTTCAACTTCTCGATCAGGCTTTTGACCTGCTCACGATCCTTGATGTCCGTCGCCTCTTTTAAATAAAGTTCAAGTTCGCGCCACGCCTCCTGATACCTTTCCTGTTTGTTGAAAATCCCGGCAAGGTAGAAATGGGCTTCAGCCACGCTGGCGCCGCCCAACTGCAACGCCTTTTTAAATGCGGCTTCGGCCCGATCCAGCGCGCGATTATTTCCGTTAGCCAGGCCAAGCATCATATGGACGTTGGCGTTATTCCCATCCTCCTCGGCCGCTTTCTCCAACAATTCGACGGATTCGGCAAAACGGTTCAGTTTTAAATACGCGACTCCCAAAGCGTAAAGACTCTTAGGGGCGCGATGATTCACTTCCATAGCGTGGGTTAAGACCGGCAAGGCCAACTCAAATTCTCCGCGCTTGACGTGTTCGGCGCCGAGCAATTCCAAGGCGTCGTAGTAATCGGGGAATATTTCGATCGCTTTCTTGAGCGCCGTGATGCCAGGTTCCGGCTTATTACTTTTCAGGCTACTCAAGCCGCGTTCGTACTCGGCGCGCGCCGCTTCCGGCACACGCTGCGCGAAAACCGTGTCGGATTTGGCCGGAACTTCCTTCCCCTTCTTGAGTTTGAGGATGAATTCAATCGGGTAGGGCTCCGAACCTGTTCCCCGAACGCGAACCGCTTGCAAGTCATGCGTCTGAATTTGCTCCTCGTATGGCGTTCCGGTCGTCTCGACATGGAACTGGTATCTACCCGAGCGTAGACCTGAGAGCTGAAAGCGCCCTGAATTGTCGACGAAGAGCGTGCGAATTTGCTGGAAGTTCTCGTCGGAAACCGTCACCCGCACGCCTGTTACAAACTGGCCTGCCTGATCCCGCACATTGCCTATAATCGTGAAAGTTTGAGGCGCGGAAAAATAGAGGGCAAGGCTAATTAAGAAAATCGGCAAGGTCATAAGCAAACCTCCATAAGATTGATTCCATAAGTATTATGCGCCAGAGTGTTTGGAAAGTTTTTTTCGAATAGCCGCATTTTAGTATTATGCTTTTGACAGCAGGTTAACGAAATCAACCTGTTCCGATGAGGCCACTCCGTGTCGCAGGACGGCCAAGACTTTTGCCACATCATTCTTCTGCGGCGCCTCACCATCGAGCCAGATGGGGAACCGTTTTTCTGAAAATTTCTCTCGGCTTAGATTTACCCGGAAGTATACACTTTGGCTCTCATTTATCGTAGACTTAGCGGTCGCGATTCACGGTTTCGCGGCGCGGAAGTCGCGGGAGGGCAGGACCGACGAATCTCCCCATTTTGACCCATTCCCGATTTCATGCATAATATTCCGACTCCATAAGCTTGAAGCGTCCCTCTCTCAATCCCAATAATGAGGTTTTACGCAATGATGAGATTCCTACAGAGATCATTCTTTTCGCTGGCGATTGTAATTATATTGTTCCAGCTGGCGGGCGCGCAGGACGCGACTTATACAGTGCAATTCAAAGCCTCGCCCACCAGAGAGGAGGCCGATGAGGAAGTCAGACAACTCAAGGCCAAGAACATTTCGGCATATATAGTCAAGAGCGTCGTCCAAGGCAAAGGCGTATTTTATCGCGTCCGGGCGGGGGTCTTCTCGAGCCCAGGTGACGCGAAGAAATTCGGCGCCAACCTGCAACAGCGCGGCGTGATCTCGGAATTTATCGTCATGGCTTACGAAAAGCCGATTGATGACGCCGCGGCCCGCACCACACCGGCAAGCCCTCCTCAGCCGAAGGCGACAGCGAAGGCCACCCAACCTCCTCCCAACAATGCTTCCATCGACGCGCGGCCTGCCAAACGGACCGAGATTGCGCCTCGCAACAGCGCTCCCAGTGACGCTACAGGCCCGGCTACAGCCGCCGTGAATAAACCCATACCGGAGGCGCGAGTCAATCCTCCGGCCAATACCGCGACGCCCCCTGCGGCGAATTCGCCAACCAGGTCGACGCCCACTACGGCGAATAATCCCGAGTTGAGGGCTTCCGTTGGAGAGGCTCCGGCCGCTACCCCGCCGAGCGGCTTCGCGCGGTTTAGGGATCCGAAAATCGGCTACTCTTTCGATTATCCGGATTACTGGATCGGTCAGCCGCTGAGCGACAAGGAGGCCAATGAACAGCGCATGAACGCGGGAGCGATGTTCTCATCCCAGAAAGATTCCGCATTCCTCAGCGCCATCTGGAATGAACTCGACAAGGCCAACAACCTGTCGAACGAAAACGATCTGATTGTCGACGTGATTTTGAGGAGCATGTCGGCGAGCGATGGCATCTCCAAATTGGAAGAGACTGCGCGCAAGGTAGAGAATCGCGATGGATTGATCAAGACCTATCTGGAGTTGAAGGCTGTTTTTCAAACTCAGGAACAGAGCGCCCCGCTCGATTTTCTGGGTAAGGCCGTGATCGTCCGCGCCAGCCGTGGCATCCTGCTCGTCGCCACCTTCTACGCGAAAGACGCGGCGCCCGACGTCACCTCCGCCATCGATAAGATCATCGCCAGCGCCCGCCCGCCGGAATAAATAACGCAAGGAGAATGGGAGACAAAGAGGTTGGGATAAGAAGGATGGACAGCGGCAGAGGCGACTGCCGCTGTCCATCCCTAATGAATGATACGCCCGGTAGGGCTCGAACCTACGACCTACGGCTTCGAAGGCCGGCGCTCTATCCAACTGAGCTACGGGCGCATATTTTCAATTCCAGATTGCTGACCTCGGGGAGTTTTTATCACAGCCCTTAATAAAACGGCAACAGGGCATCGGTAGCGGACAATCTATTTTTCGATTCTAGATCCTCAATTTTCAATCTTCGATCCTCAATACTCAATTCTCAACGATCATTCACTGAGCATCGTCAACCGTCGCCTGTCATATTCCGACTCGCGCGAAAATATGCGTTTGAACAATCCCTGCCTGCGCGGCTCCATCGACTGTTTGATTTTGTCGATCACCCGGCGCACGGCCTCTTCGCCGGCGGCGATCATTTCAGCGGCTTTCGTCAGATCTTCGGGGCGGACTTGATCGATCTGCGGGCGGATGACGATGTCGGCGTCGGCGTAAAGGTATTGAACCGCAGTGCGCCCCATCACCGAGAGGGCTTGCGACATGACGGTGAAGAGGTGAGTGGGCGGCGGGATCGGCAGGTGCTGTGAATTGACATCGACCGCGATCACGAGGTCCGCGCCCATCAACCGCGCTACCGATGCCGGGATGTGACCTACAAGGCCGCCGTCGACCATCATCCTCCCGTTGACCGTCACCGGCGTGTAAAAGATCGGCATAGCGCAACTGGCCCGAATCGCCAGCGGCAGGCTCCCCTCCGTGAAGATCACCATCTTGCCGGTTTGAATGTCGGTGGCGACCGCGCCGAACGGGACCCGGGTCTTCTCGAATTCGGTCACGGGGAAATGTTTGCGGATGTAATCCTCCGTGCGCTCGCTGTTGTAAAAGCCCAGCTTCGAGATCGTCACGCGACCGAGGTCGTTCCAGCTTATCGTCAACGCCATCTGCTCGATCTGGTCGGGTGAAAGCCCCGCGGCGTACGCGCCACCGATCAGCGAGCCGACGCTCGTGCCGGCGATCAGATCAATCGGGATGTCACTCCTTTCCAATTCGCGCAAGACGCCGACGTGCGCGCATCCGCGAGCCATCCCGCCGCCGAGCGCGAGACCGACCAGAGGGCGTTTCTTATTGTTTTTCGCCATAGACTTCCTTCGTCTTGAACTTTATCGTCAACGCCCTGTGGCGTCGTGGGGCGCATTTTATAGCATTTAAGAAAAAGAATCTCGGATACGAAGAGGACAGAGAGACGGAGGGACAAGGAGACTGGGAGACGGGGCGACAATGCGACGGGGCGAATCGAAGAAAGGAGTCGCTACTTTCTGTCCCATTCTCCTATTCGCCCTGTCTCCCCGGCGCCCCGTCGCATTGTCTCTGCTGTCTTGACCGTCCGCGATTCAGTAGGTAATACTGAAGCCCGTGTTTTTTACGTCGCTGCTAATCCCCACTCGAATCGGACGACGCGTGGTAAATGCGAAATTCTAAGGAGGCGGGCGTGCACAACATTCCTCGATATTGCTCACTGGACGGCTTCACGGAGTTGAGCCGCTCGATGGACGGCGTCGCGCTGCGAACGCTCGCTCCTTTCGACATGATCTGCGCCCGCACGCTCAATAACGAATATTTCATCTTCGTCATCGAACCCGAAACCGGCAAGGCCCTGGTGCAAGGCGGACGCTATTTCTCCCAACCGATCGAAGCGACGGTCAGCGGCTCGACTTTCGGCGGTTGCATGCTAAAGATAGGCTTTCTCGGCGTCGGATTGCGCATGGAAATCTGCGCGGGCGGACAGCGCATCGTCACCTCACCGGTCAAATCTCTCCGCATCGAACATTCCGAAAGCTAGAAAAGAATTTAGCCACAGAGGCCACAGAGATCACAGAGGAGAAGCGATGAATGTTGCATGAAGTATTTCTCTCTATCTTCCTCTGTGCGCTCTGTAATCTCTGTGGCTAACGAACCTTACTTTTCCGTCGAAAGAACCAAAACAAAACCAGGGTCGTCACGGCGCCCGACGCGTCGATCAGGCTGTCGTAAAACGAACCCGTGCGATGGAGTGTGAATGTCTGATGGTATTCATCGAGCAGCGCGTAGAGGAACGCGAGCAGCAATGAAAAGAGCGCCCACCTCCATCGCCAGCGAGCGCCGGCCCCCGATCGGAAGGCGCGGAATAGCAGAAGCGCAAGAATCGCGTACACTGTGAAATGCCCGGCCTTGCGGATGAAAAAATGTATCCAGTCGAAGGCTCCCTGCGTGACGTCGGGATAGATGAATCCGACGACATCCCTAAGTAGCGAGCCGGTGTTTTCTCCTGAAAATATGTCGGTCGAAAAAAAGAAGATCGCCGACATCCAGATTATCGGCGGCGCCCAGTACTTCAAGGGGCCGCCCATTGCCGATTGCGGCGGCGCCCCTTCAACGTTTTCGATCATTCCCTTTGCTCATAAAATCGTTTCCCTGGCCCACAACGCCGCGCCGATCAACCCGGCGTTGTTGCCCAACTGCGCCTGGACGACCTCCACCTTGAGCGAATCGACCAGAAAGACGCGGGCGCGCATCGAGCGGCGGATCGGATCGAGGATCAGTTCGCCGGCGGCGGCCACGCCGCCGCCGATGACTATCCGTCGCGGAGTCACGGCCGTAATCACATTGGCGATGCCAGCTCCGATGACCTTGCCGGCGAATTCGTAAATCTCGCGCGCGGCCTCGTCGCCGCGCCTGGCCGCCTCACATATTAATTCGGGCGTGATGCGGTTGAGGTCATTTTCGCACATTTCGGCGATGGTCGTATTGCGCCCCTGCACGACGGCTTTCATGCCCATCGCGGCGATCGCCGGGCCTGAGGCGTAAGCCTCGATACAGCCGTAACTGCCGCAACCGCATTTCGGCCCGTTCAGGTCGACGCTGACGTGACCCAATTCTCCCGCCGAGCCGTTGATTCCGAGGTGCAGTTTGCCGTTGATGACCAGCCCGCCGCCTATCCCCGTGCCCAGCGTGTAACAAGCGGTGTCGGCGCCGCGACCCGCGCCGAACTTCCATTCGCCGAGCGTCATCGAGCGCGCGTCGTTGAGTATCGCGACGGACAATTCGGTCAACCGCGTCAATTGATCGCGCACCGCAACGTTGCGCCAGTTACCCGGCAGGTTGGGCAGAAAAATTGTCATCCCCCGGTCGAGATCGAGCGCGCCTGGAATGCCGATGCCGACGCCGCCGACGTCTGACTTCGACAGTTTGTTGGCGACGATGATCTCTTCGGCCAGCACGGCCATCTGCGCGATCACCGCGTCGTGCCCTTCGCGCGCGCGCGTGGGCGTCGAACGCGTCGCCGCGATCTCGCCCGTCTCGGTGTTCACCAGCGCGGCTTTGATATTCGTTCCGCCCAGATCGATTCCTATAAAGTGTGTTTTGTCAGGCATATCTTAAGTGAATGCTTTAATATCTGATGCAAGCGCAGCCTTGCTTTTTACCCAATCGGCGACAGGATAGCAAGATTTTTGAGCTTTGCGAGCTCGCTTAAATCGTGTGACCTGTGTAAAATCTTCGCCATCCTTTCAACCCGCAAGCAATGTTCATAATTTAATAGGCAAAGCGAGACACGATATGAATCTTACACTCCGCCTGCAACTCTCTGTAATGATGTTCATCCAGTTCTTCGTCTGGGGCGCATGGTATGTGGCGGCGCCGAATTACCTGAAAGAAATCGGTTTCACCGGTGATGACATCAGTTGGGTCTACACTGTAAGCTACATCGCCGGAATCATATCACCCTTCTTTATCGGGATGATCGCGGATCGGTTCTTTGCGGCGCAGCGTGTGCTAGGTGTAATGCACTTGCTCGGCGCAGCGATTATGATTCTCGCGACAACACTGATGTCCCAATCGGCCCCGCCTGCGGCCATCATCATCACAATCTTCGGCTACCAACTTACCTACTTCCCGACGCTCGCGCTGACCAACACTCTTGCCATGCGAAACATCACCAACCCTGAAAAGGAGTTTCCGGGCTTACGCGTGCTGGGAACTATCGGATGGATCGTCGCCGGGTTGCTGCTCAGTTGGCTGGGATGGGGAACCAAAATCAATATGTTCTACTTGACGGCCGTGGCGGCAGTCGTCCTGGGTTTGTTCAGTTTCGCGTTGCCACACACGCCGCCGACGCAAACCGGCCCGGTTTCAGCGCGGCAGGTCCTGGGACTCGACGCCCTGGTGCTCCTGAAAGATCGCAATTACCTGATCTTCATGGTCGCGTCATTTTTGATCTGCATTCCCCTCGCTTTTTACTATCAGATCACTAGTCGCGTGGTTGAGATGCTGCAGTTTCAAAATGTGTCCGGCCTTGGCGATATCGCGACCACACTCGGATTCGGCGACGTCATAACCCTTGTAATGTCGTTTGGGCAGATGGCCGAAGTTTTCTTTATACTCGTGATGCCCCTCTTTTTCGCGCGACTCGGCGTGAAATGGATGCTGGCGGTGGGAATGCTGGCCTGGGTCGTTCGGTACGCCCTGTTTTCGCTTGGCGCGCCGGATGGGGTGAGATGGATGATCATCGGTGGCATCCTGCTGCATGGCATCTGCTACGACTTCTTCTTCGTGACGGGTCAGATTTACACCGATCAGGTCGCGCCCAAACACATCCGCGCCCAGGCGCAAGGGCTTCTCGTGCTCTTCACGCTCGGCCTGGGTATGGCTATTGGAGCAAAAGTGGCCGGATTAATCGAAACACAGCATACGCCTGCCGCCGCCACCGCGTTCAATCAGCAGATGGTCGCCAAGAACGCCGAGATCGAGCAGTTGAAAAGCAGGTTGTCAACCGCAGGCGGAGCTGACCGCGCCGCGCTGGAAACGCAGATAAATCAGCTTGAAGTGGAGAAAACCGAACTTGGCCGCGCCGGACTGAAGGCCATCGAATGGAAGCCGCTATGGGCAAAGCCAGCAATTTTCGCGGCGGCGATCCTGGCCCTGTTCGTCCTGCTCTTCAAAAACAAAACAGCTGTAGCTTCAGACAAAAAGGCCGAGGCCTACGCCGACTGAAGGAAGACAGAGAGAAAGAGGGATGGAGAGAAAAAGCGGCTTCTATCCCTCTTTCTCTCCGTCCCTCCATCTCTCTGTCGCGCTGTCCCTCCGCAATCCCTCAGGATAATCCGCGGATCGAGACCAGCATATTCTTGAGGTTTCTAGTCGCGTCGATCACCGCCGTGGGTTCATAGCCGCAATGAACCATGCAATCGCGGCAGCGCGGGTTGCCGCTCTGGTGGCCGTATTTCTCCCATTCGGTTGTCTCGATCAATTCCTTGAACGATTTCGCGTAGCCGTCATTGAGCAGGTAGCAGGGCTTTTGCCAGCCGAAGACGTTGTAATTCGGGTTGCCCCAGGGCGTGCATTCATAATCTACCTCGCCCATCAGGAATTTCAGGAAGAAGACTGACTGGTTGAATTGCCATCGCTTGCCGCGCGGCGTCCGCAGCGGGCCGAGGATTTCTCTGAATAGCTTTTTGGTCTGTTCGCGTTTGAGGAAGTGATCCTGATCGGGCGCCCAGGCGTAGCTGTAACCGGGCGAGATCGTCATCCCGTCCACGCCCAAATCCATTACCGCGTCGAACATCTCGTGAAACTCTTTCGGGTCTTCGCCGTCAAAGACCGTCGTGTTGGTGTTGACGCGGAAGCCTCGCGCCTTGGCCGCTTTGATCGCGTCGACCGCCTTGTCGAACGTGCCTTCGCGGTCGACGCATTTGTCGTGGGTTTCGCGCAGGCCGTCGAGGTGGACGTTGAACGTCAGGTAAGGCGACGGAGTGAACCTGTCGAGATTCTTTTCGAGCAGGATGGCGTTGGTGCAGAGATAGACGAACTTTTTGCGCTCGATCATCCCTTTCGCGATCACGTCAATTTCGGGGTGCATCAGCGGCTCACCGCCTGCGATCACGACCACTGGCGCCCCGCATTCCTCCGCCGCGCGGAAGGCCTCTTCGGGCGGCATGTTCTTCTTCAGAATGTCGCCGGGGTATTGAATCTTGCCGCAGCCTACGCAGGCCAGGTTGCAGCGGAAGAGCGGCTCCAGCATCAAGACCAGAGGATAACGTTTATTGCCTTTCAGTTTCTGTTTGAAGATGTACGCGCCCACGGCCAGAGCCTGGCGCAAAGTGATAGCCATCGCTTCCCTTCTTCCTCTTATGCCATAGAGACACGGAGACAGAGAGAGAATAAAGGGAAATAAAGCGCTTCTCTTGACCTTTTTGGCCTTTTCTCTCTAGCTCTGCGCGCCTGTGGCAATTTATTTGAGCACATGTAATGTGGTTTGAATTAGCGCAAAAGCGGTTCGTCCGCCTAAAAACGGGGAACGGTGAAAGAGTGTAACGCATAGTCTCGCTCTTTCACCGTTTCAGTTCAACCTTTTTCAGCTTGGGAACACCGCCGCTTTAATTTTGCTTCTTGGCTTTTTCCACGGCTTTGGTCGCTTTTGCAGGCTTCGCGCCCGAAGGCTGTTTGCCGTCCGGCGTCGCGGATTGCGGGGCGGCGGCGACCGGTTCCGCGGGTTTAACCGCGCCCTCCGGCAGCGGTTTGCGCGGCAGTTTCTGGTCGCGCATCGCGGCGTTATAGACGAACGCGGCGATGATCACCGAAGCCTGCTTCATGTCGTCGGCCTGGATGCGGTCGTAGACATCCATGTTCGAGTGATGGGTGCGCGTGCCGTATTCGATCTCGTCCTGGATGAACTGGAAGCCGGGCAAGCCGACCGCGTCGAACGAGAGGTGGTCGGTGCCGCCGGTGTTTCTACTGGTCAGCGTGGACGCTCCCAAATCGCGGAACGGCTCGAGCCAGGCGCGGAAAATCGGGCGCACGGCCTCGTTGCCCTGCAAATAAACGCCGCGAATCTTGCCCGTGCCGTTGTCCAGGTTGAAATAGGACGAGAACTTCTCGTGTTCCGGTTTGAGAGTGAGCGGCCCCTGTTGCCCTGCTGGCCCTGCGCCCGCGGAAGGCGCCGAAGCCTGGCGTGAGGCGAAATGTTGTTCGACGTAGGCGCGAGATCCGATCAGCCCTTCCTCTTCGCCGCCCCACAGCCCGATGCGGATCGTCCGGCGAGGCTTGACGTTGAGCGCTTGAAGGATTCGCACGACCTCCATCGCCACTGCCGACCCCGCGCCATTGTCCGTGGCGCCGGTTCCCGAATGCCACGAATCGAAGTGGCCCCCGACCATCACGATCTCGTCCTTCAGATCCGAGCCGGGGATTTCGGCGGTCACGTTGTGCCCCATCAGGTCCTGATCCTGGAACTTCGCGCTGATCTGAACTTCGAGTTCGACCGGGACGCCCTTGGCCACCATTCGCACGATACGGTTGTAATGCTCGGCGGCGAGCGACGCCTGCGGAATTATCTTTGCGTCGGGCGCCCACGGCCTGGGGCGGCGGTCGAAGGAGGCGTCGGCGGGCGCGGGCATCGTAACCGATTGGACGAAGATCGTTCCACCGTCGCCGCGACCGATATCCAGCACGACTCCGGCGCCTTCGTCATAAACCATCTGCCACTTCTTGGCATTCAACTCCATCGCGGCGCGCATGTCGGGGTTGCCGCCTGGGCCGCCGGGACCGCCACGGCGGAAGCCGCCATCGGGCGTGGGCGGCGCGGAGTTCGCCATCGCCAATAATTCTTCGTCGGTCGCCCGCGTTCCTTCAGGCTTGAAGTGGGCCTGCAACTCGCGGGGCGGGGAGAGCAGGACGATCGCGCCTTTCAGTTTGCCTTTGTATTTATCCAGATCGGCCGGCGTCTTGGCGTCGAGGTAGACGACCTGACCGCGCACGACGCCGTTGGTGCTCGGAGACCAGGCCTTGGGATAGGCGATGAGCGGGATGAAATCGGGTTTGACGATGTTGGCGCTGAAACCTTCGAGCGACCATCCGCGCCCGAACGGCCCCCAGGCTTCGAGGGTCGCTTTCTGCAAACCCCACTCGGTCAGCTTGCCCTTAGCCCATTCGCATGCCCTGTTATATTGAGGCGAATTGGTCAGGCGAGGGCCATGTACGTCCGTCAGCCAGCTCAACGTCTCCATCACCTGCGAACGTTGCATGCCTTCTTCACGAATCTTCTTCATCATCTCCTGGTCTATTTTTTCGACCTGGGAGACTTGCGCGCTGACGGCCAGAGATAAGATCAGGACCGCAGCGATCGGGGCCATAACCCACTTATATCTACGATGTGTCATTTTGTTTTCCTCCGAAGGATTACAAAAGCCCGCAAACGGACCCACGACGGTCTTGCGGTTTCAAGCTCTTGTGTTTGAAATTTCGGTTCTGACGATTAATCACGATCAGGAGTGTTCAGCGCCGCATCTTTACGTCCCGCGGCCACAGGCTCATACGCGGAAGCTGTCATCCTGGTTGCGCCTGCTTGCAGTGAGCGTGGCGCCAATGCTAAAAAAACGCCTCCCCTTCTAATTCCCGGTCCGGATTAGCCAGTTAAAACCGAGCTCGATGGAATGAGCGGCGAGCGACTGGCTGAAAATGCTTTGGAGGAGTCTTTTGAAACGCGTTTCGATTATTATCACAATTGTCTTGATCGCGCTCGGCGGCGCGTCGCAAGCGCCTTCTTTCGCGCAGCAGAAGCAACGGCAGAAAAAGCCGACGCGGGGCGCGAAGCCCACGCCCACGCCCACGCCCGACACGCGCGCGGAGGCGTCTAAGGTGGCCGCGCAGATCAAAAAAGTCTCGAATTTCATATACATCTACGGCAAGGTCGTCAACGGCCTCGAATTCGCGAATGAGCAGGCGAAGGACGATCCCGCATCGCCTAAAGCCCAGGCCCTTAACAAAGAGAACAAAGACAAGCTGATAGCCAGCATCGCCGGTTTGCGAGCCGAGGTAGAAGACCTGTCGAAAGGCTTTGAGGGCAATCCGCGCTTGCAGGTGCAGTATTTGAAGCTCTCTTACGCGACCGACGCCTCGCTCGACGCAGAGCGGTTTGCGGCGGCGGGACGATATGATGAGGCGGGCAAATCGCTGGTCACGGTGGTCGAGAGATTGACGGACACCATCATTTCAATGCGGCTGCCGTAGGGTTTTTCCGCAGGTCATCATCAGCCCGATCTCTTCCTGATCGGCCCGCTGCGGATCGACCTCGCCGACGATCCTTCCCTGATACATCACTATCGCGCGGTCGGCGAGCGAGAGAACCTCTTCGAGTTCGGCTGAGACCAGCAACACGGCGGCGCCGGCGTCGCGCAATTCGATCAGTTTGCGGTGGATGAATTCGACGGCGCCGATGTCGACGCCGCGCGTCGGTTGCGCGACCAGCAGCAGTTTCGGCCTCAGATCGAATTCGCGGCCGACTATCAGCTTCTGCTGATTGCCGCCCGAAAGGGCGCGGGCCGGCGCCGCCGGGTTCGGCGGGCGCACGTCGAAATCTCGGATCAACCGCGAGGCCTTTTCGACGACGGCCCGTTCGTCAATCAATCCGTAAGCGGCGACCGCAGGCCTGCGATAGTGGACGCCGAGGATCGCATTATCAGCCAGGTTGAATTCGAGCAGCAGGCCGCGCGCGTGACGGTCTTCGGGAATGTGCGCGACGCCCAGTTCTCTGATGGCGCGGGCCGAGAGCTTGCCGATCTCGTAACCCTCGAGCGTCACACTGCCGCCCGACGGGCGGCGCAGCCCGGCCAGAACCTCGATCAATTCGGTCTGCCCGTTCCCCTCGACGCCCGCAATCCCCACGATCTCGCCCGCGCGGACGTCGAACGAAACGTCGCTGAGTTTCGATCCATAACTCAGATTCCTTACGGCGAGCGTGACGTCGCGCGGACGGCCTGGGCCCTTTTTCAGCCGCAGCAGCACATCGCGCCCGACCATCATCCGCGCAAGCTCCGCCGCGTTCGTCTCTTTCGTCCTCCTTTCGCCCACTACCTGTCCGTCACGCATCACGGTGACATTGTCAGAAAGCGAAAGCACCTCGGTCAGCTTGTGAGTAATGATAATGATCGTCCTGCCCTGCTCGCGCATCGAGCGGAGTATCCTGAAGAATTCTTCGACCTCTTGGGGCGTCAACACGGCCGTCGGCTCGTCCAGTATCAGAATGCGCGCGCCACGGTAGAGCGCCTTCAACACCTCGACGCGCTGCTGCTGCCCGACCGAAAGCTCTTCGACGCGTTTGCGGGGATCGATATCGAACCCGAAATCTTTTGAAAGATTGTTGACCCGCTCTTCGGCCTTCTTGAAATCGATCTTCGCGACGCCGCCCGGCTCGGCGCCGAGCACGATGTTTTCAAGCGCGGTCATCGGCGGCGCGAGCATGAAATGTTGATGTACCATCCCAAGGCCGAGCGCGATGGCGTCGTGTGGCGTCCTGATCTCGCGCTTCTCGCCGTCAATCCAGATCTCTCCCTCGTCGGCGCTGTAAAAGCCGTAAAGGATCTTCATGATCGTCGATTTGCCCGCGCCGTTTTCGCCGACAATGGCGTGGATGGCGCCGGCGGGAATCGTGAGGTCGACGCCTTTGTTCGCCGTCACGGCGCCGAAGCGCTTGGTGATTCCGCGCATTTCTATGATGTTTTGATGTTTAGCCACAGAGGTCACAGAGGTCACAGAGAAAGTTAGAGTGAAATCCGTTTGATGCCATTCACCAGCTTCCGCTCGCCAAAATTTATCAGCAACGCGCGTTTCATTCCTGTCGCCTTCAAATAGGAGAGTGTCTGCGCTACCGCCACTTCAGGGAGACTCGCTACCGCCTTGAGTTCAACGATTACTTCGCCAGCAACCAGCAGATCAATCCGCTGCCCCTTGATAATATGCCCTTTGTAATCGACATCTATTTCGACTTGTCGCTGAAAAGAGATCTCTCGGAGTCGTAATTCCACGCACAATGCCTCTTCGTAGATCGATTCCAACAGCCCTGGCCCAAGCACTCGATGAACTTCAATTGCCGCGCCAATTATCTTTTCTGTCAGTTCATCACTCACTGCTTCTCCTCTGTGCTCTCTGTGGGCTCTGTGGCTAATCCTACTTTGCCATTGCGTCCGTCACTTTGATCTTGCCCGCGATGATGTCGCGCCGCGCCTGTTCGACCTTATCAATCACCAAAGCCGGAATCAGACGTCTGTTGTAATCATCAATCGCGTAGCCGACGCCGTCGTTCTCTAAGCCGTAAATATGCAAGCCGCCCTTGAATTTCCCCTCGACCTCGTCTTTGACAATGCCGTAAACGGCATTGTCGATCCGTTTGAGCATGCTGGTTAGGATGTGGCCCGGCTTGACCCAATTCTGGTTGGCGTCGACTCCGATGGCGAATTTGTCGTACGCCTCGGCGGCGTCGAACACGCCCAGCCCCGAATTGCCGGCGGCCTGGAAGACCACGTCCGCGCCCTGTTCGTACTGCGCGTTTGCCAGCTCGCGCCCCTTGCCCGGGTTGTTCCACGCCGCGTCGGTGATGCCGACGTAATTGCGCAGGACCCTGATGTTCGGATCGACGTAACGCGCGCCCTCTTCGTAGCCGGTCTGGAACCTGTGGATCAGCGGGATGTCCATCCCGCCGACGAAGCCGATCGCGCCGGTCTTCGAGATGTAAGCCGCGATCATCCCGACCAGAAACGATCCTTCGTGCTCCTTGAACACGAGGCTGGCGACGTTCGGCGAATCGGCTACCGCGTCGATCAGCACGAAATGGAGATGCGGATATTCCTTCGCCACTTCTTTGAGGATCGGCCCTTGCGCGAATCCGACGCCGGTGATCAGGTTGTAACCGTATTGCGCGAATATCCGCAGCGCCGGCTCGATCGAGGTCGGATCCCCCGGTTCGACGTCGCGCAGGACGATCGGGAAATCTTTTTTCGCGCGCAGCACACCCGTGTTCGCGGCGGCGTTGAACGAACGGTCGTCCTTGCCGCCAATGTCGAAGACGATGCCGACTTTCTTTTTTCCGGCGTCCGCCGCGGCGACGAAATCGCGCATGGCGCAGCCACCAAACAGCAGCGAGCAACAGATCAGCGGAATCCAGGGATCATTGCGTCCTATACCCATTGACTCATCGACTTTCTTTGATTGGACTCTCTTTCATCGGAGCAGGCGCAAGGGGCGCGCCTTTTTGCGGGCGCGGCGATTATCCCCCACTCGATTCCTCACGAGCAACCGAGATAAATCCGGAACGGAAGGATCATGAGCAAAAGGCGCGCCTTTCGCGCGTCTGAAAGACCGCGTGGCCTCAAACCACCGCTTTGATTAACGGTTCGGACTTCGGCGCCGATCCTCCGATTCGATAGGCCGCTCGCAACCGCGCGCTCATCTCTTCAATCTTCGATACATCGTTGTAATAAGCCGTAACGAGCGGGTCGCCCGCATCTACCTGATCGCCGATCTTGGCGTGGAGGCGGAGGCCGACGGCGTGATCTATCCTGTCTTCCAGCCTTCGCCGCCCTCCGCCCCACCCCATCACGACGCGGCCAATCTCGTCGGTTTCGACGCCGACGATGACGCCCTTGCGGCCGGCTGTGATCACGCGTTGTTCGCCCGCCTGCGGCAGGAGTTTCGTATCATCGAAAACGCGCGGGTCGCCGCCTTGCGCTTCGACGCAGGCTCGGAAGCGTTCGAGCGCCCGGCCTGAAGTTATAGCGTCGCGCGCCTTGTCGCGCGCGATATCCAGATCGCTCTCGACTCCGCCTGCGATCAGCATCCGTGCGGCAAGTTCCAAACACAGCTCAGCGAAATCGCCTTCGAGATCGCCTCGCAGCGTTTCGATCGCTTCCATCGTCTCCACCGCATTGCCCACCCAGCGGCCCAGCGGCTGGTTCATGTCGGTGATCAGCGCGACGACGCGTTTGCCCATCGCGCGGCCTGTCGAGGCCATCATCCGAGCCAGGTTGCGCGCGTCTTCGAATTCGCGCATGAACGCGCCGTTGCCGGTCTTCACATCCAACACCAGTCCGTCAATCCCTTCGGCCAGCTTCTTCGACATGATCGAAGCGCACATAAACGGTTGGAACGGGACGGTCGCGGTCAGGTCGCGCAAGGCGTAAAGCTTTCGGTCGGCGGGAGCGATCTCTTTCGTCTGGCCTATCAGGGCGAGGCCGCAGCGTTTCAACACGTCGCGGAATTCATCGAGCGAGAGGCCGGTTCGAAATCCGGGAATGGCTTCGAGTTTGTCGAGCGTTCCCCCGGTGTGCGCCAGCGCTCGGCCCGAGATCATCGGCACGGCGACGCCGCACGCGGCGGCCACAGGCGCGATGACCAGGCTGGTCTTGTCGCCGACGCCACCCGTCGAGTGTTTGTCCACCTTCGGTTCGGCTATCTGATCGTGCGTGAGAGTGACGCCGGAATGAAGCATCTCTTCGACCAGCGCCTGTGTTTCGGCCTCGCTCATCCCGTTCAGGAAAGCGGCCATCAGCCACGCGGCCATCTGGTAATCGGGAATCTCGTCGCGAGTATAACCACGGATCAGGAACGCGACCTCGTCGCGCGCCAGTTCCTTGCGGTCGCGTTTTTTTTCAATCAGGTCTTGTGGTCGCATCTGTTCCATAATCAACCACGAAGAAACGAAGAACACGAAGGGAGTTTCTGACCTTTCTTCGTGTTCTTCGTTTCTTCGTGGTTGACTTATGTTGTTTCAAGGTGTCTCTCACTGCGACATGACAGACTCCTGTCTGTCGGTCTTCAACTCCGCAATCAAGATCGGAAGCTCGCGGATGTGCGAGAGCCTGATAAATTCCCTGCCCGCGAGTTCTTCTTCCGGCACGATTTCGTGCTCCCAGGTGGTCTCGTAAGGAATGTGAACCGCGCGGCCGCCCATTTCGATCACGGGCAGGATGTCCGACCTGATCGAATTGCCGACCATCAGGAATCGCTGCGGCGAGATCTCGTGCCTGGCGACGATGGATTGATAGGTCTCTGCGACTTTGACGGGAACGATTTCGATCTTGTCGAAATGCCGGGTGAGACCCGAACGCGCGATCTTGGCCTGCTGCTCGAAGAGGTCGCCTTTGGTGATCAGCATCAGGTCGTGCGAGGCGGCGAGCGTCGCGATCGTCTCTTCAACGCCGTCGAGGAGTTCGACCGGCGCTTTGAACATCTCGCGGGTCAGCTCGATGATCCGGCCTATCTCGGCGCCGCTGATGCGCCCTTCGGTCAATTCAATCGCCGTTTCGATCATCGAGAGCGTGAAGCCTTTGATGCCGTAGCCGTAATGTTCAAGGTTGCGGATTTCGGTCTCGTTCATTCGGCGCTCTATCCACCCCCGGTCGTGAAAATGGGCCAGGACGTCGATGACCTGCCGCTGCGCCCCGCGGTAGATTGGCTCGTTGTGCCACAGCGTGTCGTCGGCGTCGAATGCGATCACGTCGAACATAATTACCTCTTGCTCTCGAACTCCGCGATCATCTTTTCGATCATTTCCAGTTCTTCGTCAACTGAAAGTTTCGCCGGAGTCAAATCGTCCGCGACGATGAGCGCCACTGCCTGCGCCCCGATCGCGTCGCCGCAGCCGATCGCGTCAAGCCCCTCGTTCGTCTTCGCCTTGATGTTGATCTGCGACTGACCGATTCCCATCGCTTCGGCGAGTTTCGTTTTCATCTTCGCGATGTGCGGCGCCATCTTCGGGCGTTCGGCCAGGATCGTCGCGTCGACGTTGGCGATCTCGAAACCGCGCTCTTCGAGCAGGCCGCTGGCGTGGCGCAGAAAGACGAGGCTGTCGGCGCCGGCCCATCGCGGATCAAGGTCTGAGAAATGCGCGCCGATGTCGCCGAGCGCGGCCGCGCCGAGAAGCGCGTCGGTGATCGCATGCGTCAGACTGTCGCCGTCGGAATGGCCAAGCAGTCCGCGCTCGTAAGAGATTTCGACCCCGCCGAGGATCAGCTTGCGACCTTCGACCAAACGGTGGATGTCATATCCGTTTCCCACTCGAAACTGGTTCATATGCCATATTTCATACGCCATATCTCATATGAAATATGGCATATGAAATATGGTTACACTTCGGAATTTTCGCCTACACGCTTAAAAGTTTTTCCGCCAGGATCAAATCTTCAGGCGTGGTGATCTTTATGTTCCCCGCAAGGCCCTCGACGACGGCCACGCTCTCACCCAATCTTTCGACAAGCGACGCGTCGTCGGTCACCATCGCCGACGGCAGATCTGCGGCGCGGGCCTCCTCGTTGGCCCGCGCCAGTAGATCGTAACGGAAGGCCTGGGGAGTCTGGGCGCGCCAGATGCGGCGGCGATCGAGCGTGCGCCGGATCAAACCGTCTTCGACCTCCTTGATCGTGTCGGTCGCGGGCTGGGCCAGGATCGCCGCGCCGATCTCGCGCGCCCTGGCGATGACGGCCGAAATTCGCTCCGGCGTGACGAACGGGCGTACGGCGTCGTGAATGACCACGATTTCGGGTCGAAACTCTTTGGCCGCTCCCAGCGCGTTCAATATCGAATCACTGCGCTCGGCGCCGCCGACGACCGGGCGAACGGGTTTTCGGATTTTGTGAGCGCAAAGCGACCGCTCAAACCGTTCGATCTCTTCTCGCCGCAGCGCGACGAGGATCGCCCCGATCTCTTCACACTCGTCGAACTTCCTCAGAGTGTGAACGATGATCGGCGCGCCCGCGATCTCGATGAATTGTTTTGGGGTTTGCCCGCCGAATCTGCTGCCGCTGCCGGCGGCGGGAATAATTGCAATGTTCATAAAGCAGTGAGCAGTGAGCAGTGAGCAGTGGGTAGTAGGCGGCAGAGCGCGAACCGCTTTCTACTGCCCACTATCCACTATCCACTGCCCACTGCTTCAGTCAATCGACGGAGCCGGCGCTGGGAGGGGTCTCGACGGCCGGTCACGGAAATCGCCCTTCGTATCGCGCATTTCGGACTTCGGGTCTTCGACGCGTCCGAAGATCATCTTGCCCGCCGTGGTCTGCAGGACGCTGGTCACGACCATATCGACATTTTTGCCGATCAGGCGGCGCGCGTTGTCGACCACGACCATCGTGCCGTCGTCCAGATAGGCCACGCCCTGATTGTACTCCTTGCCCTCCTTGAGAATGAAGACCTTCATTATCTCGCCGGGCAGCACGACGGGCTTGAGCGCGTTGGCCAGCTCGTTGATATTGAGCACTTCGACGCCGCGCAGGTGGGCGACCTTATTGAGGTTGAAGTCGTTGGTCACGATGGGCGCGTTGAGTTGTTTGCCGAGTTCGATCAGCTTCAGGTCGACTTCGCGCACGTTCGGGAAATCGGCCTCGTAAATCTGCACTTCGAGGTTGCTGTTTTTCTGGACTCGCTGAAGGATGTCCAGTCCGCGCCGGCCCCGATTGCGCTTGGCGGAATCGGACGAATCGGCGATCTGCTGCAATTCGCGCAGGACGAATTGCGGGATGAGAATCGTGCCGCCCATGAAACCGGCCTCGGCGATGTCAGCGACGCGCCCGTCAATGATCACGCTGGTGTCGAGAATCTTGTAGCTCTGCTTGGTCCCTCGGTCGACCAGAATGCCGCCGAGCGCCGCGAGGTCGAGGAAATCGCCCTTCGCGGCGCCAACCAACAATCCGACGTAGGCCATGAAGAGCGTAAGCGTCAGAGTCAGGAATGATTTGATCGGCTGGTCCCAGTGCTGCGCGGTGATCAGGAACCCGATCAATGTCGAACCGATGATGCCGAGGAGCGAGCCAACGGCGGCTCCGATCAGGGTCTTCAACGAGGCTCGCCGGATGCGCAGCTCGAAGAAGATTATCCCGCTGGCCAACAACGCGCCGGCGATCGCGGAAACCGATCTCGACCCGCCCGGAATTCCGAATTCCCTACCCATCAATTCTGGGATCGGCTGAATCAGGTAACCCGCGACGACGAAAATGACGATGAATACTGAACGAATCAAAATTATATCGGCTTGCATAAAACATAAGACTTTCTTTTAAGTTTGAACGATCCTCCAAAGATATATCTATGAAGATTGTTATGAAAGGCTCGGGAGGAGCGACCGTCCGATTTGTGAATAAGCAAAAATTTGTGTGGAAAATCTCTGAACGCGGGCGCGATTCTAGCACGAGCGGTCGAAGAGTGGGAGAGCGATGGAGAGAAAGAAGGTCGGAGAGATGGAGAAACCGAGTGAGCGGGAGAGTGGGGGAGCGGGGGAGGGAGAGAGCAGGAGAATGAAGGGATTCATGTCTCCTCCTTCCCAAAATCTCCCGCTCTCCCGCTCTCCCGCTCACTCGCTCACTCCTTGGGCGCGTAATATCCCGTTCTGGCGCGCGCGACGTAATTGGTCTTTTTGATTCGTACGTCGAGTTTGCGGAAGGAGCCGTCGCGTTTTTCGTTGGTCGAGTAGAATCCGAGGACGTATTGAGTGCGCAATCGATCGGCGAGATCGGCGAAGGTTCGGTCGAGTTCTCTCAGCGACGCTTCATCACTCTCCTCGCCGGGACGCCGCCCGTCCGGGAGCCTCTGTTTGAACAATTCGCCGCCGGTCTCTCTGGTCAGCGCTTCGAGAGCGCGTTCGGCGGCCAGGTCGCGCAGGTTCTCAGAAGGCCATGGATTGCCTGTGAAAACGGCGAAAATGACCGAGTCGGATTTTTGCGCCTGGGCCAGAGCTTCAAGCAATCCCTTATTGCTGGTGGTGTCGCCGCCGTCCGAAACAATGACGATCACGCGACGGCCCTGGGCATATTTGAGATAGTCGGCCGCCAGGTAAATGGCGTCGTAAAGCGATGTCGCGCCTTGCGCCCTGAGCTGTCGTGTGGCGTCCACCAGCAGCGGGATCTTATTGGTCAACTCCTGCAAAACGACCACATCGGTCGAGACCGAAAAGACCGCGGCGCGGTCCTGCGGACGGATCACACGCTCGAAGAAATGGGCTGCGGCGCGGCGCTCGAAATTGATCCGCTGATTGACGCTGAAACTGGTGTCGTAAAGCATGACCATCTTCAGCGGCTGGTCGGCGTTGCGGGAGAAGTTGGAGATCTCCTGCGGCGCGCCGTCCTCGAGGATTTCGAAATCTTCCGGCTTCAGATCGAGCGAGGCGTTCGTCGGTCTTCCGCCAATAGTCACGACGACATTGACCAGATCGCTGTTGATGCGAATTGTGTCCTCGCTCTCTTTCGGTTCCGGAACGTTTTCGGGCAGGCGGATTTTCGGCGGGGGGTCGGGATTTTTGGGCTTGTTAGGCTTCCGTACCTTCGGGTCTGGTTGCGGGCCGCGCCCGCTCTGGCTGGAGGCCGATTGAAGCGGCGCGAAGACGAAGGCCACTGCCGCAAGAAGAATCGCTATCGGAAAAAAGACTCTGCGGAACCTCATCGTCTTCGCGTCCACGGCGGTGAACTCAATCTCCATTTATATTCTCCTGCGGAAATCGACCACGAAGAGCGCGAACTATCCCTCAACCCGTTTGCGCTTGCATGGCCTGATTGTCCTCGCCGATCTGCGTCAGCCAATCGCTAAAGGCTCGCAATCCGCGCTCAACCTGAAAATGACAGCGGTCGGCTTTGCGTTTCAATCGTCTTCTCAATTCCGGTTCGATCGCCGGCAACAGCGCGAAGGTCGTATTGGCCGGCTGGAAATTCTTCGCGCCGGCGTTGGCCAGATAGTAGGTCAACGATCCGGTGGCGGATTCGCGCGGCGGAGCCGATGGTTCAAGCCCGCGGGCCAGCCTCGCCGCGTTCATGCCGGCGATCAATCCGGTCGCCATCGCCTCGGTATAGCCTTCGATCCCCGAAATCTGCCCCGCGAAAAGAACGCGCGGATGCTCGCGCATTTGCAGCGTCTCGCGCAAAAGTTTCGGCGAACAGATGTACGTGTTCCGGTGCATCTGGCCGAATCGGATGAATTCGGCGTTCTCCAACCCGGGGATCATCCGCAAAATACGCTTCTGGTCGCCATATTTGATGTGGCACTGGAACCCGACAATGTTGTAGGCGCCGGCCATCAAATTCTCCAACCGCAGTTGCACACAGGCGTAGGGCTCTCGTCCCGTGCGCGGATCAACGAGGCCGACTGGCTTCATTGGCCCGTAGCGCAGGGTGTCGCGACCACGCCGCGCGATCTCTTCAATCGGCAGACACCCCTCGAAGAACTTCTCTTCATCCTCACCCCAATTGGGCGCCACATCGGACACGCCTTCGTGCGGCTTGACTTTCTCGGCCGACACCAACGCGTCGTAAAATCGGTCGTACTCTTCCTTCGACATCGGGCAGTTGACGTAATCGTCGCCGCCCCTGCCGTAGCGCGCCGCCCTGAAGACGATGTCGTAATTTATCGTTTCACCGTCGACGATCGGTGAGATCGCGTCGAAGAAATAGAGATCACGTTCGCCGGTCAATCGGGCGATCGCCTCGACCAGCGCGGGCGAAGCGAGCGGCCCCGCCGCGATCGCTGTGATCTCGTCTGTGTTGATCGCCGCAACCTCTTCGCGGCGCAACTCGATGTTCGGATGATTTGATAAGGTCTCGGTCACGAGGGCCGAAAATTTTTCGCGATCTACTGCGAGCGCTCCGCCCGCCGGCACCGCCACGGCGCCGGCCAACC
This sequence comes from Blastocatellia bacterium, assembly GCA_035714085.1. GTDB lineage: Bacteria > Acidobacteriota > Blastocatellia > RBC074 > RBC074 > JAJVID01. The sequence goes on from DASTMP010000173.1 coordinate 80,295, forward strand.
GCAAGAGCAGCGAGCCGCCCGCGCGCAATTCGTCCTTCAGCAACCTCGGCGCGGTGTTGGCCTGGTCGGATTTGAGCGAGTTGCTGCAAACCAGCTCGGCCAGGGCGCCGGTGCGGTGCGCGCCCGTGGCCCGGTTCGGACGCATTTCAAACAGACGGACGCGCAGCCCGCGCCGCGCCACCTGCCACGCGGCTTCGGAACCGGCCAGTCCGCCACCGACAATGTTGATGAAATCATCTCTATTCATTGTTGAAACTTGCCATGCATGGTCTGCGGCGGAGATGATAGCAAATCCAAATGATGTGGCGCGAGTTGTTTACCCAAATCCACGGCTAAGGATGTAGAGCGGACTGTCCAGTTCGCTCTACATCGCTGCGGCTTCACTTAACAGGTGAAGACCAATATTCGCGGAAAGCTGATGCATATCAGTTGAATTCGTTATCGCCCATTTCTTACCGGTGGATTTGGGTTGTTTACTAGAGCCGCTTCTGCGGAAGGCGGCGCGAGTAAACAACTCGCAAGACGCCGTCAACAGAGTTTCAGTCCCGCTTAACTGAATCGGGGATGCGCTCGCGAGCGCATCCCCGACGTTTAAACCTCCGATTTCAAAATGTTGCCGTCGCTATCGCCTCAAGTTTTATGGATAGCTCACGCCGCCTTCGGGCTGATGTATTGGTCGTAATGGCGCGCCGGTTCCCAGTCGCGGGACTCGTCGGCGGACGGTTCCGGGAATCTGACCTCCAGATCAATCATCTCAACAGCCTCGATGTAGACGCGATCCAGATTCTCCGGATCGAATCCATTCCTCTGGCATGCTGCGACGTGGCGACGCACAATTGCGTCCACCTTCTCCTTCTTTCTCTTGGGCAGCTTGTTTATCAGCTTCAATGTGTCACTTGATATTTTCACCATCAGCATCGTCCTCCTTTCCTGTGTCCTAAGTTAATTCACTTTTTAACTGCCGCTGACAAATGGGGTTTCGTCAAGCGGATAGTTCATCCCAGCTATCGCGCGCGCCATTGGCGGCGCCGCGATGAAGGTGAATATACAGATTGCCCGTATTTTGCCAACAGAAAATTCCTTCCGAACCAATTATTTTTTGTTTAAACCGCCAACCAGCGTAACTGCGCAACAATCGCGTATACTCGGCTCATGACCGGTTGTTCGCATTATAGTGATACGCTGTCCCTCGGATCTGTCTACCAAGTTACAGCAAGCACTCGTTTTTCCGATATTAAGCGCGATATCGCGCGCGTAAGCGTGCGATACTGTTAAATATTTCAACCCATCTTGACGCCTCCGAAATGGTTGAGGCAGACTCATTTCCGCTCAGATCAAGGTATCAATTATGTCAGGAATCGCCCCGATTAAATTTGTCGCTATTGGCGGAGGTACAGGGCTTTCGACTCTGCTGAAAGGTCTGAAACCTTATATCGCGCCTTTGGTCTCAGAAGCGGTCCCAGCCGCGTTGTCGAACGCAGAGCCGCTCGCAGGTCAATCCGGAATGGCCGGAATGGCCGGAATGGCCGGAATGGCCGAGATCAGCCCTCGAATTTCATTGACCGCAATCGTCACCGTGACCGACGACGGCAAAAGCTCAGGGCGTTTGCGCGGAGAGTTCTCGGTTTTGCCGCCGGGCGACGTTCGCAATTGTCTGGTCGCGCTGGCCGACGAAGATCAACTTATCACACAGATTTTCCGCCATCGCTTTCCCGGCAACGGCGCGATCGGCGGCCATTCGCTGGGCAATCTGATTATACTGGCGCTCAACCAGATGAACGGGTGCTTTCTTCAAGCGATCAATCAGGCCGGGGCGATTTTGGGCATCAAGGCCCGCGTGCTGCCTTCGACGCTCGACCGCGTAGATCTGATGGCGCAGGTCGGAGGGGGATTTATCCGCGGCCAGGTGGCCATCAAATCGCAAAACGCGCCGATCCGCGAATTGACGATCTCTCCGCCCGACGCGCGCGCTCTCGACGAAGCGGTCGAGGCAATACTCGACGCCGACCTGATCACGCTCGGCCCTGGATCGCTCTTCACCAGCGTCATAGCCAACCTGCTCGTTCGCGGCATCGCCGAGGCGCTCACCCGATCGAAGGCGAAGAAGATTTACGTCTGCAATGCGATGACCGAGTTCGACGAAACCGAAGGGATGACCGCGCTCGATCACGTCAAACATCTGCTCGCTTACGCTCCGAAGCTGAAGTTGGATTACGCGCTGTTCAATTCCGCGCCGATTTCAGCCGAGATGCTTGAACGATACGCGGCTGAAAAGGCGGCCGCGCTCGATCCGCCGGACGTGGATGATTCGGCGTCACTCGAATCCAACGCTATTCAATTCATCTCACTCCCGCTCATTTCGGAATCGCGGGCAGTGCGCCACGCGCCCGAAAAGCTCAGCAAGGCGATATTTAATATTTACAGTCGGGGCGAGTTTTCCCCGCCATAGCGGGTTTTCTCCGCCCTAGGAGGATGTAGTGAAAAGCTCTGTCAATGCGCTGATCCTGGCGGCCGGTCTCGGCACGAGAATGAAGAGCAGCCAGGCAAAGGTTCTGCACAAGCTCGGAAGCCGCCCGTTGATCGCGCGAGCGCTGCGCGCGGCGGCGGAGTTGGAACCGGAAAATATCTTCGTGGTTGTCGGCCATCAGGCGGGCAAGGTCGAAGAGGCCGCGCTCGCCTCGGTCCGCCCCGCCGACGTCGAAAAGCTGCGCTTCGTCATGCAATCGGAGCAGCGTGGCACCGGCCACGCCGTCAAATGCGCGAGCGACGCGTTGAAGAACGTAAGCGGACGCCTGGTCGTCTTTTACGGCGACACGCCGGCGGTCAAGGCCGAGACCTTGCGCAAACTTGTATCCGAACATGAGCGCGCCGGTAACGCCGCCACGCTCATCACAATCCGCATAGATCCGCCTCCGGCTTACGGGCGCATCATCCGGGACGCGCGGGGCGAGTTCCTGAAGATCGTCGAAGAGCGCGACTGCTCGCCGGAAGAGCGCGCGGTCACCGAGCTGAATCCGGGCTTCTACTGTTTCGAAATCGCGCCTTTGCTCGACGCGCTGGAAAAACTCTCGCCCCACAACGCTCAGAACGAGTATTACCTGACCGACGTTCCGCAGCGCATGCTCGAGGCGGGCCTCAGAGTCAACACTGTCTTCCACCACGACGCCAGCGAATTGGACGGCGTCAACACCCGCGCCGAACTGGCGGCGATGTGGAAACGGCTGCGCCGCGAGACGATTGACCGTCTGATGACCAACGGCGTAACGATCGTCGACCCCGACTCGACCTACATTGACGACACGGTCGAGATCGGGCGCGACACCGTGATCCACCCGCAGGTGATCATTGAAGGCGATTCGCAGATCGGTGGCCATTGCGAAATCCATTCCTGGTCGCGCCTGATCAATGTCGAGATTGGCGACGAATGCAAGATTCTGAACTCATGCGTGATCGTCAGCAGCAAACTTGCCGCGCTCAACACCGTCGGGCCGTTCGCGCATTTGCGCCTTCACACAGAGCTGGCCGAAGAGGCTACGATAGGCAATTTCGTCGAGGTCAAAAAATCGCGCCTGGGCCGCAAAACGAAATCGATGCATCTGACTTACCTGGGCGACGCGACCATCGGGGACCGGGTCAACATCGGCGCCGGGACCGTCACCTGCAATTACGACGGGAAGCAAAAGAATCCGACGTTCATCGAAGACGACGTAAAGATCGGCTCCGACACGATGCTGGTCGCGCCGGTGCGCGTCGGGCGCGGCTCGATGACCGGCGCGGGGTCGGTGGTCATCAAAGACGTGGCGCCAGATTCGCTGGTCGCCGGCGTCCCGGCGCAGGTGAAGAAGAAGTTGAACGAGTGATTAGAGCGAGGTAACAGCGCATGTACTGTCCCCAGTGCGGAATACAAACCGAACAGAAAACGAAATTCTGCAAATCGTGCGGGCTGAAGCTGGCCGATCACGCGCGCCTGCTGGAAGAGCCGCGCGAAGCCGAACGTATGACTCAGGAACAGTGGCGGCGCGAAAAGCGGATGATGGCCGGCGTCACTCTGACGATGGTCACGGCGCTCGACCTTATCATCTTCCTGATCGTCTTCGGCTCGATCACGCTTTCGCGTCTCGAAGGCAAAGAGTTTCAGGCCAACCTCACCGTACTATTGATTTTCATTCTCGTCTCGCTGGCGCTAGGCGCATGCGGCGTCGCCAGCCTGATCTCCAGCGGATTATTCAAAAACATCCGCGAGCGGCAATTGAGAGCGGAACTTGCAATGCTCGAACAAAAGCGCAAAGCGCTCGAAGAAATGAACTCTCCCGTCAACCAGGCAATTCCCCAATCTCCCCGGCTGATAGCCGAACCGGAAATGATCGACGTCACTGAGCACACGACGCGTGAGCTTCGATAATCGGACGCCCTCATTTATACAGGAGTCGTTCATGTCGCTGCGGCGACGCCCGGAAAGAATGAAAGTGGGCAGTGGTTAGTGGGCAGTGGGCAGTTCGCTTGAACTGTGGCCCCAATGTTCACAAACTGCCCACTGCCCACTGACCACTGACCACTATTTTTTGAGGAGATTTTATGTGCGGAATTATCGGATATGTCGGCAATCAGCAGGCCGTCCCGGTCGTCATCGAAGGGCTGCGGCGGTTGGAGTATCGTGGCTACGACTCAGCGGGAATCGCGGTTATCAACGGCGGCAAGATCGAGGTTCGCCGGCGTCCCGGCAAGTTGCATGGCTTGCTGAAAGCAATACAGGACGAGCCGCTGGTAGGCCAAACGGCTCTAGGGCATAGCCGCTGGGCAACGCACGGCCGCCCGACTGAAGAGAACGCGCACCCGCACCGTGATTGCTTTGGCCGGATCGTCGTCGTCCACAACGGCATCATTGAAAATTACCTTGAACTCAAACGCGAGTTGCAGGATCAGGATCATGCCTTTCAGACCGAGACCGACACTGAGGTCGTCGCTCACCTGATCGAGAAACATCTGAGCCAGGATTCGGCGGGCGGGCTCGAAACGGCGTTCCGCCGCGCTCTGGCCGAACTGCGCGGGATCTACGCCCTGGTCGCAATATCTGCGGACGAGCCTGAAAAGATCGTAGCCGCGCGGCTCGGCCCGCCAATCGTAGTCGGCCTGGGCGACGGCGAATATTTCGTGGCTTCAGACATTCCGGCGCTTCTGCCCTACACGCGCGACATCTTCTTCCTGGGCGACCGGGAGATCGTCACGGTAACGCGATCCGGCGTGCGAGTCACCGATGGGCAGGGAGCGGAGATTGAGCCGCAGGTTCAGCGCATCAACTGGGACCCGATCCAGGCCGAAAAGGGCGGGTTCAAGCATTTCATGCTCAAGGAGATTTACGAGCAGCCGCGAGCCATCCGCGACACCACGCAGGGCCGCGTCTCGCTCGACACGGGCCGCGTATTCCTGGACACCATGGCTATCGACCGCAATGAGTTCGGCCGCTTCACCGACATCAAGATCGCGGCCTGCGGCACGGCCTGGCACGCGGCGATGGTGGCTAAATACCTGATCGAGGAATTGGCGCGCGTCCCGGTCGAGATCGATTACGCTTCGGAGTTCCGCTACCGCAATCCGATCCTCTCGCCGGCGACGCTGATGATGGTCATCTCGCAATCGGGCGAGACCGCCGACACGCTGGCCGCGCTGCGCGAAGCGAAAGAAAAAGGATGCCGGAGCCTGGCGATCTGCAACGTGCAAGGTTCGATGATGACGCGCGAGGCCGATTGCACCGTCTACACGCACGCCGGGCCGGAGATCGGCGTCGCCTCGACGAAGGCGTTCACATCGCAAATGGTCGCGGCCTACATCTTCGCGCTCTTCCTCGCGCAGGAGCGCGGGACGCTCGACGAAGAGAAGTTGAAATGGCATGCTTGGCGCCTTTCGGAATTGCCGGTCAAGATCGAGAGGCTGCTGAACAACCCCGAAATCGATTACGAAGAGTTGTCGAAGAAATTCGTGCTCTCGACCGACTTCCTCTATCTCGGCCGCGGCATTAACTTTCCGATCGCGCTGGAAGGCGCGCTGAAGCTCAAAGAGATCTCCTACATTCACGCGGAAGGCTACGCGGCCGGCGAGATGAAGCACGGGCCGAACGCGCTGATCGATTCGCGGTTGCCGGTGGTCGTCATCAACACCCTCGACCCGAATGACGAAAAATCGCGGCTTCGCTACGAAAAGACGATCTCGAACATCCAGGAGGTCAAGGCGCGAGACGGCATCGTGGTGGCGGTCGTCACCGAAGGCGACAAAGATACGCGCGAATCGGCCAGTTACACCATCGAAGTCCCGCCTTCGAGCGAGTTGTTGTCGCCGACGCTCTCCGCCGTCCCGCTGCAACTGCTCGCCTATCACATTGCGGTGCGCAGAGGCTGCGACGTCGATCAGCCGAGGAACCTGGCGAAGTCGGTGACGGTCGAATAGTTTTATCATTATGAATTCTGAACTGGGAAAAAAGATTGGAATATTCGTCACGATTTTCTTTGCCGCAATACTGATCCCCTACTTATATCTTTCTGCGATTGCGGGAAAACCTCTTGCGCCCTCCGAGTTCGCGCGATTCTCGCGAGTAATCTTGCGGGCTATGGCGTTTCATTCGAGCGAAAATGGCGGACAGCGAGCATTACAACTATTCCAGGCTGCGCTTAATTCATCCGCGTCAACCGGGGTTGTGGAGATCGGAGGCCGCCAATACAGCTACCCTTTACCTCAATACGCGGTTCGGCAACCTGGGACGAGCGATTATTATTTGGCTTTTGTGACTGACGAAGAGTGGGAGAGATACTTCAAGACAGAATTACCTAGGGCAGGATGGAAATTTTACGATCAAATGGGCTCGACTCATTTTTACAAGATGGGAGAAGCGAAATTGAAGATTACCGAACGTAAATACCTAACCTCGGAGATCAGCGCCATCAACGTTTCCTGGGAAAAAGCGATATACCCTTAGCTTATGGGGGTCGGATCTACTTTGTCCGTCATCGCTTTCTCGCGGATGCGATAGCGAAAGTTCATTCCGAGTTCCATGGCGGCAGCAAGTGTTTCTGAATCTTGCCCAGAGCGTTGCGCGGCAGGCTGTCGACGCGAACGAAGGCGCGCGGGACTTTGAACGACGCGAGCGATTGGCGGCAAACATTCACAACCGCCTCTTCATCGAATGACTCGTCGGCGACGATGTAGGCGACAGGAAGTTCGCCTCGCCTTTCATCCGGCGCGCCGCAGACGACGGCTTCGCGAACGCCGGCTTGTTCCAGCAACACTTCTTCGATTTCGCGCGGGTAAATGTTGAAGCCGCCCGAAATGATCAGCTCAGTCCGGCGGCCCCGCAGCGTGATGTAACCGTCCGCCGAGCGCTCGGCCAGGTCGCCCGTGCGAAACCACATCCCGCCAGGGCCGGAAATTGTCGCATCCGCCGTCGCGTCGGGACGCCGCCAATAGCCAGCGAAGACATTCGGCCCGCGCACGTAAACTTCGCCTGCCTCGCCTTCGGGGACGGGCCGCATCTCGGCGTCGAGAATCCTGACCGAGACGCCGGGCAGCGGGAGCCCGACAGAGCCAGCCCGCCGCTCGCCTTCATACGGGTTGCTGATGTTCATCAGCGTCTCGCTCATTCCGTATCGTTCGAGGATTGTGTGGCCGAACTTCGCGCGGAAGGCCTCCAACACCCGCGCGGGAAGCGGCGCGGAGCCGGAGACGAACAATCGCATCCGCTCGCCGATGCGCCTCGCCTGATCAGAGGGCAGTTCCAGTAACCGCGTGTAGATCGTGGGGACGCCGAAAAACAACGTCGGTTGAAATGATTCAAAGAGCGCTCCCGCGCGGTTGATGTCGAAGCGTTCGGCCAACCGCATGCGACATCCGCTCACCAGCCACGCATGGACGCCGTTGCCGAGGCCGTGAACGTGAAACAGTGGCAGGACGGCCAGGTAACGGTCCTCGCTCGTGATCCGCCAGCAGGCGAGTATATTGACAGTATTGGCCGCGAAGTTGTTGTGAGTGAGGACCGCGCCTTTCGAGCGACCGGTCGTGCCCGACGTGTAAACGATCGCCGCCGGATCGTCGCCGTCCAGCGCTGTTCTTATACGCGCGCCGTCGCCAGAGCGGGCCGCGACGGCAAGCTCATCAACGCCCCAGACCGGCGCGCCCGATGGAACCAGCGGCGCAAGCTCGCTCGTCGTCACGACCGCTTTCGGTTCGGAGTCTGCGACGATGTGGCTGATTTCGCGTTCGCGGTAGAGCGCATTGATCGGAACGACGATCACGCCAGTTTTGACGCAGGCCAGAAAGAGGTCGATAAATTCGACGCGGTTCGGCATAAAAAAGCAGAGCCGGTCGCCTCGCGCGAGACCGCGTGACGTGATGAGACGCGCGATCCGGTCACTCCTCGCTTCTAGATCGCCGAAGGTGAGCGCGGCGACAGAGCCATCGGCGGAATCGTATTCGAGCGCCTCAGCCGATGCGCGCCCCTTGAGGGAGAGATCGAAGATTTCAGTTAATTGCATGATGTCAAGAATAACATTGACAACCGCGGCGGTTGGCGCCAAAAGAACTATGTTCGCAAATAACCCGAGGAAGCCGCCGATCATGAACTCTTCTGACCGCCCCGGCTTCATTCCGCCCCATGGCCACTATCAAGAGTCGCTGTCTTACCATAAAGCGAAAGTGGTTTATGACCCGGCGTTCAATTTTTGCGAGCGTTTCCTCAACCGCGGCGGCCGTAGTATTGATCAGATGGCGCAACCCGCCCGTTCCGGAAAACAAAACATCCGATCGCCATATACCGCCATTTGTGATCCAACGGCAAGGATATCGCGCTGAGTTATAAACTCGACTTTATCCATGAAATACTTTTCCAATTTTATCATCAGTTGTCAGAGAGGGACTTTGAGCATGGTCAGGGGTTCCGGCCTCAAGGCTGCTAGGGGCGTTTCAAAAGCTGGTTAGTCCAACCTGAAGCCTACAAGGGCGCAAACATAATAGCCAGAGAAGCGCAGAGCAGTTCTCCTGGTCGAGGGCGCCGATCTCGACAGGCTCTCAAAGGGCCGACCTTCGCGGATGCGATTGGGATCGTAATCCAGACTATTTGATCTCGACTATTTGAACGCGCGTGACTGGGCGCCTGGACAGGCTAATCATTCGTGAGAATAAACAGCAAAGAATGTAAGGGGCCTGCCGGGACAGCGATCAGTCTCAGTATACCTTTACATTGATTTCCTTTCAGCGCGTCAGATATGGATTTCGGCCTTGGCGCCTGGGGAAAATACAAGACGAAAGTCGGCTTTTGTCCCGAATCTCCTCGAGAGATAGACCCGAATCTCTCTCGGGTATAGACTTAAAAAGGAGTAGAGTATGCGCACACTGCTTTCCAAGTCGTTGCGATATTTCGTAGCGATCGCGGCAACAGCGGTCGTGTTCACCGCCAGATTTCTGCTTGATCCAGCTCTCGGCGATGTAGCCAGTCTTCTGCTGTTTATTCTCTCGGTTGTCGTGTCCGCGTGGCATGGCGGCCTGGGCCCGGGGCTTTTGGCTACCGCGCTCGGCGTGGCCATAACCGATTACTTCTTCGTTGAGCCATATTACTCCTTCGGGGCCAAGAGTTCCGAGGAGCGGCTCGATTTGTTCCTTTTTCTTTGCACGGGCATATCAATTTCCATCCTGAGCCACGCGCGGATATCGGCGGAGGCGAAACGCCAACAACTCCTGGTCAGTGAACGAAACGCCAGGATGGCGGCCGAAGACGCAAACCGGCTCAAGGATGAGTTCCTTTCCACCGTCTCGCACGAACTGCGGACGCCGCTTACCGCGATTAACGGCTGGGCGATGATGCTGCGCAATGGGCGCCTCGACTCCGCGCAGACCGCGCGCGCTCTCGAAACCATCGTGCGCAACGCCAAAGCGCAAAATCAGCTCATCGACGACCTGCTCGACGTCTCTCGCATCATCACCGGCAAGCTGCGCATGGACGCTGCGCCGCTCAAGCTCAGCTCGGTCATCGAGGCCGCTGTCGATACGGTCCGCCCGGCGGCGGATGCGAAGGAGATTCACCTGAGCGCGCTGCTAGACCCGATGGCGGAGAAAGTGACGGGTGACGCGGAGCGGCTGCAACAGGTCGTATGGAACCTGCTTTCCAATGCGGTTAAATTCGCGCCGAAGGGCGGGCGAGTGGAGGTAAGACTTGAGCGCGCCGACTCACACGTCAAGATTGTTGTCGCCGACAACGGCCAGGGGATCAAGCCGGAGTTTCTGCCTTACGTCTTCGAACACTTCCGGCAAGAGGACAGCGGGACGAACCGCCAGCAGGGTGGATTGGGATTGGGACTGGCCATCGTGCGTCACATAGTCGAACTGCACGGCGGGACGGTTCACGCCGCGAGCGAGGGGCTTGGCAAAGGCGCGATTTTCACGGTCGCGCTGCCGATCGCACAGGGCCGCGCCGTGTCGCCGGATGAGCTGCGCGGCAGGGCGGCGGGTGGTAATTTGGCGCCCGAAAATCCGCCATCGCTCGAGGGTGTGCGCGCGCTGTTTGTGGATGACGAAGCCGATGCGCGTGAACTTATAGCCATGATGCTCGCGCAGGTCGGCGCGGAAGTGCGAACTGCGGCTTCCGCGACGGAGGCCTTGGCCGCCTGCGACGAATGGCGTCCGGACGTTCTCATCTCCGACATCGGCATGCCGGGGGAAGATGGTTATACGCTGATGAAGGAATTGCGCGCGCGGGAGAGCGAGCGCGGCGGGCACATTCCGGCCATCGCGTTGACGGCTTATGGGCGTCGGGAGGACTGCTGGCGCGCCCTCTCCGTCGGCTACGAGTCCCATCTATCCAAGCCGGTTGAGCCGGCGGAGCTGCTGACTGTCGTGGCGAGTCTGACCAATCGAATCGGAAAACAATAGGAATTCAAAGGAACCCTCACCTGAAACAGGCAATGCTCACCTAGATATTAAAGTATCAATTTTTCATTGTTGGTCGAACTTCTCGGCTCTCAAATCGGGACGCAAGGCGAGCGCGCGTTTGATGAAATCGGTCCAGATCGGGGCCGCCGCGTCGCCGCCCACCATTCCCAGGTTGTGGTAATCGTCGAATCCTACCCAGACGACCGCCAGCAACTTTGGGGTGTAACCGGCGAACCAGGCGTCGTGCGAACTGCCCGTCTTGCCCGCCGCAGGGCCGCTATAACCCATGGCCCTGACGCGCGTGCCCGTGCCGCGATCGACAGCTTCAGCCAAGGTTTCTGTGACGACGTAAGCCGCCGAGGGTTGGAGCACGCTGTTTTTCGCCACGGTGATCTCCTCAGTCACATCGTCGCGTGTAATCGATTTGATTCCGAAAGGAGTCACACTCACGCCGCCGTTGGCGAAAGTCGAATACGCCCGCGCGATTTCAAACGGTGTAGTTTCGACAGCGCCGAGCGCCATCGAAGGATAAGGTTCTGGCCGAGGCAGTCCCATTTTCTCGGCGATGTCGGCCACCTTGGACAGCCCGACCTGTAATGCGGCGTCCACCGCCACCACGTTCAACGACATTACGATCCCCTCGCGCAACGTCACCAGCTGATTCGAAAACTTGCCGCCGTAATCCTGCGGGCGGTAGATGTGATTTCCGAAAATGATCTCCTGCGGCGCGTCATAGAAGACGGTATCCGGGGACATGCCGTTGGCGAGCGCGGCGGCGTAAACGATCGGTTTGAAGACCGACCCCGGCTGGCGGCGCGCGTCGGTGACGCGATTAAGCTGGCTCGACGCGTAATCGCGTCCGCCAACCATCGCCAATATCTCTCCGGTGTGCGGATCGATGGCGATCAAAGCGGCTTCAGGCTTTCCGCCTCCGGTCCTTTTCGCGCGCCGGCTGAAGACGCGATCGAGTTTCGCAAGGTAATTTTTCACAGCGACGTTCGCGGCCTGCTGCAGATCAAGGTCGAGCGTCGTCCTGATTTCCAGGTTCGGCTCTTCCTTCTCATTGATATTCCGACCGGCCAGCTCTCGCTTCAGATAATCGAGGAAATGCTGCGCGGCTGTTTCATCATATTTCCCGGACGGAATCACAGTCAGTCCCTCCGATTTAGCGGCCTCGGCCTCTTCGGGGCTGATCAAGCGCATCTCGGCCATCGCGTCGAGCACGGTGTTGCGCCGCGCGACGGCGGCGTCAGGGCGCAGATAGGGCGAATAGCGGTTTGGGGCTTGCGCCAAACCGGCGATCAGCGCCGACTCGGCGAGCGAGAGCTCATTCAATTCTTTGCCGAAATAGACGCGCGCCGCCTGGTTGAATCCGTAAACCGCCGTCATCCCGCTCTGCCCCAAATAAACGCGATTGGCGTAGATCGTGAAGATCTCCTCTTTGCTGAGCCGCCGTTCGAGGGCCATCGCCATCATCGCCTCCGCAAATTTACGTTGATAGGTGCGCTCCGGCGTCAGGAAGTTGGTCTTGATCAACTGTTGGGTGATGGTCGAGCCGCCCTCGCGGATTTCTCCGTGACGCCAGTTCTCCCAAAATGCGCGGAAAACGGCTTTCACATCGACCCCTCGGTGCGAGAAGAAGTTCCGGTCTTCGATCGCGATCAAAGCGTTGATCAGCGACGGCGGGAAATCCTCGAAGCGCGCTTGAATCCCCACTCCCCTGGGGAGCGTCGTGGCGCCGCTTTCCGCAGTGAGCGACTCGGGCGGTAAAGCGACGCTCTCGAGGACGGCGCCTGTGGCGGCGTCCTCGATTTTAACGATCTGGCCGCCAGCCCTTCGGTCGAATTTGATATTGACAGTTTCCGGCGCGTCCGCGGCGCGGGCGAATTCATTCGTCCGCAGCCACGTCGCCTTGCCTTCAATAACGAAAACGCCCGAAGAGAACTGATCGGAGGGATCGTCTCGCTGACCTTGCCTGTAACCCGCTCGCAGCAATCGCTCTCGCAGTTCGCCCTGCGAAATCTGTTGTCCGACGCTCACGCGGCGCGGCGCGGCGTAAACGCCGGCGCGCCGCCGCATTATCTGCTGATCGAGTCGCTCGTCAACTATCGCCGCGTAATCGGCGTACGCTTTGTGCAGTTTAAAAATCCCAATGGCGGCGAGCGGAATGAGAAGCAGCGCAATGGCCGCCAAAATGCGCCGCGGATCGAGACGAATGCGAGGGAACTCAGGCGCGAGGCGAATATTACGCATTTCGCCGCGCAGGTTTCCGCCATTTTTCTCAGGCAGCCGCCATCCCCCTCTGCTTCTTTCCCTGTCGCTCATTCCACCTCCATTCCACCCCCGCAGTTTTAGGCAAGTCTGGAAATGTAAGGTGCAACGACTATGCCAGCGGCCCCTCCGTGTCAGCCTTCTTCAATGACAAACGACAAATATCAAATGGAAAGCGGAAAACGGAATGACGGCCGCCAGGCGTTACTGCCAGGCGTTACTGCCAGGCGTTACTGCTTGACGACGATCAGGTTGTTGACTTCCTTGACGCCCCTCGTGGCTCTGGCGATGTTTTCGGCCCTGCCCCTGGTCTGAGCGTCGTCGACAGCGCCCTTGAGCGTGACCACGCCGTCCTTCACTACGATCTTCGCGCCGATGACTCCTTCCGCGACATACCGAGTGTTGATCTTAGACAAAATCGCCAAGTCGCTCGCCGCCATACCCGCGCCTTCTCCGGCGCCGTATCCGCCGTTCGTTTCGACCGTGATGTTATTAATGACGCGCGTTACGCCTTCACTGTTTCTGGCTACCAGCTCGGCCTGCTCCTTCTCGGCTTGCGTCTCTACTTCTCCGGTCAGAGTGACCACGCCGCCGCGCGTATCCACGTTGACATTTATCGCGCCGTTCTCATTGCCTACCGCCAGTTTGCTCTTCACTGCGGCGGTGATGGCGGAGTCGGCGACGCTCCGCCTTTCGCAATTCGCGCTCGCCAGCGCGAGGAGCCCTCCCAAGACAATCAGCAGAATCCTCGCGGTTCTCCTTATAAAGTCGGTTTTCATGCTTCGTTGTTTATTCATGGCGATCCCATCAAATCAGGGAGCATTTTGAAAAGCAGGGGGTATTTGAACGACGATGGCGCGAAGGGCGTTTTGCGCGCGCCCTCCGCGCCTTTTGACCGATACTCGCGTAATCACGCTCGGCCTCAATTGAGCAAGGCATATGCCAATGCGCGACAATGGACAATTTCTTATGCCCCGTGGACAATTGCCGGCGACGCGTATGAAACCTGTCGAACCTATTTTTGTCACTGAACTTTTCTGCCAGATTCACGGCGAGCTTTTGTCTTTGCTCAGAAACTTATCCGGCGAAGATTGGGGCAAACCTACGGCGGCGCGCCTGTGGGCGGTGAGAGACATCGCCGCGCATCTGCTCGACGGCGACATCCGGCGGCTCTCATATCAGCGCGATAAAGCGCCAATGGTCCCGCCCGAAACGCCGATTGAAAATTACCGCGACCTGGTCAACTTTCTGAATCAGCTCAACGCCGATTGGGTCAGGGCGGCGCGACGAATCAGCCCGAGGCTGCTGATCGAATTTCTTGAAGTCACGGGAGCGCAAGTCTGCGAGCTTTTTAAGTCGCTCGACCCTTTCGCGCCCGCGCTGTTCGGCGTGGCGTGGGCCGGCGAGCAGGAATCACAGAACTGGTTCGACGTCGCGCGCGATTACACCGAGAAGTGGCATCATCAGCAGCAGATTCGCGACGCCGTCGGCGCGCCGGCGCTGACCGACCGCAGATGGCTCTTCCCCGTTCTCGACACTTTCCTCAGAGGCCTGCCGCACACTTACCGGGAGACGCAAGCCGATGATGGGTCAGACGTAGTCTTCATCATCGCGGGCGAAGCGGGCGGCGCATGGACGTTGAAGCGCGAAGGCGGCGCGTGGGGGCTTTATACAGGCGAGAGCGACAGCTCAGTTTGCGAGGTTCGGATGGACCATGACGCGGCGTGGCGCCTTTTGACGAAAGGACTGTCGCGGGAAGAGGCCGAGGCGCGAATCGAAATCGCCGGCGATGACCGCCTTGGCAAGCCGATTCTGGGAATGCTCGCGGTGATGGCCTGAAGTGGCTTACAATGACCGCTATGGCGTCAAAAGGATCACGCACAGTTTACGCCTGCCAGAGCTGCGGCTATCAATCGCGCAAATGGCTCGGCAAATGTCCCGACTGCGGCGGATGGAATACCTTCGTCGAAGAACGCGAACGCGCGGCGCCGAAAGAAGGCGCTCATGGCCCTCGTACCGGGCTTCGTTTGCGCGAAAGCAAGCCGGTCCTGTTTAACGAGATCGAAGCGCAGGACGATTCGCGCGAGGTTACCCGCATTGAAGAGTTCGACCGCGTGCTCGGCGGCGGCATTGTTCCCGGCTCGCTCGTGCTGATCGGCGGCGAACCGGGGATCGGGAAATGTTTAGCTGGCTCAACGCGCATTCTAGATCCTGTCTCCGGCGCCTTTAGCGAGATTACCGAGTATGCGAATGCGCCGCGACCGGTGTTATCGCTCGATACGGTCACGCATCGGTTAACGCCGCAACAGGACGTGCGTTTTCTGGATCAAGGAGTTCAAACAGTGATTGAGGTGGCGACGCGCCTAGGACGCAAGTTGCGGTGTACGCCAAGCCACCCGATGCTGACGCCTGAAGGCTGGCGTGCGGCGCAAGAACTGGCGCCAGGGACTCGCATAGCCGCACCGTTGGCGTTGCCATACTTCGGTCAGAAAGAGATGTCCGAAGCAGAGGTCAAACTGATCGCCTACATTTTGTCAGATGGTTCCGCACAAGGGGGGGTATCGGTAACATCCGCAATCCCCGAAATTGGCGTCGACCTGCGCGATGTAGCCCGCCAATTCGGGATGGAACTCAAGGTCTACAAGAAGAGTAATAATAAGGCGCTAGAGTATCGTTTTGTGCAACCTTGGGCAAAGCGCGCGCAGGCCCGCCATGAGTTTGCTGAAGCAGTGAGGCAAGTACAGGCCACTGCCGGTTTGAGTTGGGCGGCATGGGCGCGTGACGCGTCAGTTGATTATTATCGCTTGCGGGCTTGGAGGGTTGGTAGATGTGTTCCGTCGGTGGAAGAATTGCATCGTTTGGCCCAAGCTGCTCGAGTTGATATTACCGCTTTAGCCCCTCAAGGGCGTGAGACAGCTGAGCACACTTCGTCGGTCGCCCGGTTTTTAGAATCGTTAGGATTGCGCTTCACTAAAGCTGCACAGAAGGCGGCGCCGGATTGCGTTTTTCAATTGCCTAAGCGACGAATGGCATTGTTTTTGAAAGTACTCTTTTCTTGTGATGGATCGGTATATGTAACTACTGAGAAGCAAGTCGGCGTGTCGTACAGCACGATCAGCCGCCGATTGGCCGAAGACGTACAACATCTCCTGCTGCGCTTCGGCTTCATTACCAAGTTGCGTTCTAGGCAGTCGCAAGTCAACGGACAGGCTTATCAAGCCTGGGAGGTACAACTACTAGGTGTCGGCGCCGTCAAACGTTTTCTTGCAAAGATCGGCATTTGGGGGCGTGAAGCGGCGAAAGAAAAACTGTCAATGATGAACGAGCCGAAACTCTCTTCGACTCACTTCAACACCATTCCGACGGGGCTTTTCTTCTGGCGACACTTGCGTATTGCGGCTCCAGGACTGTCTTTCAAAGGCATTGCGGCGCATGCTGGCGTTAGTTTGCATCCGAGTCGGGCGAATGGGCCGGTATGTCGCAGTACCGCGCTGGCGCTCGCCTCCGCTTATCCTTCAGCTTATCTGCAGAGATTGGCATTTTCCGATATTTATTGGGACGAAATTGAAAGCGTCACCTCGGCGGGTGACGAGCGGGTTTACGACTTGGCCGTGCCACCACACTCCAATTTTGTGGCAAACGACCTGATCGTTCATAACTCCACATTACTGAGCCAGGTCGCCGATAAACTCAGCGCTCTCTACGGAAACGTGCTTTACGTATCAGGCGAAGAGAGCGAGCGCCAGATCAAGCTTCGCGGCGAACGGCTGGGCGTCAACCCGGCCGGGCTTTACCTGCTCTCAGAAACCAACCTCGAACGCGTCTTCGACGAGATCAACAAACTGCAGCCGCAGGCGATCATCATCGACTCGGTTCAAACCATCTTCTCCGAGAAGCTGGAGAGCGCGCCCGGATCGGTCTCGCAAGTCCGCGAGGTCGCGGGACAGTTCCTGCTGCTCGCAAAAAATCTGACCGTGCCCGTTTTTCTGATCGGCCACGTGACTAAAGAGGGAATGATCGCGGGGCCGAAGGCGCTGGAACACATCGTCGACACGGTTCTCTATTTCGAAGGCGAACGCCATCACAATCATCGCATCCTGCGCGCGGCCAAGAACCGCTTCGGGGCGGCGAACGAACTCGGCATCTTTGAGATGACTGGCGCGGGGCTGATCGGCGTGCCCAACCCTTCGGAGATCTTCTTGAGCGAGCGTCCGATCGGCGCGTCAGGCTCGGCGGTGATCGCGGCCGTGGAAGGCGCCCGGCCAATGCTGGTCGAAATCCAGGCCCTGGTCAGCTCGTCGAAATTCGGAACGGGCCGGCGCACGACTCAGGGAGTCGAGCTCAACCGCGTGGCGCTGCTGGTGGCGATGCTCGAAAAACGTGTCGGATTCCATCTCTCCGGCGACGACATCTTCGTCAATCTGGTTGGAGGGATTTCTCTGGATGAACCTGCGGTCGACCTGGGGATTGTCGCGGCTGTGGCTTCGAGTTTTCGCAACATCCCGATCGATGAACACACGATCGTGTTCGGCGAGGTCGGGCTGGCGGGCGAGATTCGCGCGACCAATCACGCCGCCGTACGCTTGCGCGAGGCCGCCCGAATGGGGTTCAGGCGCGTCGTGTTGCCTAAGAACAACTTGAGCGGGTTGCCGGAAGATGACCGTTTGGAAGTCATCGGCGTGCGCTCGGTAAGCGACGCGCTCGACGCTTTGTTTTAAACTTGAGGCTGATTCACAAGACCTCTTACCAAGACAATAACGCACACCGTGCGGCGGCGTGAACGCCACTCAGCGCCAGGCGACCTGGCTCATCCGGCTATTTCGCGCGTTCGATCTTCTCGACGCCGAGCGTCGTGCCCTGCATGCAGCTCGACACTTCCGCAACCCGGCCAGTGATCTTGACGCGATCACCGGTTCGGAAGCCTTTCAGGTCGCCCGTAAGCGTATACAGCTTCCCATCATCGCTCCGCATGGCCTGGCACTCCACGCCCTCGTTCGTCAGCTTTCCGGTCACTGTCACCGACTGGCTCTGCTGCGCCGAGGTTCGACGCTCAACGGTTGCGTTCGGCTGCGTTCCGGCGCCTCCGACTGCGAGCGCGCAAGCGAGCAGAAGGGTTCCACACATGATCGATTCTCCTTTGTTCCCACGAGAGCCCCGGTTAAGCGGCGTCCCTTTCCTCGAGAATACTCTAGTGTTGGAAGGATGATCAAAATCGCGCCCGCGACTTTCCTGGATTGTGAACGCGCGCAATCTTATCCGCGCGGCGCTGTTAGAGAGGAAACCCGGCGGTCGCTTTCAACCTCTCGATCTGGCCGCGATGGCGGTCTTCATGTTCGCCCAGCAGAACCATCCACTGATAAGCGTTGATCTGCCCTAAAGCTGGGTGCGAAAACACCCGCTCAGACAGATCAACGGCTTCGAGTCGTGATTGAATCTCCGCGAGGCCAGCCAGCGACGCCCGCATCTTCGCCAGCGAATCCACGATCAGCGCGCCGCCTTGCGGTCGCACACGGTCAGGCGCCTGGAACGGCTCCGGATGTTGTCGGCCGTTCTCATCAAGCGAAGTGTGGCCGAGGTTCAGATCGGCTTCAGGCGGTTTGGGCGCCGATTCCGCCTCCTTCAGCAGTTTGTGTGTGAGCCGCAGGAAGCCGTCGTTGACGATGCTGATGTGTTCGACTATCTCCGCGATTGTCCATTGATTTTCATCGGGCCGAAAATTGGCCTGCGCCTCGGTCAGGTCCGAGACGGCGGCCATGAACCGCGCCTGCGCCCGTTCGTTCGCGGCCAGAATGTCGGCGATGGTGTGATAGATCATTGTTGACACCCCTGATTTGAGTTAGCGCCGCAAGCGGCGCTGATTCGAATGAGGTGTAGTCTATCACACCATAAACCAATCCTGCGGAATCATTCAGCCTTCATCCCGCACTCCGGCGCGCCTTCGATTATCTTCAGGCTAGCGATCATCGCCGGCGACGGGCCGCCAAGCATTCGCCGGAGGCGCGCGAGGTTTTGACTGGCTTCGGCGAATCTGCCGCGCGATCGTTTGACGGCGGCCTCAAACTCGCGCGACGCTTCTTCCAAGAGCCCCGCCTTTGCCAGGATCACTCCCAGGTTGTTATGGCAAGCGGGGATGCCGTCATTCGATTGCGCAACGGCTCGGCGGTAATGCTCGGCCGCCGCACGGTCATCTCCCGCGCGCTGCGATTCCAGCGCCAGCTCGAACAAAGCCTCGGCGTGTTTCCCGCCCGAACTCTTCACCGCCTGCGCGAAAGCCTCCTGGGCTTCCTGGTATCGCCGCAAATCCTGAAGCGTGACGCCCAGCGCGTAAAAGGCCGATGGATATTCGCCTTCGCTCAATTTGATCGCCGCGCGGTATTCGACCACGGCCTCGCGCAAACGTCCGAGCTTGCTCTTGCAAACGCCGATGTTGAAACGGGCGCGGGCTTGATGACCACCGGGCCAATTTAAAGCGCCCCGATACTCAAAGATCGCGAACTCGTACTGCCCGCGATAGAAATACCCGTTGCCTCGCTCTATCGCCTCGTTGGCGTCATTTATCTGGGCCTTGACGCTCACGGCGCCCGGCGCCAGCGCAAGGAACAACAATGTGATGAAGATTCGATTTCGCATGCTCCCTCCTTCTCGATTTTAAATGGGACAGACTAAAGGCTGTCCCTCTCTCGGTTATTCCGATTTAGCCTTCGCCCATCGCTCGAAGAGTTTGCGCCGGTTGGCCATGATCTCTTTGGCGTTGGGGATTTTCATGACGAGCCGTTCGAGGTGAATGAGATAATCGGCTTCGCCGAACGCTTCGCGCACTTCGGCGATGAATGGCTCGATTCTGGCGAAAATGCCTATGTGTTCGGTATTGGCTTCCAGGAACATCTTTTCGTCAATCCCGCCATTGTTGACGAGTGACGCGGCCATGTCCCAGTAGGAAGTGACCATTCGGTAATAGGCGCTCTGTTCCTGGCCGCTGATCATCAGTCGGATAACGTCTTTGGCGCTTTCGGGCTGGAACTCGGTTACGTACCAGTTGCGCGCGCGACGCATCATCTCATCGCGCCGCAGCTCGTACAGTTTGAGTATGAGTCCGACATCCTGTCGCTTTGTGTTCATCGGGCTTCCCCTCAGTGAGTTTGATCAGAGTTGGAGTGTAAGAAAAAAGCGGCAATCAATCTTTCGGTTGATTGCCGCTTTTTTTCTGCGCTTGCTGGAAATTCAGCTTAGATGTTCATTGCGATAAGCCTTCGGCGTCATCGCGGTAATTTTGCGAAAGAGGGTCGTGAAGTGGCTCTGGTTCTTGAAGCCGGCGCGCAGCCCGATCTCGACTATCGGTAGCTCGCTTTCGACCAGCAGCCGTTTGGCCAGGTCGATTCTGCGCAGCGTCAGGAATTGAATCGGCGTCGAGCCAGTGGCCTGTTTGAAAGACCGCGCGAAGTGGAACGGGCTCAACTCCGCTATCTCGGCGATTTCGGCCAGCGTCAGATCATGTTCGAGGTTTTCCTCAATGAATTCGGTGACGCGGCGCAATTTATGTTTCGGCAGCCCGCCGAGATGATGTTGGAACCTCTCGCCGGCGGACGAATAATGCCTGAGCATGTGGGCGACCAGAGTGTTGACCAGCGATTCGGCGTAAATTGACCCGGAGGGGGCTCCGGCGTCTATTTCGGCGGCCAGCGACCGGCCGATTTGATGAACCAAAGGGTCGGTGACCTCGCAGTCGGCGATTAGTTCGATGCGGTCGGTTTGAACAAGCTCTCTCGCCCGACGCGCGACGAAATCAGGATCGAGGTGAATCGCAATGTCCTCTAATTCGTCTCTCCAGAACGCTGAATATTGCTTGCCCACGGGCACGATGCTCGCCTGACCGACGGTGCGTCTGCTGTGAACGATATGCCCGCCGGCCATCAACATCGAAGCTTCATACGCTCCGGCCAGCGGGATGTAAATGTGATGCCTGTTCAATTGCTTGTTGGTAGCTTCGCCGGGAAACATGCGGACATGCCCGACTTTCACACCCGACCAGGACAAAACCCTCTCGAAAACGGATGGAGGCCCGTTTTGGGCAAAGCTCGATTCGATCAATCTTTTCGGCGTAGACATTACTCCTCCTGCTATTTGATCTGTATTTATCAGCACAGCGAGCGGTAGCGAGCGTGATTCCATCAATACATCGACTGATTGGGCCACGATGGCTACCGCTCGCTGTGCTGATTCTGTCGAATTAAGATTGCGGTCTGAAATATAGAACCAAGCTCGCGCCCAGCACGACTAGCAGAAATCCGATGAAGAGTAGCGGATTCGGCGCGTTTTTCGGCGGGTGTATCACCATTGTGACCAGCACATTGATCACCGGCGCGCCGCCGAACACCAATGGCATTACGTAAGTCGGCAGGCCGCCGTTCTTGAAAGCCAGGATGATGCAGACCGCGCCAATGGCGCCGAGAGCGCCGGCGACGGTCGCCGTCGTCGCGCCGAAGGAGCTCCACCCCTGACCGTTCAACTCTCCCTGCGAGGCCATCATGGCGACCGGGACGATGACGCCGATTAAAAAGTACGCGACGCCGACGCAGAGCAGCGCGCGAAGCGGGCTGCCAAGCTTGACTTGCCCCTGATGCAGCATCGCGCCGTAGACTCCCCATGAGAGGGCCGCGCCTATAGCGAACATAACCCAAACCATTGAGTGTTTTTTCTCCTTGTTCATTTTGACCCTAAGTTGTTTGTGTGCGGAACCAAAGCCGGATTCTACCACGATCGGTTTCACGCGACAGCCTTATTTTCCGAAACAATACAGCGCGCTTTTCGTTCGCACATAAATCTTCCCATCGGCGATCGCGGGCGTGGCGAAGACTTCATCGTCGAGCGCGTTGACCGCCAGCACGTCCCATTCGCCCGCCGCCTTCACCACCGATACCGTTCCGTCTTGACTGACCAAATATACCTTGCCGTCAGCGCCGACGGGCGAGGCGAAGTATTTGTCAATCGCGCCTTTCAACCGCCCCTGCTTGATGACATTGCCCGTGGCCGGGTCGAATGAGATCAGAATGCCGCTGTCATTGATCATATACAACGCCCCCTGATAGAGAAGCGTTGACGGGACTTGCGGCACGGGGCGTTGATACTTCCAGTGGATCGCCTTCTCGCTCATGTCGCCTTCGCCGCCGAGTTTGATCGCCAGCAATCCGTTCTCGGCAGCCATCATCGAGCGAAAAACCTCCCAGTCCCTCGCGTTGAGCTTCTGGTCACGATCCAGATCGAAGGCTTCAAAAGCCGCCTTGAGCATAAAGCCTATCTTGTCGCCGCTCGCCCGATCAATTTTTTCGAGTTCGGACTTGGCGATCACGCCGTCTTTGTTCTCGTCGTATTTCGCCAGACCTTCGGCGAACGGGACGGTCGGGATCTGTTGACCCGGTTGATTCTGCGGAAAACCCCAGCCATTGATGTATAAATATTCGTTGTCGTAACTAACGACAGACTTCATCTCACAGGCCAGGCCGCGCACCCACCAGATGCGTTTGCCGTCGGCCACCGAATAGGCCGAGAGTTGAAAAGATTCGGGCACGATCAACTGCTTCGCGCCCTGCGTTGGCTGATAGACGGTCGGCGTCGAATAGCCGGAGATAACTTCGGGGCGATCAATCTTCCATCGCGCCTTGCCGGTGTTCTTGTCCAAGGCCAGCAGATAGGATCCGAGGTCTTGATCGACCGACAGAATCACCTTGTCGTCAACCAGAATGGGCGACGCGCCGTAGCCGTAAAAAATATTGAAGGGCCCGAGCGGCGCGCGCCACTTCTCCTTTCCGTTGGCGTCGAATGCGATCAGCCCGAAATCCTGGAAGAACGCGTAGACATTCTCGCCGTCGGTGACGGGGCTGGCCGACGCCGGGCCGTTGAGGTTTTCCAGACGGCCCTTGTGAGCGCGGGGGACTTCGCGTCTCCAAAGCTCTTTGCCCGTCTTGCGGTCGAGCGCGATGACAAAGAGTTGGTAATTGGCCTTGTCCTTCGCGTCAATCGGCGTGTGGGCGGTGACGTAGATGCGGTCGCGTGCCAGCACTGGCGACGAATGGCCCGGAGGCAACGCGGTCTTCCAGACGACGTTTTTCTCTGGGCCGAAGTCGACCGGAAGGTTCGTAGCGTCGGAAACGCCTGTGCCGTTAGGGCCGCGGAAGCGCGACCAGCTATCGTTGTCCGCGATCGCCTGGCCGACGCAAAGCAGCGCAAGGACGAGCGCGGCGATGAAACGCATTGACATAATTGTTCTCCATACTATTTGGTCTTTTTCGCCGCGGTCACCCGCCCATCCTGGATATTGAGCATTTGCGCAACCTGGCCTTTATCATTTCTGATGAAAAACAATTGCACGCAAAGGTCTTCCTCGACGTGTTGCGGCAAAATGTAGGCGCCTTTCTTAAAAAACATGGTTTGGCCAGCGTCGGCGGATAAAATTCCAGTGGAGGACTTCCAAGTCGCTTTCGAGGTGAGCGCATGAACCAGGTGATCCGTCTGCGCCCAGACGCCTATAGGCTCCTCCTGCGCCGGGCAGGTGAATTGCGCGAATAGCAGCTCGCCGATTTCGAAGCTCTTTGCGGCAGAATTTGCGCGGATTATCTCGAGCGCGTTCCGCATGGCGTATCTAATTACTTTACTAAAAGGCGGGAATATCACCTGCCGCTTAAGACTTTTACTCGCGCCACGAATGCGCCCGTGTTGTCTTTGAGGTTGCTCTCGTTGACGCTCAGGAAGAGGATGCCGTTGTGTGGCGAGACGAACTCGGTCGCTTTGCCCACGAAGACGAAATCGTCATTGTCGTCGCCAACAACGGCGATCAAGCCTCCGGTCGGTCGAGCGGCGATCAGTTTGCGGCTATCTGCAAGGGAAAGGCCTTCCGGGCCTGAGCGCTGGTTGTCGCCCAGGTCGACTTCGCCGGAGGCGCTGATCACTATGCGCTGGCCACGCTGGACTCGGATTTCGGTGCTGGTCCAGTCGGCTGCGGCCGCGACGCTGACCGTCTTTTCCGCGATTACGGGAAGAGCCCCGGCGTTGTCGTCACTCGGCGGCGCCCCCGAATCCGGCGTCGCTATCTCCGGGGCGTTGTCGCGCGGGATTCTGGCGCGCGAAGGCGGCGCCGATGACTGACTGGCCCCTACTGGTTCGGCGCGATTGTTCGCCCCCACATCGCTCGTGTCGAACTCGACACTCTCCACCTCTTCAACGGGAACCACATGCTGTGAAATCGCTCCTCCGATGGAAACCTCGATGGTGAACTTGCGCTGGGTGTAGGAAACGACCTTGCCTTTCAGCACGCTGCCGTCCCTTAGTTTGACCGTGTCCGCAATGGCGGCTGAGCAGATCAGCGAGACAACCGCGAGACAGATGACCAAACTGAAAAGTGGCTTTCTGATCTTCACACTTACCTCCCACGATAAGCCTGGATACCTGCCAAGGCCCAGGTTGCTGACGTAATTGCAAGAGTTGACGGGAAGCGTAGCTTAGCACAAAACAGGCGCGTTGACACCGAAGCCGATGAGAGACAGAGGGACGGGGGGGACGGGGCGACAGAGCGACAAGAAGAATGGAAGAAAGCGGCGCCTCTACTTCTTCCCGTCTCCCGTCCCTTCGTCTCTCGGTCTTTCCATCTCTCCTTAGGAGGTCGAAAATTAGAAAGGCGCTACTGAAAAATATTCGAAAAAAACGCTATGAAGAAAAGCTAAAGCTTTCTTGACTCGCAGGGGGCGAGTGAATATACTCCGCTTGCCTGTTGGGTTTCGATCAAATGTATTCTCTGACCAACAGCATGAACCCTGCATCAATCGAATTCTCCTGAGGCTGCTCTCAACAGCCGGTATGTCATTATCAATTTGTTTTTGTCTGTACTGGGTTTCTGAGTAAAAGTTAGACTGAGGTTTTATCGTTTTGCTGGCTCCTTTCGGTTTCTGACGTTTACCTCCCTCCTTCTCCTGCTTGATTCCCACGATGCGGAACACGTATCGTGGGATTTTTTTTGCTTGCATAAATTATTGGCCCGACTTCGGGTCGGGTTTTTTATTACGCTCACTTTCGGGAGATTCGTCTCTCGGCGCGCGATAGAAGCGCCGCGCGCGCACTACCAGATCCGAATTATTGACTCCGACGGCGATCGCGCGGTAGTTGCCGTCGCGCAGTTCATTGGTCGAGATGTAAGTCAGCGTATATTGATTGTGCAGTTCGTTGGCGATGAGTTGGAAGGCGTAACTGGTGTTCTCGATGGTTTCGGCTCGGAAAGGCAGTCCGCCCGATTGGGCGGCCAGTGTGCGAAGGAAATCCGCCGCGATCAGGTAGCGATCACGAATCGGTTGCTGGCGCTGGCTGTTGACGCGCGAGGATGGGAGTGAGCCGGGAGTCGACAGCGGAGTGTCCTCTTTGGGACGAGTGATGTTGATCGGCGATTTCCCTTCCGTTTCGGACTTGGACTCTTCGGACTCGGGCTTCGGCTTTTGCTGCGGCGCGTCCTGCCATCTCAGGCCGGAGCCAGGCGCGAAGGAATTGCCGATGCCCGGCAAGTCCCTGGGCTTCATCACCGGGCCGCCGTCGTTGCGCGTTTCGTACTGGACCGTATAAGTGATGATTCCGGCGCTCGCCGCCAGCTCGACCGCGCTTTCATATGTCGCCTGTTTGCTCGCCGTGTCAACGCCGTCTGTCAAAACCACAATCGCCTTTCGACCCTGAATCCTGCTCATCTTCTCATTAATGGTCAGGTGGATCGCGTCATAAAGACTGGTCGCGTAACGGCTCTCCAGCGACTTGACGGCGCGTTTGAGTTCGGCGTGATCGCTGGTGAAGTCGCAGACGAATCGCACCTTGTCATCGAAGCTGACGACCATTATGCGGTCGTTCGGCAGCAGTTGTTTGATGAAAGTCTCCGCGGCCTTGCGAATCCTGTCGAGCTTATTATGTGTGCTGCGGCTGGTGTCGATCAGCAGCGCGACGCTGAACGGAGCCTCGGTCGAAGAGAATTCTTCTATCTTTTGCGGGGCCCCTTCTTCGCGCACAGTGAACTGAGTGCGATTCAACCCGGTGACGAAACGTCCATAGCGGTCCGTAACGATAACTGGCACCGTCACGAGGCCCGTTGGGATTTTGATGCTCGTCTGCGGATCCTGCTGCTGCTTCTCTTCCTGGCCCTGCCCGAAGACGGGGAGAGCGACGACAAACAGGGTTAGAACAGCCATGGCTGTCCGCGTCCAAAGCGACAGGGGATGCATAATTCTATTCATAAAAGCATGACTCCTCGTTCTGCTATCGAATTTTACTTGACGGCCCGACCGGAATCAAAAGCGATGAAAAATTCGAGCCGGGCGGCTCGGCCAGAACACCCCGCCAAAACACCCAGATTGATGTTAGAATAGCTCACTCTCGCCCACTCCCTGATTTTTTTGATCTTATGTCCCTCGAATATGCAATCGAATACCCCTGCGAGATGCGGCGTCTATACGGCGAACAGACGCTGCGCGCCCTAGGACGCGCCGGGTCGCTGGTTTCGCAGATCGTCGATATGACGCTGAAAAACGATCGTCCGCCTTCGGAAGAGAGTATCAGATTCACGACCGAGCTCTCGGAGGAATTGGAGATTTCGGAGCAGGTGGCCGAATACTGCCGCACGCGCTGCCCCGCGCACATCGAACAGAATTTCGATTATGAATCCGGTGAAGATGAATTCGGACGGGAAGAAGAGAGTTTGAGACCATCTCAGGGAGCGTCGGGCGGCGAGACCATCGGATGTCTGGGCCGCATCCGCTACCCTATCGAGGCGCGCTTCGAGCGCTTCCTGGCCGATCGCGCCCAACTGCTGAGCGATACTCTGCCACAGGAGCAATGGCCCAACCTGTTTCTTATTCTGGTCGATCCCGAATCGCCTTTTGACGGCGAGGTGACGAAGGAATTGAGGCGCGTGACGACGCCTGAAGGGTTGAGGTTTTTCGAGATGCGAACGCCTATCTCTCTGGCGCGCAAAACCGCAAAACTGACCTCAGATAATCTTTTCGACCTGCTCGCAGGGTTCGCCGCCTCCGACGACGGAGTTTCGGGTTATCAGCGCGAACTGCCGGCAATGGCCCTGTCAGACTATGCGGAGTTTCTGGAGGCCCTCTTGATCAACGGCTTGACGACCCGCGAACGAGCGCGCCTTCATAGCCAGGGATCCACCTACTCCCAGTTCATTAGATTCACCAGGGCAGTCAGACTGGCCGAGTCGCTCGGCGTGCGGTTGTTGATGGACTGATCCATCAGTTGAGGGGTTGAGCCATAGTTGCGGCGGTAATTTCAGGAATCTCCTGTGACTCCACGTCGCGTTTGATGGCGTCGAGGATCCCGTTAATGAACTGTGTCGCTTCATGTGTGGAGAATCGCCGGGCGATCTCCAAAGCTTCATTTATCGCGACCGTCATCGGCGTGGTCGGTTGATGGAGGAATTCGAAGATGGCCAGTCGAAGTAGATTCCGGTCGACAATGGCCATTCGCGTAATTCGCCAGTGCTCGGTGCGAAGACGAATCAACTCATCGATCTCATCGAGATGGGATATCGTGCCGGCCACCAACTCATTGGCGAAGGCGCGCACGTCTTCAGCGGCCTCCGCCATCTCCCCCCAATATGTTTCAATAAGCTCCTCGACGGAAGAATGAGTCACGTCGTACGAAAACAGCATTTGCAGCGCGCATTCGCGCGCTCTACGCCTAGCTCCCATATTTTTACAACTTTACTTTATAGTTCTTTATGTCTAGGTCGATGAGAATCTGGGGGACGGAGATGAGCCACGAGCGTTTGGCTCAAGTGACTTACATTCAAGTCACAACTTACTTTCAATTCACTGCACAGAGAGTATATTGAGCCGAGTTGATGCGGTCAAGATAATGATAGGTTCTCTGTTATACAATCACTTGATTCAGCGCAGGCGATATTGAGAGAATAGTAACCGCATATTTACACGAGATGTTACGGTTTGGCGCTGTAAATCCGTGACAATCCGTAGCATCCGTGTAAATAATTGTTACTTCCGCAATCTTGCTTGTTTTCGATTTATATTTTTTCGGTTTACATTTTTGGGGGCGATCAAGCGACTTTTAAATTCATCGGCCTCGGGGTCTTCGGATCGGTGTAATCGTAAAACCCGCGTCCCGATTTGCGCCCGAACAATCCCGCCTGAACCATGCGCTTTAAGAGCGGAGGGGGGGCGAAGCGTCTCTCTTTGAACTCGTCGAACATTATGTTAGCGATATAACAGGTCGTGTCCAGCCCAACGAAATCGGTCAGCGTCAGCGGCCCCATCGGGTGGTTGCAGCCGAGTTTCATCGCGTTGTCAATATCTTCGATTGAGGCCAGCCCCTCTTCGAGAGCGCGGATGGCGTCGAGCATGAAAGGGACCAGCAGGCGGTTGACGATGAAACCGGTTTTGTCGCCGGCCCTGACCACGGACTTGCCCATCGATTCGGCCAGCGCGACGGCTTCGGCGTAAACACGGTCATCGGTCAGGATCGTGCGGATCACCTCGACGAGCTTCATCAATGGAACCGGATTGAAAAAATGCATACCGATGAAGCGCCGCCGGCGTTCGGCGCCGGTCGCGGTCATCATCTCGGTGATTGAGAGCGACGAGGTGTTTGACGCGAAGATGGTTTCTGGTTTGCACAGCGCGTCCAGCTTGGCGTAAGTATCGCGCTTGGCCTGCAAATTCTCGACGATCGCCTCGATGACGATGTCCGCGCCGGCGACCTTTTCAAGCTCCGTAGTCCCGCGCAGGCGCTGAAGCGCTCCGTCTTTCTGCGCGGCGCTGATCGCGCCCCTTTCGACGAATCTGGCGAGCGACTTTTCTATCCCGCTCAAACCCTTTTCGATCAGTTCGTCGCTGATCTCAACCAGCGTAACCTCATAGCCCCCGGTCGCCGCGACCTGCGCGATGCCGGCTCCCATCAGCCCCGCGCCCAAAACGCCGATTTTTTTAATCGTCATCAAATCCTCCAAAAAATCCCCGGCAAAAACTCCCGTGGACGATTTTCATTATTTTAAGGCGTCGCAACGCGACATGTAAGGTTACTCAGAAAATGTCCACGTAGTAACCTATAAATTCGTCGCTACTATGGGTATTTTCATCAATTAGAGCGATTTGCAAATCAGTGTAGGGGCAGACCTATGTGTGGGGCCCGATGGTCGCGCGCATACGCAATCCGGGGCCCCACACGTTGGTCTGCCCCTGCTGTACACACAATTGCAAAGCGCTCTAAAATCCGAGTCGAAGCGGCGAAGCAGCGCCTCCTGCGCGGAGTTGACCCCGAGAAGCCCTAGGAGAAAGCTATCAACAGCCTCACTAACTCAATGATCTATCAGTTAACACGCAACTCTTGCCACTGCATTTGTCTCACTTCGGCAATAGAGATGATTCCGGTTATCAACTGATTCCTCAATATATCTGTCAGAGCGCCGGTTCGCCAAATACGCCTGCGCGAAGCAATATACGATAACAGCCACACAAAGGGCGATTATCAACAGCCCCGTCTTTGAAACCCGTTCTCTTCCGGGCGCGATATACGGAATGATCAGGGTCAGCGCGGCGCCCGTGAGCAGTCCTCCGATGTGGGCCGAGTTGTCAATGAACGGGATTGAAAACCCTATGAAGAGGTTGATCACGATCACCGGCAAGACGCCGGCGGTCATCGCGCGCCGGATCGCGGGCGGCATTTCGCGACGATACCTGAATCCGAAGACGGCCAGGACTCCGAATAGGCCGAATATCGCGCCGGAAGCGCCGACCGACGGCACGTCAGGTTTATGCAGAAATGTCTGACCGAAATAACTGCCGGCCACGCCGCCGACGCCCGAGAGCAGATAGATCAACAGAAACCGCGCGGAGCCATAAAGCTTTTCGACCTGCATCCCGACCACCCACAACGCGTACGAGTTCAGCAGCAGGTGCAACAATCCGGCGTGAATGAAGATGGGAGTGATCAGTCTGAACCATTCGCCGCTTTGCAACAGGAAGTTCGTCTTCGCGCCGAAGGCGATAAGAGCCGCGCGGTCTTCCGTCCCGCCGGAGACGATCGCCATCAACATAAACACGCCTACGTTGGCGGCCAGCAACGCGTAAGTGACCGGCGTCGCGCGCGAAAAGAGGGCGCGCGCGTATCGCCTCTCCACGCGCTCCTGCTCTTCGGCGACCACCGACTGAATGGAAATCGCGCCGCAATTGACGCATTGCGGCAGATTGACTGGCGTGGGCCGCCCGCACTGTTCGCACAAACGAAACGGGCGCGCCATGTCCGCATCATCGTTTTCTTTGTACACCGGCGCCTCCGAAAATCAACCCTGAAGATCGAGGATCGAGGATCGAGAATCGAAGATCGAGGATAGAAGATAGAGCAACGATATTCAAATGGGCCTTAACCGTCATTGATGATCAAAGCCTTCAAATGCGATCATCCGTCTTCCTTCTTTCTATCCTCAATCCTCGATATCCCGACCCTGGTTGCGCGCGGCGCCCCCCTGCTGCTACACTGGGGCCGGGTCGCTCCTGGAGTATCAATCTGACAACAAGATTCCATCAGTAGATTCGCTTTAAGTTCAAGTCATGGCATCCGCGCAATCATCCACAAAACTGAAGCGCCCCTCGAAGCCTGTCGAGGCCGCCGCGATGGCGGGCGTCAACGAGGCCGCCATCGAAGACGCCTCTGTTGCGCAGGCGGAGGTCGAAGGGGGCAAATCCAAAGGCGGACAGAAGTCTTCGGGGTTGAGCGTCGTGATTGACGGCTTTCTCAACTTGCTCAGTTCCGTCCCGTTCGGCATCGTGCTGCTCGTGCTATTGATCATCGCATGCATGATCGGAATGCTGATCCAGCAGCAGGAGCTCGAGACGTTTCCGGCCTACTACGCCGCGCTGACTCCGGCGGAGAAGGTCGTCTATGGGCGCCTGGGATTCTTCGACATCTATCACGCGGCGTACTTTAATCTGCTGCTGCTGCTGCTGAGCCTCAACATCATTCTCGCTTCGATTGATCATTTCCCGGCGTCATGGAGCTTCGTCATGCGCAAAAAGCTGACGGCCTCGCCGACCTTCGCGATGGCGCAGAAGTTCAAGGAGAAAGTCGAGCTTCCGCAGCTCGATCGCCCTCAATTGGCCGAGCGCGCGGTCGCCGCTGCGCGCAAGATGCGCTTCAGAGCGCGACTGACCGAAGCGAATGATCGAACCACGATCTTCGCCGAGCGCGGCGTCTGGAACCGGCTCGGCGCCTACGCCGTCCACATCGGGTTGTTAACGATCTTCTTCGGCTACTTCCTGACCAGCCGGGGCCACACCGGGAGTATGGACGTCGTACCGGGTAAAAAGTCCAACGTCATAGCCAAGAACGAGTTCAGCGTTGATAACGCGACCGAGGAACATGCCATAGGCACGCGCCAGCTCCAGATTCCCTTCACCGTCGAGTGTCTGGATTTTCAACAGAAGCTGATTGACAAGAACGGCTCGCTCGACGCGACCAACACGCTGGACTGGATCACGCGGGTTCGGATTGTGGATCCCGAGATCGGGAAGACTACCGATACGATTGTCCACCTCAACAGCCCGCTCGATTACCGCGGCTATCGTTTCTTCCAGAATAGCGTCCGCGGGCCGAACAACGCGCGCGTGATCAAACTGCGCGTGACGCCGATGAACGCCACGATTAACGGAGGGCAGCCGCAGGAGGTCACGATTCAACGCAACGGCGAGGCGAAGCTGGCCGACGGGACGCGGTTGCAGTACAGCGAATTCAATCCGAGTTTCAGCGTCGGCAGCGACCAACAAGTGCAGATGCCTTCAGGCGAATACGAAAACCCGGCGGCGCATCTGGCCTATGTCATGCCGGACGGCAAGCAGGGCGATGTCTGGGCTTTGAACGAGACTTTTGCAAAAACGG
Organism: Blastocatellia bacterium; assembly: GCA_035714085.1. Classification (GTDB taxonomy): domain Bacteria; phylum Acidobacteriota; class Blastocatellia; order RBC074; family RBC074; genus JAJVID01. The sequence continues at coordinate 112,395 of DASTMP010000173.1, forward strand.
TCGCCAACGCGCCATTCATGAGGAAGTTCATGGACAACGGCGTGTACCAGTTTGTCCTGACCGATTTCGAGAAGGCGCCGACGGCGTCAATCCTTTCGGTTCAATTCGACCCCGGGGCGAGCGTCGTTTACGCCGGTTTCACGATCCTCTGTCTAATGCTGATCGCGGTCTTCTTCTTCTCGCATCAGCGGCTTTGGATAGTCGTTGAAGACGGCAATGTTTATCTTGGTGGTGACGCGAACCGCAACCGGCTCGGTTTTGAAGACCGGGCGAAGAAGGTCGCGGCGCTGATTCGCGAGCCTCAATCGGCCGGCTGAAGCCGGTCAAACCCGTTGTTTTAGTTCTTTTTCTTTGCGGAGGTTAGCATATGAGTCAAGCAATGAAATCAATTAATGCGGCGATCAGCGCCAAGGAAGCCGCCGTTCCGCATATCGGTCTCGGCAAACTTCCGTTCGCGAACTTTCTGCCCGCGATCCTGCCGCTCGTCGGCGCTTTTCTGGTGTTGGCGGCGCGCATCAAACTCGGCGCGTCGGCCGTGCCGGCGGACTTCACAATGGTCGTCCTGGCCCTGCTCTGTTACATGACGGCGGCTGCCTCGCTGATTACCAACTTCTGGGCGCCGGTCAGATTCCTGCAGCGGCTGGGATTGGCGACGGCCTCGCTCGGATTCTTCTTCAATTTTTCGAGCTGGCTGATTCGCTGGGTCTCCCGCGGAGAGGCTGAGAACTGGAAACGCATGACGGACCAGATCACCGGCGAATATCATTCCATGTGGTTTTTCAGCTACATTCCGTTCGCCAATCTTTATGATCTCTCCGTCGCGTTCGCTTTCGGAGCGGCGTTTGCGACCTTGTTGGTGAGCAATCGGGAAAACACGCGCTTCGTCGGCGGGCTCTCGTTCCCGCTCATCACGCTGGTCCTGCTGATGGCGATCTTCATCGGCAACACGTTTCAGCCGCTGATGCCGGTGCTCGACTCTTACTGGCGCCCGATACACGTCGGCGTGGCTTCGATGAGTTACGGCGTGGCGCTGGTCAGCTTCGCGCTCGCGGTGGTTTATCTGATCAAAGACGGCGTGAAGTCCGAAGCCATGGGCATCGCGGTCACGGCCTTCTTCGTGGTCGGCTACTTCGTAGTCTGGCTGATGGGCGGGATCAAAGCCTTCGATCCGTTCTCGGCCCAATACCGGCTCAACCCTGTGCTCGCCGGCCCGGAGGGGGTTACAGCTATAGAAGGGGGGCGCATTCCGCTTCCCGGCGTCGGCGTCTTCCACACCTTGTCGCTGCTGACGCTGATCGGAATGGCCGTCTGCTTCCTGGTCTACTTCTTAAAAAACAATGAGGGCGCGCGCCGCGTCGGTCACTTGCTCCTGCGGGCTTCGCTCACATTCCAGGTCGCAACCATCGCCCTGTTATTCTACCAAATCAAAATGATGACCAAGGTCGGCTCGCTGATCGGCAGCGATCAATTCTACCAGATCGGCTTTCACCTGTTGGGCAAGAACAACGCCGGAGAGTGGAACGCAGCCGGGCAGCCGGTCGCAAACATCGTCAATGTAGGCTCGAACTTCATGGCCACGAGCGGCGACGCGCTGGTTCTAAACATACGCAGCAATCCTGTCGAGATGGCTTCGCTGTTCGCGATCCTGGTGGCTACAAGCTTCGTGGCGATGATCGGGTTCCGCAGCGAAAAACTGCGCGCCAATCTGCCGGCGCTCGAAAAGATTGACAGCTTGATCTACAAGACAGTCGGCGTGGCCTTCGCGGGTCTGGCCATTCTTCTGGTGACCGGCGCGGTCTGGGCCAACGAATCGTGGGGCAAATACTGGGGCTGGGACTCCAAAGAGACAGGCGCGTTGGTGGCCTGGCTCTCTTACGCGGGTTACCTGCACACCCGCATCGCGCATGGATGGTCCGGTCGTCGCAGCGCATATTTCGCGGTGCTCGGCTTCCTGCTGGTGATCTTCACCTACCTTGGAGTCAGTTACATTCTGCCGGGCTTGCATTCTTACGCGTAACAGAAGAATCAAAACTCAAGCGGCAAGGGGCAAAAATCGAAGGCCACTCGGCTTCTGATTTTTGCCCCTTGTTTTTTCGATGATTCGATATCTTCAAGATAACCGGAGCCTGCTTCGCGCGTTGGTCTGGCTGGCGGTTTTCGCCGCCGTCGGGGCCGCGCTGGTTCTACTTTATCACGACGCCGATCAGCAGGACTCGGGCTATCATTTCCTTTTCGCGCGCTGGGCGCATCGTCATCCGCTGTATTTCATCGGCGTCTGGGCGCGCCCCCTCTTCACACTGCTTTACTTTCCGTTCGCGCAATTAGGTTACGCGGCGGCGAAGTTTTTCACTGTCATAATCAGTCTTGCGACGGCGTGGCAGACGTTCCGGCTCGCGCGCCAAATCAAGTTCGAGCGCGCGGAGATGGCGATCCCGCTGCTCTTTCTGCAGCCGCCGTTTTTCCTGCTAAGTTCAACGGTTTTGACCGAGACGCTTTTCGCTCTGGTCTTCGTCATCGCGCTCAGGCTGCATCTGTCCGGGCGAATCAAGGCCGGGATGATCGTCGCGTCATTGCTGCTACTCGTTCGCCCTGAAGGGTTATTCATCGGCGTTTTGTGGGGAGTGTGGGTTATGACGGGGAGACAGGGCGACGGGGAGACGAGGCGACGGGGCGATGGGGCGATGGCGCCGTTGGGACGCAAGAGCTTTGATCTCCCTTTTCGCCCTGTCTCCCTGTCGCCCCGTCGCCTCGTCTCTCTTCTTCTGCTCGCGACGGGCGCGTTCGCGTGGTGGCTGGCGGCCTACCTGGTCACTCGCGACCCGCTTTGGATCGTCCATGACTGGCCGTCCGATTGGCGACCCGATGGAAAAACGAATGGCACGGGGCCTGTTTGGTGGTACTTCGCGTTGGCGCCTTTGATCGTCGGCCCATTGCTGACGGCGCCTTTCATTGTCGGGCTGTGGCGGCTGTTGAAACGCCGCGAATTCATGTGTGGCGTCTCGGCATTTCTGGTTCTGTTCGTCGCGCATTCGTTGATGTTCTGGCGCGGCTGGTTCGGATCCGCCGGCTACCCCCGATATTTGGTCTGCGTTTCGCCGGCTGTTGCGCTGATCGGGCTCGCCGGATGGAATGAGATGGCGGAGCGTCGCGCGAAGCCTGCCGGCGCCTCGCGAAACTCTCTCGCCGCAATTGCGCTCGCGGCGTCGTTTCTGATCTCCGTTTTTTACGTCGACGGATGGAAGTTCACGCGCGACGCGCGAGCCGTTGATGAGATGTCCGAATGGTTCCGCGCGAACGAACGCCCGTTCGCGCGCCTGATCTGCAGCCAGGCTTATATGTACATAGTATTTGACCGCGATCAATGGGAACGACCTCCCTTCACCGCCGATCGCGAAAACAACCTGGAGCTGATCCGCCAATCGCCGCCACAGACGCTGGTATTTTGGGACGAAGAGACCGGGCCGAGATGGTACGGCCTGAGCGCCGGAGATTTTGAATCCGCCGGGTATGTCCGGTTGAAATCACAAGCGTTCAGGCTGGAAGGACTGTTCTTTAGACTCCCTTGGAATCGCTTCGGCGGGCCGCGCGTTCAACATATGAGCCTGCTTTACAAAGACTGATAAGCCTTTTTTCTTAATTCCATTTCCCACCGGCGACGCCTGAGTTGTCCATGAACTACTTCACCCAGCGATCCCTCGCTGGAAGTGAGGGCGCCTCAATGGAAATACGAGAGAACGTGAGCATGATCAAAATAAAAGGCAGCTCTCACCTTCCAAGCCGGTCAGAAAGGCATCGCCCCGATGGATGACGTTGAGCAACTCGTCGTTATTCGAGTGAACCAGCGCCCATGAGCCGTTGCGATGAAAGTAACAAAGCTTCTCCGATAACTCATGCATATAACGGGGGTAGAGTCGCCCTGTGATCGCGGCGGATCCGTGTCGCCAGGCGTGATTGGAGAGATAGTCGAGGATATCATTGGTTGCGTTCTTCCTCGCCACGAACTGAAAGACCACGCTCGTTCCGCCGGGCTTTAGATAGTACATAAACCACCCGACTATCTCCCGACGAGAGTCGCGAACCAAGACCTTCTTGAAATCGCCGAAGCGCTTCATCTGGTCAGCTTGCGCTAACAGCCAGCGCAGTGAGCAATCATCATACACGGGCCGTAGCGCCCAGTTTTTTGAGAACTGAGGCAAGTAATGGAGAACCGTCTCGACGTCTAGCTCTTCCTCTAAGTATTGTGTCGACGCATCGGGAAAGTATCCCGGTAGCGCCAGCCGAGCGGCCGTATCTGCAAGGTAGCAAAGCGGAGACAGCGCGCGAGCGCCAAGCGCCAATACTTTCCGCCTGATGAGCACATCAGCAACATGTTGAGTTGGACGTAAAATTCGCGTCCAAAGCTGGCTGTATAACAAAGCGGTCGCGCCACCCACACCCACCCAAACCTTTCGACCGATGTGGCCTGCGCCGTCAGTTAATGACAGGTCTTGTGGCCCCGAGAAAAAAGTCCTTAGCAGTTGTATTCCCGCCATAGAAGAGCGGCTCTCGGGCTCGACCATTAGGTTAAAGCTGATCGCCATGCGAATAGGGCGATCTCGCAGCAACATCCGGCGCGACACCACCCCAAGGAACCCGATAATCCTTCCATCACTCTCCTGATAGACCAGTGAGGGAAGCTCTTCGTCATGCCAAGGGCTATGGAAAAATACCTGCTCAAAGTAATCAGGAAGCGCCGCCGGAGGAAGCGCGCGACGCGACGGCCCCTCGCTCAGAAGAAGTCTGTGAAACATGTCAGCGACCTGCGGAATATCTTTGGTGGTAAACGGCCGTATCGGCTTTATCTTTAGGCTTGCTTTCATTCGTTCAGGCGCTCGCTCCCAGTCCGAAGTTGTGTATCAGTACCGCGCGCGTGAGCGAGCGGTAGCCCCTGCGCGCCACGGCTCGCTCACGCGCGCGGTAATTATCAAATAAGGTTTTCCATTCCATCACTGTGTCCACGAGCCAGGTGGATTTGGTGTAATGGACATGGCGATTCAAGCACCGGCCCTCCTTTTGGCGAGACAAAAATATGAAAATTACTGGGCCCATTTAACATCCCCGAGCGTCGGCACGCTTTTACCCATGCCGCATGCGAAAAGTTCGCCACAATGATATCCACCCCGATCTCGGCCAAGTGATTGAGGCCGGCGGCAACCAATGCCGTTGTGTCTTCCGAGCGTCCGAAACCATCAACCAATGTGCCAACCTTCAAATCCCCAAAGTAATGGTTGTCGCTCATCTGCTTGCTCGCCACCACTATCCAGCCGATCTCTGTTTTTGCGCCCTTTCGCTTTACCTTGAGCCGAATGTATCGCTGATCATTCGGAGGGTAGACGATATTCAATGACGTAGCGTCGGACCGTATCGCGACCGGATAGTCCGAAAGGGAGTTGTAAAAAATGTGATTCGCCCACTCATCGAAGCCTTCGACCACCGAGTCTTCGCAGTCCGAGAGGGAGATTGCGATCTTACGACGCAAGGAAAGCAACCCGCTCACAGCCGCCCCTAAGCCGGAATAGGCGCCGAGGAGCGTTCCGCAACGCAGCATTGAGTTATTCTTTAAGTAACGTAGGCCGCGCAATACCTTACTTACATTGACCGGGTAGAAAAAGAACGGTACGGGTTGTCGCCTCCACTTGAGTGTGGCAAAGAATCGGTGCCCTTCTGATGTGGAATTTCCGGCGCCGACTCCCATCATAAACGGCTGATAATCGAGGGCTCTTTTTATGAGCTGTACTATGGCCAGAGAGTATTTTAAATTTACGATCCCCTCGGAAAGAGGCATTTTTGTCCAGCAGAAGTCCCGCTTCATGCCATTAATGAATATGTTGTGATGGCACAGCATCATCGCCGCCCGAACCTCTTGCCCGTCTTCAGCGATGATCATCCTGCGATAGACCGGAAACCCTTCCGGCCTGTATTGCGCTTCCCCAGGCAGGGCGGGGTCCAAAGGCATCTCATCGTCTCTGCCTCCCGCTTTTAAGCGACTGTTGAGTCGAGCGACTGCGGCAAGGTCACTGTTCTCGGCAAAACGAATGTTCATGCGGAGCTACCTTAATGGCGCCTCCACGACATATACATCACCAGCGCTGGCCCCGCGAAACTCGCTGTCGAACACCGCGAGCTTACCATTGGGAGCGATCATCGCCCGCGGGATCTTCCAATAGTCCACGACTTCGTTATAAGTGTGCGCCAGGAATCGGATGTCGCTACCATCCAGGCGCATAAACCCAATTGCTCGATTGAGGAAGGCGCCTGTAGTGTTGGCGCCGTAGGTGGAAATCAGAAACCATTGTTTTTCGTCCGGACAATCCTGATAAACCCAATTGCCCGAATGGTGGAAACCGCTGTAATCATAGCCATACTTCGCATTGTCATAGATTAAGACGCCTTTCCCTGTAGCTGGATCCATGCGGTAGTAAGGCGTACGGCCGCCTCCGCTGTCCACATCGACTGAAGTGAAGTAACCTGAAGGGCTGGCCATGTGGAAGGTATGGCCGGTGGGAGGATTAAAGGGCTTGACAGTATCGGTCTTTAGATCCCAGACGCTGTCACCCCCGGCGCCAGTGTTCAGCTCTATATAGCGACCGCGGTTTTCCAGGTGGCACTCATCAAATTCGGGGATGGTTCTCTCCCTAGTATCATTGGTCAGGCTGTTCCATGCCTTGCAACTCTTCTGCGATGCGCTGTTAGCGACAAACCATGTGTCGGTTATGTCGTTCTGTAGCCAGCCGCGGGCGCCCCAGCCCATTTTTGGAAACTTACCTGTATTCTCTATCTTGTTTTTGGCGGTGTTATAACGAATCAGAACGGCGTTATGAATACAGTAGGCGATCTGGGGAGTCTCTGGGTTGTAGGAGAATACGAACGATAGATCTGAATCAGGGCCGGCTCCCGGAGCAAACTTGCGCCAGTTAGTAAAGCCGACTCCGCGCTTAAAGTCGACCAAATGATACTCGCCACAGGTGCGGAGAAATAAAGTCTGGTATCCGTTGCCCCACTCATAACTAATTTGGTTGGTATCTCCATAGTCATGTTGTTTGAGGCCGGTGTTATCCGCGCAAGGATAATTTTCGCTCGTCGCCCGCCAAACTCTTACACCGCTCACAGGGTCAAGATAAGACTTCCCACCAGCCACCGTCGGCGTTGCTAGTGGAGTAGATTGACCAGTCGCCGGGGGTAGGAGAGTGGGGTCGGCTTTACCGGATGTAAGAGGCGGAGTCTCCTGCGTTGCAAATATAACGGAACTGCCATATGCCGTGGTCGTTCCATATTCCGCCTGCTTCGAGGTTACTCGAAACACCGCTGATAATGCCGCCAAAGTTAAGATTATCCGTACTGCCATGCGGGCATTGAGCCGCGCCCTAACCGCTCTGGCGCCGGATCTAAACGCCGATATCTCATAAAGCATATGGGCTCCGAATGATCATAAGCCCGTCTAGGGCCTGTGTTGAACTTGCGACCCGGTCTCTCGAAAAGGGGCGCGTTCGATCAAATATTTCGACAACGCCTCTGCGACCTTTCGAGCGCCGCTTTCATTGAAATGAACGTCGTCGTAGAAGACGGTCGTGTCTTTTTCTACAAGCGCCGCCAAGTCTAAACACTCCAGGCTCCTTTCACGGCAAACCCGGAGCAGAGTGTCGTTATATGCCTTCATTGTTTTTTCCAGCGCCGTTACAGAGTAATAAGGTTTGCCGCTCTCCTTCTGGAAATCTCCCACTCCTCCAAGCCACAGCAAGGCGCTCAGGTCTTGAGGCAAACCAGTCCTCCACATCGTGGGCTGGGTCATAAGAATCGGGCGGACCGATTTCTCCTGGGCGAGGTCAATGATCATGTTAATGTTTCTTGCGTACTCTTCCAGGGCTGACGACAGGTCAGGTGGCGCGTCGCGCATTTCCGACGCGCGACGCCGATGTTCTCGCCAGGTGATGTAAATTCTCCCGTCTTCGTCCTCGATGTGTTCCCTCGACATCATTTGTTTTGCTTGTCTCAGCATTTGCCAGAGAGCGGTTTTCTTATAGAGAGGGTCTTCGGGATATATATGGTATGTTCCACTAAAAGTCCGATACAGCAGCTCTTTTTTGATTTCAGGTTTCTCCAGGAAATTAGGATCATAATCCTTGTCGTGGGAGAGTCGTACGGACAAATCATTAATCCCTATAAGAAGGATGACGGCGTTAATTTTCATCTCCCTCAACGGAAGGTATTGCATTGCAACAAGGTGATGCCTCGTGGTTGTACCACTCAAACCGCCATTACCAACCCAGACTTTTTGATTCCGTGTATTCCTGTTTAGGGTTTCCTGTAACAATTGTGTCCAGGTTTCTGGCTGATCCAGGTACGAGCATTCGGTGGTGCTTCCGCCAACCGCCATGATTCGATATGTGTCTTGAGCTGTAAATTCATCTCCGCGGACGCCATTCGAATTTATGTAGAAATTCGAGTCGCCGGATACGCCCGGCATAATGCCCGGTTGCGGCCTGAAAATCACTTTATGGCGAGGCGGCATCAAGTAATAACCCTTGTTATTTATCGAATAAAGCGCAAATCGGAGCGTAGATTCACATAGCAAAAGAGCGAAAACCATCGAGAAACAGAGTAGCAGGATCTTTCGCCAACTTCGCTTTGATATTAGCAGTTTGGATAGTTTCATAAGCAATTCGAAAAATTGTCCTGTCGATCTCCCTTGGGAGCGAATATTGATGGCCGATGTCTCTATGGTTTAATCGACGCATGAGCGGCCGCGATTGCGCAGATCGCTGGGGCCAGTTCGCGCGCGACCACTGCGTGTCCCCGTTCGTTGAGGTGTCCTTCGTTCGGAGCGGTGTTCGCGAAGCCGGTCAGGGATGCCCCTGTGCGCCTAATCTCCTCTTGAAACGGCTTCGTCATCCGCAGTACGGGGATCCCGTTCGCATGGGCCTGCTGTTCAATTCGGTCATCCGCATACTCAAGCGAGTCGATCTTGTATTTCGCGCGATACTCCGCCTCCTCCTTGGGGTCGGCGTAGGTTTGATGTTTCGTCGGTAGGAGCATAATCAGCAGCGGCGTTTGGTGAGAACGAACCTCTTTGCCGAACTCTGCTATCAACGCGTCGGTCACCTGCCATGCCTCCGCCATCGGTGGAGAAGTTGGCGGAAGAAACGCCAGATAGCGCTGATAATCAGGCGGCGGGGCATTCGTGGCGGCCGATGCGCTCGTGGCGTTCATGCGCGCCATTTCCTCCCGCTGCGCGCCCACCCGGCGTAGCTTGTATACCAGTTGTAGCAACACAGAGCTGTTTATGACGTCCGCAGCAATGCCTTTCAACTTGATGCGAGTAGGGTTAAAAGCAGGCGCCTGCCGGAAGCTGTCATCCAGAATCAGCTCCCCGTCTTTCAGCAGGAAGTATGGCGCCAAGTCGGGGGTGCTGACGTTCAGCGCCCGGTAGTTATTGAAGATATCGTTGCCCGTAAAAACCTCGAGGACAATCATGTCCGGGCTGAATTTCCACACGCGCTCGCGGAGCATGAGAAGTTCCTGGCTCGTGCCGTAGCCCGGAACCCCGAAGTTCAAGACTTCCACCTCGCCTTCCTCACAGCAGTGGAGCCGGTTCAATTCCTTTTCAGTGAGAGATGTGTATGTCTTGTCCATATCGACCTGGCGCGCTTCAGTCAAGGAATCGCCCAGCACCGCTACCCGGTAGACGCCCCGGGGCTTGTTGACAGCGCGCTCGCGGTCGCGAAACCCATGGCTGTTGATCTTGCTCCAGGCGACTCCTTCGTCTGTTTCCCAAGCGCTCGCGCCGGGCCGCAACGACCATCCGAGCAAGGGATCGGCTGTGTATGTCGATCCACTAAATTTATACCCGAGTAAACGCAACCCTGCCTCGCAAACCGCCAGGCCGATGAATGCGCCGAAGAGAGTTAACAGTAGTTTCTTGGCAAAATTCTTCGAGGTCATATCAATAATCGCTTTCTCGAGGTCAGTTAAAAATCATAGCGCGCATTCGTCCGAGTCTTTTTTATCAAGCGCTAGTTAAACCGAATGGTTTGGAGATATTTTGAATTTTGAGATAACATTTTCATGTCATCTTTAGGCTTCCCTCTCCCAAACTTCGCAAGAATTCCTCTATACCGTTTTGCTAAATAGTTCTGCTTAATCCTGCTCTGACTCATTCATCGGAGCGTCGACAGATATTGCGCGACCCAGCGCGCGCTGGCGCATCCAATCCTGTCTTGCGAGTCTTAAACTTTCGGGAGCGACGCATCGGTTTCGTCAAAGAAATCCTTCCACTTTTCCCGAAACTCGATCATAGAAACTTCATGCTCACACTTAGTCTGATGCTGTTTGTGTTTCGAACTTCGCTCTAAAGCTGCGTACAAAATCTTCAGCCATTTTTCTGGCGATAAAGCTGTTTCCTTTCCCCCCCATGTGATTAAAGTCAACGAAGATCGGCTCGCGGACATCGCTAAAAATCGAACTGATGTCATGAAAAGCAATGCTCTTATTCAACCCTGCGGAACTTTGTCGTAGCGCAGCATACGTATCCAGGTAAAATTCTTTCATGCCCGGATAATGAAAATCGAGATCTAAAGACCGATGCTCGTATTCAGTCAGATGCTGCTTCGTATAAATGATGGGCTGCCAGTAAAAAGTAGAGGTGAAGCCGTAGGATTTGGAGAGAGCTTGCGCCAATTTTATGTTATTAAGGTAAGTCTCCACCACCGCATGAGCCAGCGACTCTTTGTCCGTAATCGCCTTTTCATATTCCATAGAAACCGGCTGCAGGTTATCATGCCGCAACCCGGATTTTTCGAGCGCTCCTTGAAGAAAACGCGTAATCGAAAGCTGGCGGATTGCGTACTGAGCCGCCAAGGTTTGAATTTCCTTCCTCTGCGTGAGGCCGAACTCCCTCTCCCGGCGGATTTCGTCATGCGGCAGCCCCGGGGCGCTGAGCTGAAAACCGCTGAATGTGTCGTTTACGCCGTCATAAAAGATTACCGCGTCGGGAATATTTCCTTTCTGTAACTGAAGCGTCAATTCGATGACTTCCTGCGTGCTAACATAAGAGTACTGGCCGAAATTGACGACTTCGCAGTTTACCCCTTTATTTTTAACCTCCTCAGCAAAGATGGAGGGAATGGTGGAGTCATCTCCGGCTCCCAATCCCCACATCGTTGATCCGCCAAACATAAAAACCTTAATCGGGGGGCTTGCGCCCTCAGCCATAGGGGCGTTAATAGTTTTCCGCAAACCATCGGGTCCAATATTGATGTACTCTCCGCGGCGAGGTGTTCGGCGCCAGTAAACGTACGATTGCCACCGCAAACTCCCTCTCTCAACCTCATCAATCTCTTTGTAGTATTTGGCCGCCCAGGATGGATCGTTATATGTGTCGGCATTGATCCGGAAGTTTGCGGCGGGTTTATGCCAGGAGCCCCTGATATAAAACGCCAGCGAAAACACTACATCTACGACCACAAACATAGCCAGCGCAATGCCGAGGATCATCCAAGTATCTCGGATGAACCTGATAAGCTTTTTAAGTAACGACAATGCCATCTCTCCTTATGGTAATTCCGATTGTTCTTCGCGGGCTGGCGAAGAGGGATGTGAGGCCGGAAGAGGCGCTATGTTTTTCATTGGGAGATCAGCGACTCCGGTCGCGGCGGAATCGGGAGATTGCCGAAATCCAGTGGAAGCGCAAAGGCGACGCCGGATTGCGCGGAACCACTGCGAGACGTTTTGGGTGCGTATAGTCCGCATCGCTTCTTTGACATAGTTCCGGCTGATCGCCCATCTTGCCACCATCCTGTCAGCGGTGACCCGCACTCCCGTGGTCATTTGCGAGTCATTTGCCCAGTCGAATTTGTAGGGTTCATTCCCACGGAGAAAGTCATATACCTTGACCCCTCTGGTGGAGGCGTTTTCAAGAGAGAGACCTAGCAAGACCAGCCCTACGCTATGATCGCTCCAGTCGAGGTCGTAGCCTGAAAGAAAAAGGTAATAGGTGTGACCATTATCAAGGCCATAGATCGAAGCGCGGCACTCGCCTTCGACCCATAGCTCATCGAATCGAACCATGCTCGTTTTCGCGATTTGAGTAACCACCTCGCGTTGGAACTCGCGAGAGATTTGATCGTGTAAAGCCCCCGATCCGCCACGATGGGCCCAACAGGATTCGTGGAGTTTGAGGAATCGGTCAAACGCCATCGGGGATTCTTCCGGGCTTGTAATCGAACGAAAATCAAATCCGTCGCGGTGACGTAAATTGCGTAGCCTTCTCCTGTAGTTGTCCGCCCGCTTGCTGTTTCGCAATACCTGGTTCCAACCCGATTGGAGATTTACCCTCGGACAGATATATTGAGGGATCAGTTGATAACCGTAATCATCTCTATTGCCGAAGTGAGACAAAAGCAGGGGCAAGAGTTGCGTGTTTACTGATAGATCATTGAGTTCCAACAGATCGAACGATTTTGATTTTGACAGAAAACCCAGTATGGCGATGGCGCATTCCTGCTTACGGGCGGGTTCCGCCAGAATGTCAAGGTAATCCGCTCCCCCGACATTTCCGCCAAGAAAAGAGAGTTTCTGGCCTTTCGGTCCGAAAGGCGTCATGGAAATAGGATCTGCGCTAAGAGCCAGAAGCCCGATGAGAGTTTTTCCCTCTCGAACACAGACTACGTATGGCGATTGTTTCTTTCCGTACCACATGTTCCATGTAATCATCCATTCCCAACTGAGGAATGGCGGCGCCGACGAGGTAACAAACAGGTCGTTCCACTCCCGTCGTAAACTAGCCAAACCCGCTTCCTCCTGGGCTACTTCAACCCTAAGCTTGCTCATTGCTCATCTCCTTTATACGCGCGTTTAGGGGGATACAGCTGGATGTGCGTCAGATTGTCGTCAGAGCCAAGAGCTTCAAGACACGATATAATTGCCGAAACCTTTCACCGAGAGAGTGGGGGAGCAATGATAACGCCGCAAAACCGAGCGTTCTTGGTTGAAATGGGCGACGATAGATACTTGCCATGAAGTGTCTGAAGGCCTCGCCACTTTTACCTGCGGCAATTAGTTCCTCCCCGAGACATCTGTGCGCGCTGGCAAGCATGTTATCGATCATTTTCTGAGGTAATGTGATGCGACCGAGATCCGTTTTCAGAATTGGTTGAACTGTATTAAGGAAGTTGGCCGCAATATGGAGGCCGTATTTTTCGGTGAGTTGATCCCCCCGGCCGTATTGATAGACGATGGAAGAGAGATTGATAAAGGCGACTGCCCCCTCACGGCATGTGCGTAGGTGAAAATCGTAATCTTCACCGGCATACCGAAGATCCTCTCGAAATCCCTTGACATGCTCCACTATATTACGTCGAAGCAAGACGGTGGATGTGTGAACCAGATTGCCCATAAGCATGGGAGAAAAAATGTCGTCGAAATAGACGCGCTGATTCGGGAATCTGGAGGCGAGTTGTGGCGCGACTGAGGCGATTCCCAAAGAATTTTTAAAGAGGTCCTCCGGCTCCGGAAACCATTGATACGCGCCGTACATGGTCCGCAAATAGGCCGGGGACCGGATCTCCCCATTCGGGTCGATAGCAACCATGTCAGTCCACACCATTCCGACATGCGGCAGATGATTCATTACGGCGACTTGTAGTTCCAGCTTCCATGGTTCCCATATGTCATCGGAGTCGAGCAGGGCGATAAATTCTCCCCGCGCAAGCTGGATGCCGTGATTACGCGCGTTCGATACCCCTCCGTTTGGCTTGAACACGTAACGAACGCGCGGATCAGCGCCAAATTTACTGAGTATCAACTCTTCGGTCCTGTCATAGGATCCATCGTCAATGATGATCAGCTCAAGATGATCATATGTCTGTGATAGCGCGCTATTAATCGTGTTCTCAATACAATACGCGCGATTGAATGTCGGAACGACAACGCTAACAAGAGGTTTATCCATCATAATTACTGTTACTTCGTCGGTTGATACGGGCCTGGCCCAGGTCATTTCTGAATAAGAAAGTTATTGATTACCATCGCGTCTATCCCGGAGCAGTAGTAGCTTCGTACGGCCTCTCGCGGCGTACAAACAATCGGCTCCCCAAAAAGGTTGAAGGACGTATTAACAAGAACAGGAACGCCGGCCTTTTCTCCGAATTTATTGAGCAAACGCCAAAAGAGCGGGCTGGCTTTGCGACTGACCGTGTGAACACGAGCCATTCCATCCGAAAACCAGGCGGCGGGAATCAGATGCCGCTTGTCATCTCTGACGCGTGACACGGTGAGTAGAAACCGGGAAAGAGGGCTGCATTTCTCAAAGAAATCTTCCGCCCGCTCCTCCGGCACTGAAGCGGCGAATGGTCGGGAAGCGTCTCGATGCTTGACGAACAGGTTGAGGTTTTCCTTCACATGAGCCAGCAGAGGGCTGGCGAGTATGCTCCTTGCCCCAAGGGAACGAGGACCGAATTCGGCGCGTCCTTGAAACCAGGCGACGATGTTTCCCTGATAAAGCAGCTTCGTCACTTCGTCGAGAAGCTTATCTTCAGAAACAATGTACCGGTAGGCAAGCTTGCAATTATCGAGGACAGGTTTGACATCACGGTCAGAGTACTCTGGCCCCAAGAATACATGTTCCAAAGCTTCGGTACGCCTCTGATCGAGCTGGTTATGCCATTGAAACAGGGCGCAGCCAATACTGCACCCCGCATTCCCGGCCGTTGGCTGGACGAAAATGCGCTTATATCCGCTTTCACGTTCCAGCCTCGATACCAACAGGCTGTTCGAAGCCACTCCGCCCGCAAGGCATAAGGCGTCCACACCATGATCACGCCGGACACTTTCAGCCAGAGTCAGAACGATATTTTCAAGATGCTTTTGAAGACTGTGAGCCAGATTACGGCGATAGCTGTTTGTCGGGAAAACAGTTTTCCGACGCCCGTTCAATTCCTCAATCAGGTCGGTCCATGAAGGCGATTTCATTCCTCCATTGAACCTCTGATCCTTGCGGCGCAGGCAATCGCCGAATCGGTGGTAGAACTTTTCTGAAAAAGGGTCAGGCCCCTGGAAGTGAGAAGTAAAGTAGGAAAGGTCCACCGATGGGATTCCGGCTTGATCAATCCTCATCAATTCCTGGAAGGCAGGGAGGAATTCCGGCTCTCCACCTAGACTCAGCCATTGCGTGTTATGCTCACCGCCATCGGCTCTAAATCCGAGATATTCGCTTACCAGACTGTATACCCAGCCGAGGGAGTGTGGAAATTCGACTCGCTTGAGCAGGCGGATTTTCCTACCTTCACAGATCCCTGTCGCTGTCGCTATATAATCACCCTTTCCGCTGAGTATCAGAGTTGCGGCGCGATCAAAACCCGAGAGATAAAATGAACTCGCGGCATGAGCCAGCTGGTGATCTACCGCTACGATCTTCGAGTGTTGGCTTGCGAGTCGCCTGATCAAATGCAGCGTTTTCATGCGGCCGTGATATTCATTGACACTGGCCGCCTTGTGATCTTCGGCCTCAGGAGAATTTTCCGGGATGAACTGTTCATGGAATTTTGTCTGCCTATTCAAAAGACGGCGGGGTTTGACGTAATAGGTGACATAGTCTATCTCGTCAATTCCGACTCCGGCGGACTCCAGGCAGTATCCAATGGCTTCGTATGGCAACCCGCCACACTGGCTGATTCCGATGCGCTTGACGCGAACCAGTTTTTCTTCCTCGATGGCGGCGATAACCCGTCCATCCTTGAGCAGCGCCGAGGCCGCATCACGTCGATGTCCGGAAATACCAAGAATATACATTTGATCCGTCCTCTTCAGTACAAAGAATAGCGAGCCGGAGGAAATCGGATGAGGTTAGTCAAGAGAGAATTCCTGCCGCCAGTCCTTACTCTCCCGGAATTCAGGCTGCTCCTTCTTTTTCAGTACGCAGGTCTCCAGCGCCAGAGCGTCCATCTCCGTCCTCATAAAGCAGCGGTAACTGTCCTCGGGCGAGCAAACTATTGGCTCCCCGCGGACATTGAAACTGGTGTTGACGATTACCGGGCAACCGGTCTTCTTACGGAACGCCTCCATGATCTCCCAGTAGAGAGGGTTCACTTCACGTCGCACGGTTTGAATTCGAGCCGAATAATCAACGTGTGTAACAGCGGGGATCTCTGAGCGGACTACATTGAGCTTCTCTATACCCCACAATTTCTCTTCTTGCGCGTTCATCTTTCTAAGTCGTTTCTCCGCTACGTCGGCTACTAGAAGCATGTAGGGACTGTCAATCTCCATTTCGAACCAATCCGCGACATATTCCCGAAGCACACTTGGCGCGAATGGTCGAAAGCTTTCCCGGTATTTGATCTTCAGGTTCATCACTGATTGCATCTTGGGTGATCGCGCATCGCCGATGATGCTCCTGCCACCCAGAGCCCTGGGTCCGAACTCCATTCTTCCCTGGTGCAGACCAACGACCTTCTCCTCGACTAACAGATCAGCCACGGCGTCGGGCAAGTCCCGACGGCTGTATTTGGTGTAAGGGAAGTTATTCGCTTTGAGGTACTGCTCTATCTCCGCTTCTGAGTTACTCGGCCCGAGATATGCTCCCTTCATACCGTCGGCGTAAGGTGGCGCAACTCCGTTGGAAGATTTCCGCGAAGAGATCCAGGTTCCTTCGCTTTCCGGGCTTTTGCGCGGTCTGCCGAGGTAACGATGCCAGATCGCGAGCGCAATCCCGATTGCGCCTCCCGCGTCACCGGCCGCGGGCTGGATCCAGATGTCGTCAAACAACCTTTCCCGTAAGAGCAGGCCGTTAGCCACACAGTTGAGCGCCACCCCTCCCGCCAGACAGAGCTTTTTCATCCCGGTTTCGCGCCGAACATAACGCGCCATCTTCAGCACTACTTCTTCCGTAATCTCCTGGACGCTCCTGGCGAGGTCCATCTCCCTTTGTGTGAGCCTCGATTCGGGCTCTCGGGGCGGGCCGCCGAAAAGCTCATCGAAAGCCCGGTTCGTCATTCGCAGCCCCTGGCTGTAACTAAAATACTCCTGGTTCATTCGAAGGCTTCCGTCTTCGCAGACTTCGACCAACCTCTCCTTGATCAGCGGAACGTACTTTGGCTCTCCGTAGGGGGCCAGCCCCATGATCTTGTACTCGCCGCTGTTTACCTTGAATCCGGTGTAATATGTAAACGCGCTGTAGAGGAGGCCGAGGCTGTCCGGGAATCGGAGCTCCTTAAACAAGTTGATCTCGGCGCCTCGTCCGACCCCCATCGAGCTGGTCGCCCATTCGCCGACTCCATCCATGGTGAGAATCGCCGCATCTTCGAACGGTGAAGGATAGAATGCGCTGGCAGCATGGCTCTCGTGATGATCACCGAAGAGCAACTTCCAACGAAACTCTTTCGCCAGCCTCTTGGCGGCTCGTTCGTCTTCCGCCCCGGCCACCTTCCCAAACTCGATTCCGATCATATCCGGCATCCACAATTTTTCCTTCATCCAGAGCGGCATTGCCTTGAGGAAGGAGAGAAAGCCTGCCGGCGTGTAATCCAGATAAGTTTCAAGCAGCCTGTCGAATTTGAGTAGTGGCTTATCATAGAACCCTACGTAATCGAGTTGCCCCAGGTTAATCCCAGCCTCTTTTAAACAGTACCGAACGGCGTTGACCGGGAAGCGATGGTCATGCTTTACGCGCGTAAAACGCTCTTCCTGCGCCGCAGCGATTATCTCACCGTCAATAACCAGGCATGCCGCAGAGTCATGGTAATAGGCGGAGATTCCGAGAATACTTGCCATAAAACGTAACTCCCCACGTTGACT
This sequence comes from Blastocatellia bacterium, assembly GCA_035714085.1. GTDB lineage: Bacteria > Acidobacteriota > Blastocatellia > RBC074 > RBC074 > JAJVID01. The sequence goes on from DASTMP010000173.1 coordinate 130,221, forward strand.
AAGTTGTATGTTACGACTTAGAAAAGAGTGTAAATGAATGGCGCCAGCGCGGAACTACCCGCGACCACCAGAAGGACACCGATCGTCACCAGGACGATGACGATAGGCGCGAGCCAAAATTTTTTATTTTGCTTCATATATTGCCAGATTTCGTTGACGACTCTCGTTCTCGACATTTGCGTTACCTCCTCAATACATTTTCTCGAAGTGATGAGGGTCCTTTTGCCGCGCGTTATAAGAGCCCCAATAAGAGGCGGCTGAAGGGGCGCGGCGCCGCAATGGATCCCAGCCGAATAATCTCTTGACCACGCCGACTGGCATGACTACTAGAAAAAAGATAATCCCAAGGATGATCGGTGTTGTGATTAAAGACAGCCACTTGGCCAGCGCCATCCACCATCGGTTGGGTAAGACGAGCGCTTTCGGGAATAAGAGCCCGAGAATGGCGAGCGCCGAACCGGCTCCCAGGAGAGCGGTCGCGACCCCCTCCGAGTGACCTCGGTAAAGGCGCCAGCTCCCGATCAAGATCGCCATAAGCCCAACAAGTAACCCGAACTCGCGCTCCGCTCGAAAAGAAGTTGTTGAAGTTTTTTGTTTTAACCGCATGGTTGATTTTCCTCCGGCGCGCAAGAGAAGACGCCAATAGACATATTTGCGAATCTAAGCATCGTTAACAGGAAACTGTCATTTCCTGCGGCCTTCTTCGTTGATTAACAAACTCCGCGATTCTTCTGGCGGAGCGAAAATTGTCGATCTCGATCTCATCGAATGAGATGTGAACGCCAAACTGCTCTTCCAGACTGGACATCAATTCCACCAGCGTCAGCGAGTCGAGCAGACCCGATTCCATTAAATCAGTGTCCGCGGACGGAGCTTCTACGTTCACCCTCTCTGAAAGCAGATGGATAATTCGGTCATTTGAAACAGCGGTTAAAACCATTACCTAAACTCCTCCTATGTTTCTCAAAGATTGCGGAACGCCGCCGCTAGCGCGGCGATCATGCCTGCAGGCGAACAAACTCAAAGCCAGGTTGTGGGCGAACAAATTCAACTGTTCCACTCCAGTCTCTCTCCCGGCTTCAACACCTCAGCGGCATCGGCCGATCGCCCATTGACCATCAACCGGCTGACTTCGACCCATTCATCGGCGCTGGCCACCCAGACCTGCCCGGCGTCGGATCGGCCAATCCTCCCCGGCGTCGCGTCGCTGGGCCATCCGGTGAGTGTGGTCTTTACGAAGGCGACTTCCTGATCTCCCATTCTCGAACGCGGGTTTCGCCACGGAGACGGAAAAGGGGAGTAATCAGCCGCTCGCACGAAGTTGAAAATCTCGCGGGCCGGACGAGACCACGCTAACCAACCGTCTTCTGGCGTTCCTCTGCCGAAGTACTCCCGCCTGTTTAGGTCCTGCTCGATGGCTGGGATCACCTGTGGTTTCTCCGCAGCCGTCTCCAGCAATTTTCTGATCAACTCCATCCCAAACTTGATGCACTTCGCGCTGACCGAAAAACCGGTGTCCGTTTCTTCAATGTCAAATAGCGTCTGGTAGGCGATCGTCCCGGTATCAATTCCCGCCAACATCCGATGTAGCGTCACGCCGTGACTGCGCTCCCCCCGATAAATCGCCCAGCTCGGCGCATTCAATCCCGCGTAGCGCGGCAATGGGCCAGGATGTAGATTGAAGCTCCCCCAACGCGGCGCCGCGACAATTTCCGGCTTGATAACGAACAGTGAATGGACGTTGAGCAATAGGTCCACCTCTTCGGTGGTGATCACTTCGGCGAACGACGGGTCTTTCACCGATTCTGCCGGCCACCTCTGGCAGCCCAATTTTTCCGCGTACTGCCACACCGTCATACCGCCGACCGCCTTGCGCGTGGGCGAAGCCATCACGCCGACCAGACGATGACGACTGTCAGCCAAGAGCCTCAATGTTTGGGCGCCGGCGGATTCTTCGCCGACCAGCAATACGTTCATGGCAATCTACGCCCCGTCCTGCTGAAAACGCTCTTTGAGCGCCCTGCGATCAATCTTGCCGTTCGCGTTCTTCGGCAGGATGTCGAACCGCATCCAGCGGGCGGGCATCATGTAATTCGGCAAGACCTTGCTCATCTCGGTGCGCAGCCGGGCCGGCGGGGCGTCGACGTCTTTCAGCGGGACGAAGGCGCAGCAAATCGCGACGCCTTCAAAGCCTCCGGTGTTGATCGCGACAATCGCGCACTCTTCGTTCAGTTGCAGGGCGTTTAGCGCAGTCTCGATTTCTCCCAGTTCAATGCGGTAACCGCGACTTTTGATTTGCGAATCGGCCCGCCCGAGGTAGTAAAACAAGCCGTCCTCGCCCACCTTCGCCAAATCGCCGGTCTTATAGATTCGATCATTCGGGTCGGAGGCGCCCGGTCGCTTGATGAAGACGGCGTCGGTCTTCTCCGGGTCCTGCCAATAGCCAGGACTCAAGCCCACGCCGCCGATGTAAAGATCGCCGATCTCGCCCGCCTGAACAGGCTTCAATTCTTCATCGAGCGCCACGAGTTCTTCTCCCTCACAGGGAGCCCCGATCGGAATCTCAGCCCGCTCGTCGTCAGGGCATTGCGGCAGGGTGTAGTAACTGCTGGCGATGGTGGCCTCCGTCGGGCCGTAGAGGTTGGTGAATTTCACGCGCGGCAGCCGCCGCATCCAGTAGATCAACGGCGGTGTGGGAAAGACTTCTCCGCACCACAACAACCGTTCGAGCGCCGGGAAGTCATCCTGTTTTACGACATCGGCCTTCGCCATGAAGTTCAAGACCGAAGGCACCGAGAACCATTGCGTCAACTCCGAATCGCGAATGAACTCGGCCAGCTTTTGTGGCAGCAGATTCAATTCAGTAGGAACGATGTGCAATTGCGCGCCTGCCCCCAGCGTCCCGTAGATATCGAAAGTCGAAAGGTCGAAATGGAGCGGCGGGTGGCTCGAAATCTTGTCTGACGGCTTCGCGCCGAAATACTTCAGCGCCCAGGTGACGAAATTAATGACGTTGGAATGCGTGATGACCACACCCTTGGGCACGCCCGTCGAGCCGGAAGTGAAGAGGATGTGCGCGGCTGCGGCGACCGTGCTCTGATAATCGAGTGGTCTGCTCGAATAACTCCCGAGATCTTCGCGCGTAAATCGGGCTCTGAAGTTGTTACCTTCGATCCTGCCCTCTCCCATCCAGCCGATAGCCGTTCCATCCCGTCGCGTCTTATCAGCCATCAACTCATCGAGCAAGGGCATCACGGCCCCGCCGGCGACGACGAAACGAGGGGCGCAGGCGTCAACGATCTTCTCCAGTCTGGGGGCCGGGCTGGAAGTGTCGAGCGGCACATATACGCAATCCGCCTTCAGAATACCGAGAATGGTGATTATCGCCGCGGGAGTTTTGGGGATCAGAAAGCCGACACGATCGCCTCGTTTGCATCCAGCTTCTTTGAGTAGATGAGCCAGACGGTTCGAGGTCTCTTCCAACTCGCCGTAGCTCAGCCGCTCCCGCTGGTAAACAATCGCGGTCTGTTCAGGGCGTCGCTCCGCCTGTTCGGTTACCAACTGTTGTAATAACGAGGCCATTACATTACCCCCTTAACCGCCACTTGTTCGACCGCCCGCTTGAAGATGGCGCCTGTGTGATATAACTCCTCCTCATTCGGCGGAATGTCCAAAATGAATGTGGTGAATCCGAGAGCGATGTACCGGGCTAATTCAGTGGCTACCTTGGAGTAGTTTCCGACCAGGTACGGGCAGAAGGTTTTGTAATGCTGGAAAGGGATCAGCCAGTATGGATTGTTTTCCGAAGTGGCGCCGAGCTCGGAGAGTTGCTTGTGCCAGACGGAATCGGAGGTTTTCATCGCCAGTTGGTGAGCCAACTCTCCTTTGCGGTCGACGGGAAAGCGCTCGTAAGCAACGTTCCAGGCTTCATTCTCATCCTCGCGTGCAATAATCCCGACTCGCACGCCGGAATCAATCGTCTCATCTGGCGCTTCGTTCTCATACTCTCCAGGCGGTTTGGGATACTTGACCGCAACCGCTCCCATCGCCTTGGCGGCCGCCAATCCGGCTTCTGATGAACCCGAAACGAAGATGCCCGGGAAAAGCTCCGGCGGCAGAGGCGGCGTCATCCTCAATTTGTCCACTTTGTAAAATTCGCCCTCGAAGCTAATTCCGGTCTCGGCGCCCAGAAGTTGTTTGATGATGTGGACGTACTCGATCATTCGTTCGTACCTGCGGTCATGCGGTGTGGGATCGTTGAGCTGATTTAGATCGTTCTTGAACCCGCCCGCTACCATATTTAGATAAATTCGGCGGTCGTAGAGAAATCCGTAAGAAGACACCATCTTGGCCACCGTGTAGGGGTGCATATAAACAGGCTGAACGGCGACCAGCGGACACAGTCTGGTCGTGTTCTCGATGATTAACTGGGAAACCAGCCAAGCGTCAACTAACGAGTTATCCGTGTATACCAAGATGCCCCTGCACCCATATTGCTCGCTCCAGCGAGCCACGTCGGCGACGTTCTTGATATAATCTTCCTTCGAGACCTGGCTCGATTGCGGACAGGTGGCGAAGATTTCAACCGCGATATCAGAAGTTTGATTCCGCAGTCCTTCAGCGCTCAGGCGTGAATTCATATCTAGTACCTCTCAAAGTTACGACCAAGGTAGTTTTTTAAATGCAATTTGGATGCCCCAGTTATCAGCTATGTATCAAACCGCGCGCCGTCGTGAACTCTGATGCTATGGCTGTAGAGCTATTCTTGTAACGACTAGTTATTGCGTGGCAATAACTCCGCTTGAGTCGACCTTATTTGATATTGATTTGCGCATTGTTCGCCGTTTGCCCGTCCGCTGTCAGCGCCACATTGACAACCAACGCCAGGCAAGGCTCCGCGACATGAGCATGTCGACCTGATCCAGGCCGGATAAGGCGACTCGCGCCCCCGGCGGATAAGACCTTTGCGCTTTCGCCCTCGATCATTCCAGAGACGGCGGCGTTTGAGCCGCGAAATCGGAGGCCGGTAGCGAACAGAATCAAAACGATCTGATCCGGGCTCGGACAGAGGTTGATCGAAATGGCGACGAACTTGTATTGCGCCGAGTCGAATTTGACCACCGGTTTGTAATGCTGTGCGCTATCGGCTGTGGCGCGAAAGACTACGCCGGCCGGCAGGCCGCGACCGCCGCCATCCGCCGTAAACACTGCAGGAGCCACCTTAGCGATTGGCGCCAATTCGTTAGCCACTACTCCGTTTGCGTTCTTGACAGTCACGTGGGCTGCGCCGATTGCAGCATCTGGCGGGATCAGATGGTTGATTTGTGTGGGCGTCATGTAGAATAGCGGGCTGAGCCGTTCAATTCCCGCGCGATGAGGCCGAGACAGCGGTTACGTTCGAAGCGCCCTTGATCGCGGCGTTAAGCGCATCGAAGTCACAGCCGATATCCTTTTTATCAGTCCCCGCATTTTTGTACGGGCTCGAGGGGGCTAAACGATAGTTGCCGGCGGCGAGGTTTACAAAATCCACCTGATCGAACGACGGCGGGAAGAAGTTATCGGGGGGGTAATTGGCGCTCGCCCCTCCAACCATTACATTTTTCCTGAACACCGAGCCGGAAAAGTAAGTGTCAATCGTTCTATTGCCTGTTCCCTCACCGTCGCCTTTGACCCCGTATTCATTATGTGGAAATAGATTGTTACGAAAGACCAGGTTTTGATTCGGTTTGATACCAACCGTAACGACACTACCGGTGTGAAATACGGAATTATTCTCGATGGTGAGATCGTGCGGGCCCTGATTAACCTGAAACGCTATCCCGCCACCGTCCCAGCGTTTGCCGTTGATATCTTCGAGCAGGTTGTTGGCGATTCTGAATCTCCGACTCGACATACTCGGAGCGTTGTTATCGCTGCCGTGCATGTTGAAACCCGACGCTGAGTGACGCACGACATTATTAGTGAAGGTCACGTCCTGAACCACAGACCAGGGGGCTTTCCCATCCTGGTTGCGGACGGTGAAGAGGATCGCGAACCCGTTCTGCGCCATTGTCCAGTTATTCTCGAAGATGTTGCCATCAACCAGCGCACGCTGCGCGTTCTTCAGCTCGAAGAGGTTCTTGACAGACCATGGCGTCCCGGCGTAGCTCGGATCGCCGATCCTCCACTTGAGAGGCTTGAAGCAATGGTTGCGACGGAACTCGATGTCCGACGGAACGAGGTTGGGGATCGACGGATCAGTGCCGCCGAGCATGAAATTCTCGCCCGATCCTTCGAGATAGTTGTTGACGATCTTAAAGGGGCCGGCGCCATTCCATCCGCCGATTGCCTGGGAATCGGCGCCCCTCTCGTGGCAGTCAGAGATGTAAGAGTCAATGACGGCGGTCGAGGCGCTGTTGAGCGTTAGGCCGCGCCGTAGAGTGGTTGAAGGGCTGCCATGGATAAAGACCCGGTCTAATACCAGGTCGTGCGGTAATTGCGCCAGAGAGGTTTCTTTGCCGCCGAGCGTGACCAGGCTAAAGACTTGCGGGACGCCGGTTGCAATGGCGAATTCTAGACCGATAAAACGGTAGTGATGAGCGCCGCTGAGGGCTTCCAATGCGGCTCCGCTGTTCGGGGTAACAATCTTTGGGAGCGCGTCGGTGAAGGCCGGCGTTATGCGCGCGCCGGGTTGGGGGAGACTGCCATCCGGAGCTGAACTACGAATGACTATCCATTCGGAACCGGATTTGGCGGGAAGAGTGAAATTGCCCGTGTAAGTTGCTCCAGCCTTAAGTGTAATGATATCGCCTGGCTGCGCCTGATTAATCGCCGTCTGAAAATCGCCGCCTGCGGGCACGACAATGGTTCGCCCGGAGGGCGGGTGATAATTTGTATCGATAAAGACGCGCGGGAGTTCCGGCTCGGGTCCTGCTATTCCGAGCGCAGGCGTCGCGCGTTTTGCCATACTCTCGATCTCAGATTCGGTAAGAGTGCTGACCATCGGCGATCTCCTGGCGACATAGCCCGCCATCACCAAGACCGAAGTCAGTAATCCGGTGGAGATTATCAGATTTCTCCTTCTGAAAATTGTCATACTACTTCCCCGTGTTAGATCCTCTAATTCCTCGCTCAGCGCCCGCCGACCCCTCGTGAGCGCGAGCTTCCGCCTGAAAGCGCGTTTCTCGAGCGGGTTTCATTTGAATCCATCCGTCCATGATTTCCTCAAACTCAGATAGTGATCACCGCCCAATGTCTTGGCGATTTTCTTGATCTCCCACCACATCCTTTGACTGAAGCGCGGCGCGAACTGACCTGAAGCCATTCCGGCGGCGGTAGCGGGCGTCATCCAATGTTTGATCGCGTAGCGCCCGATTACCAGGCAGTTCCTTACCCAGGCGCATCTGGTCGTCGGTTCTGAAGTGAAAAGGATTTCGATCCTTGTGTCGGCGGCGGCTTCAGCCACCCGGCGCAAATACTGCCCGCCTGGCACGGACGCGATGCGGACTCGGGCGCCCAGCAGGTCTGAAAGCGCGCTCACGCTCTCACTCCATTCGCGTATCAGTTCGGAATGAGGGCGGGCGGCGAAGCGCAGCGGGTGTGAGCATGAGTGTGATCCGATGATGTGCCCGCGACGATGCAGGTCACGGATTTGCTCACGACTCATAAAAGCCGGCGCGCCGATGTAATCGGTCGTGATGAAGAAGTGAGCGCGCCAGCCGATCATCTCCAGCTGATCGGCGATCGTGGTGTATGAGCTTGCGCCTCCGTCGTCAAAAGTTATCATCCAGGGTTTGGCCGGCGCGGCTTTATCCGACATCAGATCGGTTACGAGGATCGGTTTGTTGGGAACGACCTTGCTGATCGCCGCGAGGTGCCGCTCGAACTGATCGGGCTCAAGTTTATAGATCGCCGCATCTCCTCCATTGAAACCGCTAGTTTGGTGCGTAGCCTGTTCGACAACATCGTGATACATCAATGAAATTACCCGTTTCTTTTTGAACCCACTTCCCATCGTCAAAATCCTTTATGTTTGACCAGAACGTCGATGGGGAGAATTTCAAATTGTGGTTCGCGCATCCCTGATGGTTTGCGCCAACGATTCTTCAAACCGATCCGTGATAACCGACCAGTCGTACAGCGCGGCCTGCTGGCCCGCGGCCGATTCGAGGATCATCCTTCTGGGATGATCGCGCAGCATTTCGATGACGGAATCGGCGAAGGTTTGGGAGTCATCAGCCAGCAGAATGTCGCGGCCGTGATAGACATCAAGGCCTTCCGCGCCGACGGTGGTTGAGACGACGGCTTTTCGCATCGCCATCGCCTCGTAAATCTTGAGCCGCGTGCCGCCGCCGATGCGCAGCGGCACGACGAAGACGGCCGTCTGTCGCAGGTGATCGGTTACCGATTCGACGCGTCCTGTCACCTCGATGTCGTCGGAAGCGAGTTGTTTGACGCGCCGATCCGGGTTGCGCCCGACGATGCGGAAACGCGCTTCTGGCGCCGCGCGTTTTACCAGCGGCCATATTTCGCGGCAGAAGTAAGTGACGCCGTCAACGTTCGCTTCCCAGTCCATCGAACCGAGAAACATCACGACCGGATCGGTCGCGCTCTCTCCGGCGGCGGCCTGGTATTGCCGCAAATCGACGCCGGTCGGCACCACGCTAATGCGCGCTTGATCGGTCATTTCCATCATCCGATCGCGGTCGCATTCCGAAACCGCGATCACATGGTCGAATCGGGCGAGGGCGGCGCGTTCGTAACGGAGCATCTTGGCGGCCTCCAATTTGTACGTGATTCGCTTGATCGGATTCGCCTCGTGTTCCGCGTGTCGACGCCAGAGAATTGATTCGACGTTGTGTTGGAAGAGCGCGACCGGCGTGGCGCTCTTCCGCGGGAAATTGAGACTGGACCCAAGGAAATCGCAAACCGCGATGTCGAAACGGCCTTCATCCAGCCACCGAGAGAGCAAAAACTGAACTTCACGCGACAGGAACTTTGTGACTCCAAAGGGCGCCCGCAATGGCAGCCGGCGCAAATAGAGGAGGTTGCGCTCCAAGGTTGTCGCGTCGCGCGTGGCCGTGTAAATCACCCTCGTCCCAGGCAGATGTTCATAGATCTCGCGCTCATAGGCCTCATCGCGTCGCCCGCCGTAATAGGACAGAAAGGTTACTTCGTGACGTCCGGCGAGTTTCCGCAGAATGTTGTAAGAGCGAATCTTGCCGCCGGTATCAACCGGAACCAGCTTGCCCGTTTTGACCCACAGGATTTTCATCGCCTTTACACTAAACTCCCGCCGAACTGGGGCTTGCTTTCAAGACCCTTGAAGGCTGCGCGTCGACGCTCGACGTTTCGCCGTCGAAAAAGCGCCGCTGCCAGATTTCGAAATTGAGGAGCATCCACAATCGCTCCGCATGGTTCTCGCCCGCCGCGTGGCGCGCCACGAGCTCGCGCACGTAAGACGGATTGAAAACGCCCCGCTCCGATGCGCGCTCGCTCAGGACGTATTCCTCCATCACCCGGCGAAACCGGCCGCGAAACCAACTGCCAATCGGCACGGGGAAGCCCATTTTTTTGCGGGTCAGAATCCGCGGAGGCAACACGCCGCGCATCGCTCGCCGAAGCACATATTTCGTCGTCCACCCGCGCAACTTCATCCCTTCGGGCAAATGCGTGGCGAACTCCACCAGCTTGTGATCGAGGAACGGCACGCGGCTTTCGAGCGACGCAGCCATGCTCATCTGGTCCTGCTTCATCAGCAGTTCGTGCAAATATGTCTTCAAATCCGCCGCGAGCATTTTGTCGAGCAGCGTCTCGGCGTCCGATCGCTCGATGTAGGCGAGCGCCGCGCGGTAAGGGTTGTGATCACGCATCCGGGCGTAAGCCTCAGCGGTGAACAACAGCCGTTGCCGCGACGGCGAATAGACCGCAAAGTTGTCGAAGTAGACGTCTTTGATCTCCGCTGGCATGAACAGGAAAGTCCGCTCGAGCGCCCGGCGCGCGCGAGACGCGCCACTCAAATTTTCGATCTGTTTCTTGACCAGATTGCGGAGGAGCGCCGGCGTCAGGCGCTCGTAGCCGCGGCCCAGCAGCATGTTGTAGATGGCCACGCGATATTTGTTGTACCCGGCGAGCAGTTCATCCGAGCCTTCCCCGGTCAGCGCGACCTTTACATGCTTGACGGCCAGGTCGGAGACGAAATAGAGCGGGACACTCGACGGATGCGCTATGGGTTCGTCTTCCTGATAGACGAGCGCGGGCAGACGGTCGAAAAACTGTTCGGGACTGACGACGATCTCGTGATGGTCAGTGTTGTAGGCTTGCGCCACCGCGCGCGCGTATTCCAACTCATTCGCATCGCGTTCGGCGAATGCGACGGAGAAGGTTTTGATCGGCTCTTTCGCCAGGCGGCTCATGACCGCCGCGATCGCGCTCGAATCAATGCCGCCGGAGAGAAACATTCCGAGCGGCACATCGGCCATCAGATGAGATTTGACGCATTCGTGGAATAGTTCGCTGAAGCGCTCAACATATTGAGTTTCACTTAAAGGCGCATCCGGTTTAGTGAAGCTCATATCCCAGTATCGTTCGATCTCGATCCGCCCATCGCGCCAGACCAGAGTGTGTCCAGGCGGCAGTCGCTTGACGCCGTGAAAGAGCGTCTCTTCGCCCGAGGTGTGACGATTCGCCGCATAATCAGCGAGCGCGTTGTAATTCAGCTCAGGTCGGGTCGCGGCCGCCGCGATGAGCGCCTTGATCTCCGACGCGAAGTAGAGCGAGCCGTCACCCTTTATGACGTAATACAAGGGCTTGATGCCGAGCCGGTCACGCGCGAGCGCGAGCCGCCGCCGCCGACCATCCCAGATCGCATAGGCGAACATCCCGCGCAGCTTCTGAACGCCTGAGGGACCGAACTCTTCGTTGAGGTGGATGATCGTCTCTGTGTCAGACGAACTGCGATAAATGTGTCCGCGCTCCTCCAGCATCGGGCGCAGTTCTCTGTGGTTGTAAATCTCACCGTTGAAGACGATCCATACCGATTCATCTTCATTCGCCATCGGCTGGCTGCCCCCGCCCAGATCAACTATGGACAATCGCCGATGACCGAGCCCGACCGAACCGTCTATCAGGACGCCGGCGTCGTCCGGGCCGCGATGAATGAGCGAGTCCCGCATCGCGACGAGCCGCGACTCGTTCACACGGCGGTTCAATCGGTTCGGAATAGCTATCCCGCAGATGCCGCACATAACTTCAATTCCTTTGTATCAGTAGATGGGGATCACTGTTTATTGACTGCGGCGCCGACGAAGAAATGCCATTACTCAAGTTCCACCAGGCGGTAATCAATCTCATTCATCAAGCAATTCCTGGTATAGCTCAAATACTTCTTCGATATTCCGCGCGCCTGTATCGCCCCGGGGCTGTTCCGGGGCCCCTTGCGCCAATATCTGTTCGATCGTCCCGCGGAGCGCCTCCGGATCAGAGCGCGGGATCAGGTTAGTTCCATCCGGTCGCATCCCATTATCTGTGGCGATGACCGGTGTCCCGATGAGCAGCGCTTCCCGCACCGAGATCGAATCGCCGTCGTAAAGCGTCGTGCGGAGGAACAGATCGCTCTCCGCGATGGCGCGCAGGGTGACCGTATGCGGAACGTCACCGCATAACAAAATGTGCTCCGCGTAAGGCTTGCTCTGAATACGCGCCCTCACTTCACGTTCCAGACTGCCGGAGCCGATGATCACCAGTCCAGCATTGGGAAACCGCCGGCGGACCTCGCCGAGAACATCTATCTGGAGCGATAGGTCGTATTCCGGTTCCACACCGCTCACTGTTACCAATGTGGGATGGTGAGTCTGAAAAAATCGGGCCAGGTAGTCCGGGAGGGATGACTCTACCGAGTCTAAGGAAACGGCGTGCGGGTAGATCAGACGGATTCGTCCTGCGGGCACACCGAACCTGCGGAACAATTTTTCCAACTCCTGATTTACGCCGATCACGCGGTCGAACCGCCGAAGGACGAATCCACGGAACGTGAGAGGAGTGGCGTTCTTTCCGGCGATTGAGGAGGGATAGCCCCCAGAATGAAACGTGAGCACGGTTTTGCTTCGAGGGATCAGGCAGCAGGCCAAGGCGAGAAGCATCAATCGCGGAGAAAGGTTTCCGCCGAAATGCAAGTGAATGATGTCGTACCGCAGTCGGGTGAGAAGTCTTAGGAGTTCGAGCGGAGACTTCGGGTAATATATTTCATCGCCGTCCTCTCTGCGGTAGCGCGTCAGATTGATGACCGCGCAAGGAATCCCGCGCGACAGCAGAAACCGGCGAATCGCCACCAGATTGGTTTGCACTCCTCCGTGCGGAGGCGGGTATGGCCCCAACTGCAGAACTCTCATACGCGATCAAACCCTTTTCCGGGCTAATGACGGTACAGTCGGGAATCCCGTTCTCACACCCCTGCTTTATTTCTTTTCGAAGATCTCAAATTCCTTGGCGGCCGCGATTTCGCGAACCGCCTGAATCGTCTCGCGCGCGTTCACTGCGCGCCCTCGTTCGTTGAAGCTCATTTGATCCATGCTCCCTTCAACGCTCTAAAACCAAGGCGAGAAATTATGCCTTTCCGAATAAGCTGCGAAGGAACGGCGATCGTTCATTGACACGCGCGAGCAGCCGGTCATAAAGCTGCTCGGTTTGGGCCAGTTGCGCGGCGGGAGAAAATTTCTGTTCGACGACTTGCCGGCCGCGTATGCCCATCAAGCGAGCGCGTTCCGGATTGCGCAACAGTTCAGTTATCCGCGCCGCCATCGTCTCGGCGTCCCCCGGTTGGACCAGGTAGCCCGTCTCTCCTTCGATGATCGCCTCGCGCGCGCCACCGACGTTCGTTGCTACAACCGGGCGACAGGCGCCCATATATTCCAGGATCGAATTTGAAAAGCCTTCGGCCAGCGAGCTCAGAACGCAAACGTCGGAGATGGACAGTAAATCGGCGATGCGCTCGCAGCGCCCTGTAAAAAAAACGTCCGTTTCCAACCCCAATTCCCTTGCGAGAGCGCGAGTCTCATCCATGAGCGGTCCACTACCAGCAAGGATGAATCGCGCTTCGGGAATGGTTCTGCGCACGCGCTGAGCCGCGCGCAGAAATGTCGGTTGGTCTTTCACCGGGTTTGACATGTTGGCGACGATCGTGACGAAGCGGCCGTGGCCATCAGTCGGCAAATTTAACAGTCTGAATGCCTCTTCGCGGCCATTCCGCGGCGTGACACGCTCGTGTTTCAAGCTGTTGCAAATTGTCACTATCTTATTTCCGGGCACGCCCTCTCCAATGAGGTGCTCGGAGACCGCTTCGGCGTTCGTGACGATCGCATGCGCGATTTGATAGGCGCGACGTTCGACGAATTTCTGCGCCTTTGTGTGACATCCTGCGGTCTCGCGGCGTGAAGCGATGCGCACGGGTGTCCCGGCAAGGCAGGCCCCAGCCATCCCAAAAACATTCGTATAAAAGTCATGTGTATGGACGATATCTATCTTTTGCTCTTTTAGAAACCGGGAGAAACGAGTGATCTGATGGACGGTGGAGTAATCATAAAAACTGGTGAGATTAAATTCCGGGATGTCTCTGAATCCAATTCGATTGAGCTCCTCGCCCAAGGTCCCCCTTTGATCCATGCAGGCGACATAGACCTGATAACGCGCGCTTTTATGCAAGGATTCCGCGATCTGCGCCGCCTGACGCTCAGATCCCGCCGCCAAAAAATTATCTATCAGTTGTAAAACTCGGGGTTTCAATTTTCTTGATACTTCCCGCCGCCACTTGGGTCATGGAATTCATCCGTGGGCTGCGCGCCAGACATCGCTCGTGATTGAGATACTTCGATCCCGATGGCCATTGGGCGATTTCACTGCGCGATATCGCTCGAAGTGGAGATCGCCGCATCACGCCAACCAATGGGGTGAATGACTGGTATGAGATTCTTCCGTTCACGAAACGCTTTATCGGCTGGGCCTGCTTTCCAATCGCCGTGGATCTCGACCTCCCGAGGTTCGAACAACGCGATTGGCCATTGAATATCCCCGAACGCCTCGCGGACGATGGACAATCGTTCCGGATCGTAGCCCAACAAATGCGCCCCGACCCGATCCACCGCCGCGGCGTTGCGTCCGGCCAGGATCAGCCCCAGCGGGAGAGGTTGCGGACAAAGTGGGCCTTCCCCCTGGCCGGCCACGACTGCGTCCACCACATGAAGGACTTGCCGCTGGGGCTGACTGGCCATTGTTCCATCCGGTCGGCCATACAAAAGAATCCTGTTGAGGTCTAGACACGTCCGCCAGATCGTGTCGTTTCCTGACCAGGAACCATCGGTCCCTACTCGGTCCCCTGTCAGTCGCAATGCTCGAATGAACTGCCTGCCAACCCCATGCCAAACTTTGGCCATCACGAATGACGAGGTCATATTTTCTTGGTCAGCCGTAAACTCGAAGGCTCTCTTGATCATGTTGTAATTGGGATAACAGTCACCGCCTGTTTGCGACCCGCCGAGGCGATGGTGGGGCAGATACTCCTTATTCCCGTTGATCCCGATCAGATTTTTGAGCGCGCAGGTGATCCCCGCCTTCTTGTGTGTCTTCAGCTTGGGCAGGTTAATGATCACGTCCGCTTCGATCACCTCTTTTGCCACTAGATATTGATGACGTCCGGGAGAGTGCGTCCTTGCCAGGAGGCGCGGGTCATAGCAGGTGACACGGAAAGAATTTCGGCCGTCGGCGACCGGTTCGAGAAGACTATTTCGACCCAGGTCGAAAAGGATGAAACGTTCTTCCGGCTGGAGCCCCTCAGACGCCAATCTCACACCGTTGACAAAGACACAAGTGGTCCGCCGGAAGTCGCGGACTCCCTGGAACGCCGGCTCAAGCCCCATCAAGCTGTCGGCCCAGGCGCCAAGCCCCGTGACGCGCAAGAGTCGCTGAAAGTCGCAGCCCTGTACCGGCGCATCCCCAATCAGGACTTCTGACGGCCCGGCGCGGAGCGCTCCCTCGACAACGGCGCGGATCATGGACAGGTGCGTTACCAACGGGTCAATCCCCCAAGGCCCCTCGTTCTCATGCAGCACAAGGTTTGGTTTGATCAGGACCCGCGCGCCGCGAGGGATCATCCTTCCGAATGGCCCTCGTTCTTCTTCAGACCACTGCAGTTCTCTCGCTACTCTCTCCAGAGCTTGTTGGATCTGGCCTCCCTGAGCGGGCTCGTCCGTGTAGGTCGGCGAGGGAAGCGCTGTCAGCGCCACATGAGGATCGAGGATAGCGTCAATTCCCATTCCTCGATCTTCGGTCCTCGATCTTCGATCTTCGGTCTCCGACCCTCGCCCCTCGACTCTCGACCCCATCATAGCGATTCCCCCTTTGTGACCATAACCTCGCTAACCACGGGCCGCCATTTATTGGCCTTGGTGCGCGGAACCTGCTCGACCAGTTCGATCTTTACGTCGAGGCCGGGCAGATTGGCCGTCACTATGTTTTCTATCTGTCGCCGGCTCACTTCTCCAAAACCGTTCTTCGGGGCGATCATGAGTTGGACCGAGTAATCCTTGTGTTGGAGCAGCATAAACTCCCGGATCGGGTAATCCTTCATGAGGTGGGGAAACTCAATTCCATGAACCCAGCGACCATCAGGCAGCCGAATCCCGTCGGTCACCCGTCCCACGACCTCGCGCAACGCAAAGGTCGGATGCCCGGGACAACTCCCCCTCGGGAAACGCCCGACATCGTCAATGCGATAGCGGATCATCGGCATGCCGTCGGCGTGCAGCTTGGTGATGAGAATTGACGATTCCTCCCCTTCGGTCTCGGGTTCGAGTAACAAATGCGCCCAGTCAATATCGAAGTCGTGCGACTGGGCCGGATCCATCTGGTATGCGATGTAGCCAACGTCGCGGCTCCCATACCGCTCGTGCACTGGCCGGTCGAAGGCAGTTTCGATAAGGCGCCGATGGTAGGGTATAAGTTTTTCCGCGCCGGTAACCAAACAACGTGTCGGGTAATTTGGCCGATAACCGCGCTCCAGCAGGTACTCGGCGAAATGACCGAGCGCCGCGGCGTAAGCTACGATGCAGGTTGGCTTCCATCGCTCGAATTCCTGATGGTACCTTTCAAATACTTCCGGCGAAAGCCGGAAGCAGTTGAAGGTCTTGATGTTGGTGATGAAGCAATTGATGCGATCGCGCAAGCTGTCAGTCGCTGTCGGATCGAGATGATGGCCCCAGAAATATCCGATCCGCGTGCCGATGGGCAGACCGAGCCGTCGCATAAACGATTCTCCGCCGCTTTCGCGCCACCCTCGCTCTTCCGGACCCATCCAGATCTCGGTCGGCGTTCCGCTGGATCCCCCTGTGGCATCCCGGCGCAAATGGTCCGGCGGGACGGCGCTTGATATAAGCCGCCGGCCGGCTCCATGCGCATCCTCTCGCCCTAGCGCCGGCAGCCGGGAGAAATCTTCGAAGCTGAAATCCGCCCGAGGATCAAACCCGATCCGGTCGAACAACTCTTGATAGTAAATCGTCTCGCGATATGCCTTGCGCAAGGAGAAACGTAATCGCTGGAGGACCCATTGCGTCTTCCGCTCGAGACTCCATGCGGCGGTGTCCCGGCGAAAGCGCAAGCCCTCGAAGAAGACCGACCTCCCTGGACTGATCGAAGGACGGGCCATATGCAAAAGATGCAAGGATGGCACGAGCGCTTTGATAGACAGCCAATCCCGCGTCGCTTTTGCCAAGTTGTTCATGCAAATCTCCAATCTTTCATCTTCCGGGCCGCGGATATTCAATCGATCGCCGGTTATCTACTTATTCGCTCGCTCCAATAGCGACGCCAATTTCTTGCTCGCTTATTCCCAAATTGTATGTCCTGCGACGGCGAGGGAGCGCCGCAGACACCCCTGCCAGCCACCCCTCGAACTCGACTGGAGATAAGAGAGTTGTATCAACCAGTCTGGGCAGCAGCAAAGGATTCGAGTTGTGATTGGCAAGGCCCGGGTCGCAGGTCGTGGCGGTCCTGATCTTCATCTCCTCTAGCCAGGAGATGAGTTCATCGGTGAAATTTCCTTTGGGATAACAGAAATGCGTGGCCCAAGAGCCTGTCATCTCTCGGATGCTGTTCCGGTTGTCTTCGATCTCCTTGCTGAACAAACGGCGGTTCAGTGGGGAGCGGTGGTTGTGCGTATGTAACTGAACGTCGATTCCTTCGGCGGCTAGGTTTCTGACCTCCACCGGGTTGAGCAAATGTAGGATTCGTTTAGCGCACAAAGCGTCGTAATCAATCTTGAGACGCCGGGACAGTTCTATAGCGAGAGCGTTTTTCTCTTCCTCGGACAATTTGCGCTTCCAGGCAAATCCGATCAGACGATCATATGCCGCAACGCGCGCGGCATCGATTGATAAATCGAACTTCTCATCTTCACCGATGATCTCTCCCAGATCGAGCGTTGTATTCCGCCCCTTCCAGAGAACGTAAGAGCAGATCGCGTCAAAACAAGGCAGGTTGTAATAGACATAAGATGTTGTCAGGTAAAGAGTGGCCGGCAAGTTGAATTCTTTGAGAATGGGCAGCGCAACCTTGTAAAAGTCGTAATAGCCATCGTCGAAGGTCAGAGCCACACAATTCTTTGGCAGATCGTTCGTATATAAACGCTGGATCGCTTCACCTAGAGACAGGATGGCGCAGCCACTCTTCTTGAGCAACTCTATCCTGCCTCTAAAGTAATCGGGGCTCATGAAGAGATCCGGGTTCCACAGATGCTCGTCTTCCTGAGAAATTCCGTGATACGCGAGGATCAAGAGGCGATTTTGCCGCCACTTGCTATTTTGAGCCAGAGTGAAAACCCCGAGCGTTTTCAGACAACCGAGGGTTGCTTGTTTTAACTTCTTAAGCATATTTCAAAATCCAACTAAATCATCGGCTACCCCACAGAACTCCGTTCAGCCGCCGCTCCTGAGACTCGCGCGAAGGCCAGAACGATTCCCTGGCCGGAGCCATGGCCTTTGATTCCGGCGACTCCGCGCCATGGTCGGCGGCGACCTGGCTCTCCTGAGAGTGGATGCGCCGAAGCGACACAGCGAGTGCGACAAGCGTGTAGAGGTAACTGTCGTATTGCATAGATCCGAAAAAGCCGTAAATGAGGAAAGCGACAAACGAAGCCTGGAGACACACGCTCACAATATGTTTTCCATGATCGGGCCGCGGGCCATCCGGCGCCGTCTCTCGTTCAATGCGGCGGAGCGAACGCAGCGGCGCAAAGATGATGACCAGGAAAGCGATCAAACCAACGGCGCCCAATTCAGCGGCGGTTTCGAGGTATGCGTTATGAGCCCTCATCTCTTTAATCGCGTAGATGTGGTAGTTGCCCATCCCCACCCCGATGATCGGCCGCCGGATTGCCACTTCAGCTGCGCGGATCAGCTGCCCCCGGCGTTCCTGCGCCGAATTGGTTGGATCATTCTCGGGATTGAAAATTGTGGAGAGCCTGGACATATACTTACCAGGCGCTGTCGCGAACAGGGCCGCAGCCAGGACTACTACGGGTATCAACGTTTGGATGCGGCGGCCACGGCTCGCTTTCCAGATGAGCAGGCCGGACGAGGCGATTAGCGCGAGGAATCCGCTGCGTGAGTATGTGAACAAGATCGCAACAGCAGTGACGCCTGCACTGGCGAAAAAAAGCCATCGCTTCCACCCCCGCTGTAACAGCGCGCAAATCACTGAAAGTGGCGCCATCAGAGCGAGCACGCAGGCGATGTCGTTCGGATTCTTGAGATTTTCGCCCCAGCCGCTGATGCGGGACTGAAATGACGCAATTTCCGAATACCCGCCGGTCAAATAAGTCCTGATCGAGTGGAGAGAGTAGAGCGCCTGGCAAAACACCATGATGCCCATCATCGCGCGAAACCGTGAGCGGGTGTCGACCAGGGCGATTTGCATGGCGAAGACAATCAATATCTTTATCAGTGGATCGAAAAGCACATTGAAGCTGTCTCCGGGCGAGACCGCGATCGGGGCAAAAAGCAACCCCAGCGCCCACAAGAGCGTGATCATCTTCATTTCCGTCGACCAGATGATCAAGCGTTCGCCCGCGCTGAGCCTGGAGGCGATGTAAATAAGGACAGAGCTAATGGCGACGATTTTGGGCAAGGGAAGCCAGCCGAACAAGCCGGGTATGATCTCTTGCGGGCGAGTATACAGCAGCAGCGTGAACAGGAAGATGCCTGCGAAGGCGAGCCGGTGTTTGCCGACTGAGTCCGTCCGCGATACCGCCCCGGGCCTGGCGGTGAGCCCGGCGACAGCAAGAGGGCTGGCTGCCCCGGCGATAATGCGGCTCTCATTTATGGCTCTTCGCTTGAACAACACGCCGTGCCCAGGGGCGATTCTCGCTAATCTGTTGTTCATAACGTTCATTCGCTGTCGCTCCTCAACTTTCAGTCGCAGACGATATTCGGAAGCGCGCCCCGCGTCGCGAAAGCGCATCCAACAGGTTACTCAGACTGGCTTTCTCCTCTTTGCTCACCGCGCCCACTGCCGCCGCCGTGACCAGATAGACAACGCCGAAGACGGCGGCGCAAACCAGGAATGTGGACATGGCGTGGGCGCTCCGGAGCGTGAATCTGGTCGCCAGGGTCGCCAGCGCCGCAGCCGCCGCAGCCGCTCCGATCCTCAGTAGCGACGTGAGGCGCCGCAGGTCGCGGCGCGACATCCCGAGCTCGCGTTTGATTGCGGCCATAGTGACGCCGGCGTCGAGAGTCTGAATCGAGACCGCCGCCACGGCCACTCCGATCAGTCCGCCCAAACGTAACCCGATATAGAGCGCTCCCAACGTCACCGGGATAAGCGCCAAATACAGCTTCAATCGGAAAAATTTGAGTTGATCAAAAAGGCGCAGGATGTGCAGGTGTACGGCAATCCCGAGCAGCATGCCGAAAAGGTTGATAGCGAAGATCGATACTGAAGCTGCGTAATTCTCTGTGAATAGCAGGGTGATGAATTCGCGCCGCATTACGAGCAGCAGGGCGAACGCCGGCGCGAAGAAGAAGGCCAGCTTACGGATCACATCCATCCAAAGATTGATGATCGCCCGGTAATCGTTCCTCTCTTTATGCCTCGCCATCTCCGGATTAAACGCGTTGGCGAAGGAGCCCACCAGCATCCCCAACAACGGCAGTTGGAAACATCCGACCGCATAGATCGCGAAAGTCGCCGGATTGAAATAATATGAGACGAAATAGATGTGCATGTCGAACAGCACTGTCGACGCGATGCCCCCAACGCCGAATGGGAGCGCGTTACCGATCTGCGACTTGAACAATTGCCAATCGATAGCGGCGAGGAATCGCCCGAAGCGCCGCCGGATGTAGATCACCATGAAGGCTATCTGCATCAGGCATTGAATCACCGCCGCTATGAGAATCGCGTCGAGACTGCCGAAGACGAGGCCCGCAATGATCATCAGGACGGCCTTGGCGCCTTGGGACAGCACAATCAGCGCTGACGCCAAACGGAAGTCTCCGGCCGCAATCGGCACCGCGTCGAGATTGGTTGAGACCAGGCTGCACAAGATAGCAAGGCCCAGCAGCGGGACGTGCGGGACCAGATCGTCGCCATGGAAAATCAGGGTCACCCAGCCAGGCCAGACCAGAAAGATCAGGAATAACAGCGCGCCGACCAGGCCATAGAAGATCATCACGTTGAGCGAAACCTGTAACTTCTTGCCGGGCGCTCGCTCATTGAAGTAGAAGACGCTCACAGCGACCTGTAGATTAAGCAGGTTGAGCGCCGATTGAAGGACCTGAAACGCCTGTTTGTAGAGGCCATACTCCGCCTGGCTCATCGTCCGGACGAGAAGCAGCGGCAGCGCGAATGACATCGCCGTCGCAATGACATTTGCAGCCATCAGCAGCGCGGCCCGCCGATTCAGTCCGCTGTGTTCGCCGTAGTTATCAGTCGCAGCGATTCTTGCGCTCATAATGACGCGCGTGTGTCCCTTTTCACCAACAAATGCCTTGATAGCTCTCTTTGTTCTCTTCGCGCTCGATCAGTCGAACCAGATCGATGACGTAGCGGCCGCTCGCCCCCGCCAGAGATCGAAACTCTTCATCCCGCTTCCCGATGACGATCACTTCGGAATCGTCAATGACCGCTTCAAGCTCCTTGCGCATCAGGGAGGAGATATGGGGAATCTCGTTTTCGATATACTCCCTGTTCGCCCCGAACAGCCTGGCCAGCTCGACTTCGCGGTCGTAGATGGCCAATTTCAGCCCCTTGCCGATCAACCTCTCAACCAAGGTCACCATGGGGCTTTCGCGCAGGTCGTCAGTGTTGGGTTTGAAGCTCAAACCGAGGACCCCGACCTTCTTTCGCCCCGTCCGCAACACCATTTCGATGGCGCGCTCGATCTGACGCTGGTTGCTCGCTAGTATCGAGTCGAGCATCGGTATACTCACATCCGCCTCCTTGGCCTTGTGAGTTAGCGCCCGCAGGTCTTTCGGCAGACAAGATCCGCCGAAGGCGAAGCCGGGTTTGAGATAGTAAGGTGACAGGTTCAACTTCGTGTCTCGGCAGAAGACCTCCATCACTCGATGGCTGTCCACACCCAACGCCTTGCTGATCGCCCCGATCTCGTTGGCGAAAGTTACCTTTAACGCGTGGAAAGAGTTGCAGGCGTACTTGACCATTTCGGCTTCCTTGATCCCGACTTTCAGTACAGGCGCAGCCAGATGAGCGTAGAGCTTGCCGAGAGGCGCGGCGGCGTCTTCGTCATCCGCGCCGATCAGAGTGAACGGCGGATTGTCGAAGTCGTAGATCGAAGAGCCTTCGCGCAGGAACTCCGGATTGATGGCCACGCCGAAATCGCGGCCCGCGCGTTTCCCGGAATAGACCTCGAGCGCCGGAATCACCGTGTCGGCGACCGTCCCGGGCAACATCGTGCTGCGAATGGCCACAATGTGATAACCGCGTTTGACTTCGAGCGACGCGCCGATCTCTTGGGAGACACGTTTGATGTGTCTCAGATCGAGGCTGCCGTTGTGATTGCTGGGCGTGCCGACGCACACCAGCGAGAGGTCGGATTCCGCGATCGCCGAGGCCACATCCGTCGTCGCCCTGAGCTTTTGAGCTTTAACGGCGGCGACGATCAAATCTTCCACGCCCGGTTCGACTATGGGCGCCTGGCCGGCGTTGATGATCTCCACCTTCAAGGGATTCGAATCAACGCCGATCACCTCATGCCCATCTCTGGAAAAGCATGCCGCCGAAACACAGCCGACGTAACCCAAACCAAATACACTCAATTTCATTAGCTTTACTCCCATTCGTCACTTTCGCCGAGGCTCTCGACCTCACGAGCGGGGCTCCCCCACAATCACTGTCGTAATCTCGGCCGACCCGTCGCCCGACACCTGGAAGACCGCGACGGGCGCCTCGGCGCGCTGTCCATAGCAGGATGAGACCCAGCCGCCTTCAACCCATAATTTCACCTCACTTAGTCCAGCAGCTTTGGCGAAGAAGTTGATTACCAGGGATTCGCCATTCGGCATTCGGGCTTCGATGCGATTGTCGCGCGCATAAGCCTCGCAGTTCGGGGCGAAGTGATAACGGATCGCGTAATCGTGGCGCGCGCGGGCTGCGAAGCGGTCGCTCACGATGAGGGCGGATTGTTTGCGCAGCATCATGACCGATCGTATATGGGTCACCGGATCACGCAATCTGTGATACCCATTGTGTGACCCCTCGAAGATGACGCAATCGCCGAGGTCATCGAATCTGATCAGGTTGCAGTCGGCGCTCGTCTTCCACGCGAAGGGCGTCGAAGTTTCCGACTGGTCTTCGCCGTCAACCGTCGCGGTGTTGTGCGCGCGGGTTGAGCGAAACCAGTCACGCGCCTCAGCCTCCGCGCCGTAGACGTATGTGGCCGGATCAACCAGGCAGGTCGCGCCACGAAGGGCCAGCTCGATTGCGAGGGCGTCGGAATGAGCATGACCGAGACCAGTTTCCGAACCGTGACGTCCGCAATCGATCAGGGCGAAGCTCGAATCGCGCTCCCACCCGTCGCGCATCACGAAATAGCCGCCTGTCTCGAACGCTCGCGAGACTTCGCGCGGAGGCGTCGGCTGCAGGCGGTCGTAACGGGCCACGCCTTCGGGGCCCAGGAGCCACAACATCTCGGATGGCGCATCGCCGGCCACATGCTTCCAGTCGCCGCGCTCGAAAATCGTCGCTCCGATCGCCAGTGTGTCGCGAAAATCATTGGACGGGCGCGGCGCCAATTTGATCAAACGGCCGCCGTCGTCATCGCCGATGAGTGGCCAACTGCCGTCCGGCCGGCCGATCCACATCAGGTGGTCGAACGACGCTTCGAGCTTCCGCCACACAGCCTGTTCCTCATCCCACAGCGGCGCTATCCCGTTGGCCTCCTTGGTATGGATAATCGCGAACAGGTGGGTATAGAAATCCACGGTGTAACGGTGGTAGTAGGACGCCTGCTCGAAGTAGACCCCATCGCTGCGGACATGCTTCGGCAGTTGCTCGAGCAGAATCCGAAACCCCGCCTTTCGCCACCCCTCGGCGCGGCGCAGTTCCGGCAACGCCATTCCGAGATAAAACAACCCGAGCGCCTCGCCGGTCAGATGAGTGTTCGGGCTGAAATAGTATGAAAGATATTTCTCGATGTGCCGCCCGTGTTCAATCAGAGACTTGAGGAGCCGCGCGACGAATTCCACGGTGACCGCGCGCGAATTCGCGCACAAAGACAACGCCCACAGCCATTGGATTGCGCGGAACGAAACATCGAGGCTGGCCGCCCAGCCGACGCCCATCCCGACCGGGTTCGCGTCAATCCAAGATAACGCCTGGCTGACGAAGGCCTCGGCGTAACGGTGGTCTCCGGTGAGCCAGTAGGCCTGTCCGAGCGTGACGAAATGCATATTGCGCTGGACTTCCCAGAAAACCTTCAGATCGCCTTTGCCGATCGGCGCGACAGGGTCAATCTTGCTCCAGTGAACGATGGGGGCCCGGTCGCCTGTGAGCGGGTTGAGATGCCAGTCAATGGGACAGCCGAAATCGAGATCGGTGAAGCCGAGCAGATTTAGCCTTCCCGCGACAGACTTTTCGGCGCTCGCGATGATCGCCTCGCGGGCGCCGGGAAAGCGTCCGCCCATCGTCTCGACAATCGCCTCGCGCTCGGCGAAGGAGGGAAGAAAGAGCCCTCTTCCCGTCCGCAGACGATCTCGCAACATCTCCGCCGCGCCTTCGCCTGAGCCGTTACGCGCTGTCGTTGTGAACTCGTGGTAGAGGGATTTGTCACTCATCTCGCACGCGCCGGCCATGAGGAAGCGGTCGGCCAGCTTGGCGAACTCCTGCCGTCCGCGACCGATCATCTCGCCCAGACCCATGCTGCGGAGCCTATTCAATTTTGCCGGATCGAAGACCATTGCCAGTCGGGCTCGACGAAATTAACCGCAGGCGGTTTTTCAATTGTTCAAAGCCGCTCACGCTTTGTAGGAAATGGGTGAAGTCGCGCTCCGTGTGGACTCGGCGCAGTGTGAGCGGATCATCTCCCCTCCGGTTCAATCCGTTCACGACAGTTACCGCGGCCCGATATCCCGCCCGCGCAACCTCGCGTTGCACTCGCTCGTCGTTGTCCCCGTTTGGGTAGCAAAACAGGTCAACCTGATGTCCGAGGACTTCTTCGAGCTGTGACTTCGAATCTCGCAACTCCCGCTGCAGACGCTCATCGCCGACTTTGGTCAAAATCGGATGCGTGAGGGTGTGCGAACCGATCTCGACGCCGTTCGCGCGCATCTTTCGCGCCTGATCCCAGGTCACGGAACTGAACTCTTCGGGCGGCGTACGTGGGATCGCCACGTCGAGCGTTAGGGACAGACTATTGATCGTCTCTTCCTTCAAATCATCTGGAAGTCGCTTGATGATCGAGTTGATGTGTTCCGAGGCGTTGCGCCGTGATGTCGCTCCGTTCAGATCGAGGCGCATTTCGCTTTTCCGAATCTTCATTGTCAACCGTTGCGGCGCCGCCTGTTGGGTCAGGAAGCGCGTTTTGTCGGTCCAGATCCAGGCCTGGCGGTTTGCGAACTCGGTGACAACGAAAAGCGTGGCCGAAACTCCATAGCGGCGCAGCAGGGGGTAAGCGATCTCATAGGCGTCGCGGTAACCATCGTCAATCGTAATCGCGGCCATGCGGGAGGGGAGCGGCGCGCGGGCGGTTATGCGCTCAACCATTCGCGAGAGGGGGACGACGTCGTAATACGCCGTCAAGTATTCCAACTGCTTTGCGAATTGGCACGCTGGGGTCTTGCCATCGCCCTCACCCTCATCGGCGCTGAAGCGATGGTAAGTGAGGATCAGCGCGCGACGCTGTGAAATGAGGCGCATCAGGTCGAACGCTCCCGACACTCGTATCAAGTCGAGCAATGATTGTTTGATCAAGTTCCTTTCTCCATCCCGTCAGATCGTTCGCGGGCAAATGTGGCTAGGAATCATGACTGGCGGCTGCTTTAGCGTCTGGATTGGCGCTTCGCGCGTTACGATTCGGCTCCCAGACGATGTAGGGGGTTCCTCCCATAGCTTTCAAAAAGGCGACCAGTGACGCGGCGTTGACCAGCGCGAAGTAATAGGGAATGGCCAGCGGTCCGAGATTGATCTTCAAACGCTCGCCGATCCAACCGATAATCGCAGACCCGTACAGAGCCAATTGGCCGAAGAAGGCTAACCGGAGCCATTCGACAGAGCCGCTTGCCATTCCGCTGGAGACGAGCGCCAAGATCAACAGTAAAGGCGCCACGTAACGTAGTAACTTATGTGTGATCATCTGGATGGCGAACATTTTGTGGCGGAACGGATTAAGCGCCTCGCTGTAACGCCGCATCGCGCTGATTGTTTGTTTGATAACTCGCACTCGCATCCGAAACTCGTCCTTGGCGCGATGGTTTGTGTCTTCCATCGCAATCGCTTCCGGTTCATAGACGGTGCGCAACCCTTGAAGATGGATTTCGGTCGCGATCACAAAGTCGTCAATCATGTCGTTGGCCAATCGCGCGTGACAGATTCGCCGCACGGCGTATAAACAGCCGCTGACGCCGACCAGCGATCCTATGTGACTCTCGCAACGCTTCAGGAATTTTTCGTAGCCCCAATAGGAACGACATCCTTTGCCGACGGCCGAAGCCGCCGCGTCCACATAAATGAGCTGGCCCGCGACACAGCCTACTTCAGGGTCGGCGAAGCTACGGACGATCTTGCGTATCGCGTCCGGCTCGTACATCGTTGTCGCATCGGAGAAAACAAGAATTTCACCAGAAGAGACCTTGACGGCGCGGTTCTGCGCGACGGTCTTGCCGAACCGCTCCGGCTGCCGGTGCAGGATCACGCCCCGCTTTTTGAACCTGCGGACAATCTCATCAGTCCGATCAGTCGAGCAGTCGGACGCGACGATGATCTCCATACGGTCGCGCGGGTAATCGAGCGCGAGCGTGTTTTTCAGCTTCGCCTCAATGTCCCGCTCTTCGTTGTATGCGGCGATGATGACCGAGACGCGCGGCGTGATGTCGGCGCGTCGGACCGGCCGCCTGAATACGACGCTGAGCGCGAGCATCAGCGCCGGATAGCCGACGTATATGAACGCCATCACCGCAATTGCGGCGATGAATACGATCTGAGCGATCAAGTCAAGGGTGAGTAGGGGCTTAGTGAACATAGGGCAGCGTCACATCCTTCAGCGCCCCCCCCTGGTAATGAAGGAGAGAAAACTCCCGAACCCGGCGAGCGACAAAACAGTATTCACCTTCTTTTTCAGATTGCCGTTAATGAGCACAAGGTCGCCGGCTTGCAGCGCGATGTTATCTTCGGGCTTGGCTTTTCCTTCGAGAATGAGTTTAACGTTGACCTTCAACGTTTGCGCGCTACCGTCGCGCATCTGGCGGAGCACGGTCACGTCGGACTTGCTGCCCGCATCGGTAAAGCCGCCGGAAGCGGCGATGGCGTCAAGCACATTCATCGGTCTGCTCATCACCACGATGCCCGGGTGAACGACATCGCCGAGCACGCCGATCTTGGCGCTGCCGGCTTCGATCAACGCCACACTCACCTTCGGGTTGATCAGGTACTCGCTCAATTCTTTGGTCAATCGCTCAATCAGTTGCGAGACGGTCAACCCCGCCACTCCCAGATCGCCGAGCAAGGGATGATAGACGCTGCCTGTCGGCGAAACCTTCACGCGCTCAAGCGAGTAATCCGGTTGCCCGACCACGCGAATCGCGATCTCGTCGGCGGGGCCAAGCCGGTACGTGTCATAAAACTCCTGGTAGATGTCCTTGAACAGTCGATCATCCACTGGGTCCTGACTGGCGGCGGTGGCCGGAGAATTCACTTTGTCGCCGGACGGGTTCTGCGTAGTAGCCGGCGGCGTTTGCGCAAATATTTGACGGCCAGGAAACGCGCAGGACAACGCCATTAGCGCGGCCGCCAGACCGAAGCGTACGGGAAAATTCATCAACTTACTTTTGTTCATAATTACTTCGAAAGCCTCCCTTCAGCGCGAATAGCGTCCGAAGAGCACAATCCGCACAGTTTCGAGCAGAATCAGCGCATCAAGCATAGGCGACTGATTTTTGATGTAATATAGATCGTACTGGTGTTTCTCCAGCGCGTCCTCGAACGAAGCGCCATACGGATAACGGACCTGCGCCCACCCGGTCAGCCCCGGTTTGACCAGATGACGCTCGGAGTAGTAAGGGATTCGTTGTTCAAGTTGTTTGACGAAGACCGGGCGCTCTGGCCGCGGCCCAATCAAACTCATCTCGCCGCGAATGACGTTAATCAGTTGCGGCAGTTCATCAATTCGCAGTTTGCGAATCCACCGGCCCACGCGGGTCACGCGGGCATCCGCTTCGCCGGCCCAAACCGGGCCGTTCGCTTCGGCGTCCACGCGCATCGAACGAAATTTGATGATACGAAAAGTGGTATTGTGGATTCCGACTCGCTTCTGCCGGTAGAAGATCGGCCCGCGGGAATCGATCTTGATCGCTAGCCCCGTCAGCAACATCAGCGGCGAGGCCAGCGCCCCGATGACTAGCGAGAGCGCCACGTCCAGGTGTCGGCGCGCGCGTTTGTAGAAGCGCATCCAGCGCGAGGCGTCGGCGAAGACCAATTGTCCGAGGCGCAACCGCTCGCCGCCGATCTTGCCGGTCAGCCTGGAGTAAAAGACTTCGGACTCCTCCAACGCCAGGCCGTCGCGGACTTTCAGTTTGAGTAACAGATCGAGCGGCAATCGCCCGCGCCGGTCGGGCATCGCAATAACGATCCGGTCGGCGCGATACCGGCTGACGACCGCTTCCAAATCGGCCATCACTCCAACCACACATGGATTAATCAGGCTCCGCCCAACCTGCGTCGGGTCATCGCCAATGAATCCGACTACGTCGTACCCGGCTTCGCGGCGTGTCAGGACCTCTCGCGCAATTGTGACTGCGTCCTGCTCCGCGCCCAGAATGAGCACGCGTTCGGCAAATCGCGGGTGGCCGAGCAGCCAACTGGCCAGATTGCGCCAACCGGTCATCAACGTCAGCGTCAGAGACATGCCGAGCAGAATGACGCCCCGGCCCAGCATCATCTGCGGCCAGACATAAAATATCAGGGCGAGCGCAATACCGGCTATCCCAAGCGCCTGAGCCAGCCGCAGCAACAGCACCGCGCGGCGCCGGATCAAACGAAAATCATAAAGGTCGAAGAGATAGAATGACGCGAGAATTAAGGTCGTCACTAATAGTGTTTTCTGCCATCCGCGCTGATCGCCAAGCGCCGCCGACGCATCGACGCCGAAACGAATATAGATCGCGGCGATGCCGCACGAATAGATCAGCGCCCCTTCAAAGATCAGTAGCGCGAGCGGCCTGGTGAGGCTTTTCGACATCATCAACAAATCCCCTTAAGTCACGACGCGGTTGAGCACGACGCCGAAGAGTCGCCTTTCATTGAGTGAGGCCATGGCTCTGGCCATTTGACTGGCAGATGTATAGCCGGGGCGTATGACCATCAGTGTCGCATCCGTGTGCAATTCGAGCAGACCGGCGTCGGCTGCGGCCAGGAGCGGCGAGGAATCGAAAAGAATGAAGTCATAGTCCGGCTTCAACATCTGAACCATCGCGTGAAAGACGGGCGAGACCAGCAGTTCCGCCGAGTTCTCGACCTGCGCGCGAGTCGGCAAAAGATTGAACCCGACCGGTTCCAGCCGGATCATCGCTTGTCCGATGGGCAAGCCTTTCGCGATGGCTTCGGCCAGCCCCGTCTCCGCCTCAACTCCAAGCAAACGCAGCGCCGACGGCCGCATAAAGTCACTATCGACAACCAATACCCGCTGCCGCGCGCGAGCGAGCGCCGCGGCCAGATTGAGCGTTACGCAAGTCCGCCCCTCACCGAACTGCGCCGAAGTGATCAATAGTCGCTGGAGGTTCCGCGTGGCGGAGCCGGAGATCAGCGAGATCGCGAGCCGGTTATATGGCGCGGTGTTGTGCGGATCTAAGTCGCGAAACGCGACCAGGCGCGAATCGAGCCAAGCCAGCGCCAGCGCCGCTTCATGCGCCGGGTGGATCCGCTGGCGCAGATGCATGGCTATGCCTTCTGTTCGCGTCAGCCCTCCTGATCTGGTGATCGCTTCGGTGTCCCGTTCAGTCTGTAAATAACCCCTGAAATCTTCCGGCTTCTGCACAGCCAGGTTCTGCCCTAAAATTTCCGGCGGCATATCTGGCGTACTTCTGTCTTCAGTCCCCTGTCTCATCGTATGCGCCTTTCCAATTCCATGCGCTCCCCACCTATCGGCTTCCTAGAAGCTGAAATATCTGTAAGTGGTCGAGCACGGCTACGAAAATTGGGATCATCATCGCCGACAGCAGGCCCAGACCAAGCCAGCGCAGCAACGATAGCCGGCGGCGTCTACCACGCTCGAATGGAGTCAACGTCTCCGGGATCAGGGCCAACACAGGAGCGCCAAGGTAATACTCCACATCGCGGTCGTTGTTGATCATTAGCAGACGCGAGAACTCCAGCGCCGCCGTCACCAGCAATCCCAGCCCCAGCGCGATTCCCAGTCCGAGCAGTATTAGCAAATTGCGGCGTGGAGCGACCGGATTCCGCGAGACGTCGGGCGAATCAATCACTTGAAACATCGGCGTGTTCGAGACGCCGCCGCCTGATATCTTTTGCAGCGAGTCTTGTTTGTCTTTCAGCCAGGTGTACCGCCCCAGCAGACGCTCGTACTCGGCCTTCGACCGAATGAGCCCGTCGGTCTGGATGGTTTCCTTAAACGCGGTCGTCGTTTCCGCGTTGGGCAGCGCTCTCAAGTTCAGAGTTTTGCGGCTCATGTCGCGCCGCGTGACATCCAACTCGATCTGGAGGCGCTGTAATTCGCGCTGCATCGCGCGCAGTTCTCGCGCTTCTGGCGAGAGCGAGACGGCGGCTGCGGCAGGGGTCGTTCCACTGCTCGATTCAAGCCGCCCGATCTCGCGATTGATCCCCGCCAATTGTGTCTGCGCTTGGATCATCTTCGGATTTTTCGCGGTCGCGAACGTGGCGAGATCTTTGATCTGCCCCTCGACCTCCGCCTTCCGCGCCAATAGAACGCCGTAGGCGCCGCTCGCCGAAATCCCATTGACAAGCGCGGCGGAACTGACCTGCTTCTCCTGATCGGTGATCTGCCGCTTCTGCTCTTCTATTTGTCGTTCGAGCGTGAACTTCTTGTCGTCCAAGGAATCAATCGAGTTGGCGATGGTAAGGCGTTGTGCGCGAGCTGCTGAAGAGGCCATGTCGGGAGATCCGACGCTTCCACTGCGGAGAATAGCCAGTTCGCGTTGCGGCGCGAGCGCATGCAATTGCGTTTCGACCTCCGCGATCTTGGCGTTGAACTGTTCAAGCTCTCTCGAGGCCTGCTCCCGCATCGCGTCGTTCGCTTGCTCGAACATAGAGACCAGGTCGCCCATTACGCGCCGGGCAGTCGTCGGATCGGAGTAACGGTAACTAATCGCCAACGACTCCGGCGCTTCGGGGTAATAGGTACGCATCTTGATATCTAGCTTAATCTCTTTGCGTAGATGCTCGATCGTGGCGTCCGGGTCGGATGCCAGCCCGGGAACATGACTATAAAGGTCGTAACGGTTGGCGATTTTCGCCAGATTTCCACGGCTGATCATTTGCTGCGTCAAAGCGGCGAACCGCGCGCCCGGAGGCGACTGTTCATCATTGGCCTGACCGGAGATGACGATCAATGAATGCGATTCATAGAGGTTGGGGATGCGGCGGATAATCAGGAGTGTCGCGATCAACACTGAAGCGGCCACCATGAAAATCTGCAACTTCTTTCTCCAAAGGATCTCCAGATATTCAATCACGCCTCGTGGCCTCAGACTTTCCATAACTACCTCTTCTTATAAAATCACATCGGTTACGAACGCGTCTCAGATCTGCTGGCAGTCTGTGAGACCAGTGGTTCGAAGTACTGGCTCGAGGCCCGATTGACGCGTGACAGCTTCAGCTTGATGCCCGTCGCGACAGCAAACAGAATCAAGCCGAATAGAAGCAGGAGCAGCGGCTCAACTTCAGTCAAAATGAAAGGATCCTTTTTACTTTTATCGTCAGGCGCCTTGTGGATTGTTGTTTGCTCGCCGATGTCAGCAATGGCGGATGTGCGCCACGCTGGATCGGCTGGTGCGCCTGGGCCGCCGGATTGGCAGGTTGCCGCTCCCGGATGACCGAGGCATAGAGAAAGAAAGACGAGAAGAATTATTTGAGCGAAACTGCTACTGAGTCTGACGAATATTTGTGACATGGGGGAACGTACCTCAACATGAACATATGAACATGATGAGCATGGAGGATTATTTCGGCTCTCCAGGGATTAGCATGGTATGCTTCATATCTTGCGCTTCATTGCCCGAAGAGGCCATAACCTTATCCCGGAATGCGCCAGGGGCTAACGCCTAACGCCGACGCAGGATAGACCTAGCCGCTTGCGCACAAGGCGAAGGCATGTCGACACACACCTCCCCGACTCGCTGGGACCATAAAGGAAACCTCGTGTCGAGGCAGCGCGCTGATTATCCGAACCTGGTCAGTAAATATGGTCGCTCTGCTAATCGGGCCTGAGCCCACCGGCTATAAATGCGCGAAACAGCTGATGAAGACGATTTCGCGTCACATTCATTGCGCTCCAAGCGGTGAGCGACCTATGCCTAAGGCGCGGGCGACCCACTATGAGTGATAAGGCGACGTGACTAAGGGCAAAGCAAAGTAATTAGGCAACGAGATATCCACGCGGCGCCAAGCGCCTGACGGACTGCGGAAAAGAAGACTTAAAATTTCTTCCCCGAGAAACCTCCCGCTGATACATGGTCAGCGCTGTTTATCATTAAAGGCCGTTTGCTACCTCCCATTTGTAGCAGATTTCGAAGAACTCCCTATCGCGCGACTCCCTCTGTTCGCGTTACCTCATCCTGCTTTTCAATTGTTATTTGTGTTGAACGGATTTGTTATGGCCTGCTATGCCCTGCGCCTTTTCTGTCCAAGTTCTGGACCAGGCGCTCTCGATCGTCAGACAAGGTAAGTGGCTGTTTGTTAGTCTGAGTAATTTTGTGACCCATGTGGATCAATTGCAAAACTCCCGAGACGTCTGCCATTTCCTAACCACTGTCATCGTTCGAGATGTGGGGGGCGCAGTCACCTAAAACAAACACCTTAATTCGCAGATGTCGGGATATAAACCAGGTCCCATAAAGGAACGACCTGGATATTATACAAATCTCCTCCCGTGTACATCAGCGATTGCGATAATTCTTCACTGGCGCAATCGCCCTTTTTGGACTATACAATTCGCCTCGCTACTCGGGGAGAATTGTCAGAAGAGATTTGGAACGAGCTTCAGCTTTTTTGTGAACATTCTTTTCAGCTTTTCTCGGGGATTGGCCTGTGACCGCCGGAGGTTTGGCGAGGCCATATTGATAGGCATAGACAATCAGCCTCTGACGGCCCTTAACACCGACCTTCTCGAAGATCGAGGTCAGATAATGGCGCACCGTCGGCTCAGAAATGTAGAGTCGCTCCGCTATCTGCTTATTCTTAAGCCCCTCGCCGATCAAGGCTATGATGTCCCGTTCGCGGCCGGTGAGCCACACGCCATTATTCAACACCCTGTTGGTCTGCTTCACATCGCCTGCGTATAACAGGTCATCGAGCGCGTGAGAAACAGTTCTAGGATCGAGCCAGACCTCACCGGCGTAGACGCTCTTCACGGCCGCTATAAGACGTTCAGGCGGTTCCGTCTTCTGAACCATCCCCTTCACCCCGAGCCGCACTATGCGCAGGCGCCATTCAAGTTCGAAGTCGCTGATAAGGACCAGCACGCGCGCTCCCTCGGCGATGACCGAGAGATCTGGGAGAAGATCGAGAGCGGATTCGCCGTCGGAATTCAAGTTTAGGATAATGATGTCCGGGCGCAGGCGCGCGCCTTCGAGCGCTTCCTCACGGCTCGAAGCTTCGCCAACGACGGCGAATTCGGGTTCTTTTTCCAGGATCAGTCGAAGCCCCGCGCGGAGCAGAGCCTGATTATCGACGAGCAATATACTAATAAGGGACGTATTCGACTCAGGCATAGCTTTTTTATAACCTCTGTACCTGGCCTGGCCTTTGAAACCTTCAACAGTCGATCACAAATCTGAAATGTATGTCGAAGTATTTGTGTTCGGCTACAGGGAAATTAGTTTATTAACTAACCGATGGGAGTGTTTATGGGAGTAACAGGGAAAAGGAGCGACGGGAAAGGCCACAGTCCCTTTATTTGTCTATCGGGGCGGAGGGATTCGAACCCCCGACCTCTCGGTCCCAAACTGCGCGACCGTTGTAATCTCACGGAACCGCCTATGCCGAGATTACCTGTAAGTAGTTGTCACGCTATACAACTACGGCGAGCCCGCTCTTTTTGCAATCAGGCATGCCGCGTCCCGGAGCGCGAGATTTTCGCGTTTTCGTGACGGTTATCGTGAGTAATTAGTGAGTCACAAACTTGACAGCCACGCGAACCGTGCTATTCTGCCCGCGCTGCTATCTCGCCAACTAATCACTACAACCCGATGCGCATTGCGTCGTGCAGATGACCGCGACGTAAGACTATACCGCACAATACTTAATCAATCTGCGCGACAGCGTACAGAGCGCACGATCAAAAGGAGATTTCTTCACATGCCTATGCCAGGAGCATACGCGGACCAGTCCGCCGAGGCCCTCGCGCCGCAACCCTATCCCGAGGCCACCGGCCAATCCGCCGGCGCTTCTCAACCTCAACCCTATCGTGCCTTCGACGAGAAGGAGATCGTAGAAATCTTTTCCTATCACCCTCCGACTCCGGATCAGAGAATGACCTACGAAAGGATCAACGCAGCATTCATTGATCTCGCAATCGAAATCGCGCCGTTCCTGCCTGACGGTCCAGGCAAGACCGCCGCGATCCGCAAACTCGCCGACGCCAGAATGGCAGCGAACGCGGCCGTAGCACTCGGAGGGAAGTTCTGATCGAAGGCTGAGAACCAGACGGCCGGCGCGCTTCACCA